>CAZXYP010000073.1:3281-18164 GCA_964644955.1 uncultured Anaerolineales bacterium | reverse complement strand
GGTGGAATTCGCGGGCGCGCATCCGTACGTTCTGCACGCCGCCTGTCATTTTTTGTACGAAGCGCACGCGCAAGCGCTGCCCGACACCGCGCGTGAAAAATTCTGGCGCAGTGAATTTCGCAAACAAGCCGCGCCGCATCTCGCCGAATACTGGCGGCACTCGGACGACAAGGAAAAAATTGTGCTGGCGGCGTTGGCATTGTCGGCGGACGCACAGGCATCTGGCGCGAACGAATGGGACGCGAACGCCTTGCACGCCCTTCTGGCGCGTTCGGAACGCGTGCTGGCGCATTTGGACAAACGCGGTTTGGTGCGCCGCCTACAAAACCACTATGTGCCGTTTAGCGCGTTCTGGAGGGAATGGATTGTCGGTTCACTCTCGGAGCAAACGTTTGAATTGGAAACGGGCGAGACCATTCCGTTCACGCAAGCATTGCAGTCCGCGCTCGCACAGCCGGAATTGACCGAGCAAAGCTCTTATGCCGATGCTCCACTGCCTGTCGGACTTTCGCCGCGCGAATTGCAAGTACTGCAATTGGTCGCGTCGGGCATGAGCGACGCGCAAGTGGCGCGCAAATTGGTGCTCAGCCCGCGCACGGTCAGCACGCATTTGCAATCCATTTACAATAAACTCGGCGTCAATTCCCGCGTCGCGGCGACGCGTTTTGCGCTGGAACATCATCTCGTCCCGAATCCTCCGAAAAAATAGCCGCATGCGGCTACGTAATTGCGATACGTAACGGATACGTACTTTATCCGATGTTTTTCCTGCCCCTTTCCGCTAGAATAGGGACAGTGAACGTTTTCTCCTCCTCCTTGCGTGGGGCGTTGTCAACCAACGCCCCGCGTAACTTTTCCGCCGATGAAGCAAAATGGCTGCGCGGCGCGCAGCGCGGCGATGTGCGCGCATTCAATCAATTGGTGGCGCGGCATCAGGAGCGCGCGTATCGCGTCGCCTATCATTTGGTACAAGATCCGCACGCGGCGGCGAACCTCACACAAAGTGTCATTACGCACGCGCTGCGCGCGCTCAATGAATTGGAGCAGGAAGCGTTTGAACCTTGGTTACTGCGTCAAATCACACAGCGCTGTGCCGCGTTTTTGCAATTGTATCCGGCGGCGACCACGCCGCACACGCGTGTTCAGCGCGGAATGGAGAGCTTGCCATTTTCGGAACGCGTGACGCTCGTCTTGGCAGATTTGGAAAATCTGCCGTCCCAAGACATTGCCCAAATCATGCACACTGATATCGCAACCGTACGCGCGCGCCTCCATCGTGCGCGCAGCGCGCTGCGCGACGCTTTACTGGACGCAGCGGCGTAAAGGATTCGCAATGAAATGGCTGCTCTCGATAGCGATTGTGCTGTTGGTCGCGTTGGCATTTGCGCCGCGCGCAGAGATTGCCTCCCATCAACGCGCAGTGGCCCAAGCGGCAGAGCGCGCCACCCCGACAGCTACGCCGCCTCTGTCGCCGCCGTTGGTGTTTGTACCGCTGGATCAGCTCAATCCGTTCCCCACCATCGGCGCACAGAATACGACACGCGTACCAACCCCGCAGCCGGCACAAGCGCGCGCGCATTTTCCCAAACCCGGCGCGCAAAATGTTTCGCCGGACAGTTTGATTTCCATGGTATTTACGGCGCGCATGCAGCGCGCTTCGGTGGAATCGCGGTTTCGGGTCGTGCGCGCGGACAATGGCGCGTTGGTGAACGGTTATTTCGAATGGCGCAATCGCGTGATGGTGTTTTATCCCGTGCCGCTGCTCGAAAGTGACACGACCTATCAGGTCCGTCTGAAAGCGGGCGCCGAAACTCTCGCTGGAACCAAACTTGATGGTCTGGAATGGAATTTCTCCACCGGTTCTTTGATCCGGCTGCCCGGTACCGCGCTTCCGTAAAAAAACTTTCGACGCGAACGGATTGTTCGAAACGCGTCAGCCAAAAACCACCCGGCGCGCCATAGTGCGCCGACGCAAAACTAACAAAAACCCACGCCAATCCCCCCGCAATCTCGCGTATAATAGACAACCGCAATGTCTATTTTGCGGGTTCAACTCTTGGGCGATTTTGAGGTCCGTTATCAAGATGTCCTTCTCAACGGATTCGATGCCCCGCGTTTGCAGTCGCTGCTCGCCTATCTGTTGCTCCATCATGACGCGCCGCAATCGCGCAAACATCTCGCGTTTCTCCTCTGGCAGGATTCTTCAGAAAAACAAGCGCACAACAATTTACGCAATCTCGTGTATCTCTTGCGAAAAGCGTTACCCGATGTTGACCGCTTTCTCGCGGCGGACACGCAAACGTTACAATGGCGCGCGGATGCGCCTTTTTCACTCGACGTGGATGAATTCGTAAAACGGGCGACAGACGCCGGACGGCAGACGGCGCAAGTTGTCGCGCCACCCGTGCCGGATTCACATCGGGCGCAACAACTTGCGACCGCCGTCAATCTCTATCGCGGCGACTTGATGCCCGCGTGCTATGACGAATGGTTGTTGCCCGAACGCGAACGTTTGCGCGAATTGTATGTGGACACGTTGGCGCAGCTCATCGCGTTGTCTGAAGAAATACGCGAAATTCAAAACGCCATCGGCTATGCGCGGCGCTTGCTGCAAGCGGACCCGTTGAGCGAAGACGCGTATCGCAAGTTGATGAGCTTGTACGCCGAAAGCGGCGACCGCGCGAACGTGGTGCGTGTGTATCAAACGTGTGTCGCCGTGCTGCAGCGCGAACTCGATACGGAACCGAGCGCAACGACGCGCGAATTGTTTGAGCGTTTGCGCCGTCAAGAAAAAATTGTCGAGCGCGCCATCACCCCGCGCGTTCAAACAAAATCAAATCTGCCTATGCCGCTCACGAGTTTCATCGGACGCGCGCGCGAACTCGCCGAAATTCGCGCGCAGCTCGAACGCGCGCGGTTGGTGACATTGACAGGCGTTGGCGGCGGCGGCAAAACGCGTTTGGCAATTCAAGCCGCGCATGAAATCGCAAATGATTTTTCCGACGGCGCGTGGTTTGTAGATTTGGCACCGTTGACGGACGCGGCAGAAGTGCCGTCCGCCTGCGCAGCAGTGTTTGGTTTACGCGAACACGTGGATACAGGCATCCGCGAATCGTTTTTTGAATACGCGCGCGATAGATCGCTGCTGCTCGTGTTGGACAACTGCGAGCATTTGCACGACGCGTGCGCGGTGTTTGCCCGGGACCTTTTGCAACATGCGCCGCGCGTCAGCATCATCGCCACCAGCCGCGAACCGTTGAACGTTTTGGGCGAAGCATTGATTGTGGTGCCGCCGCTTTCCTTGCCCGACGCGGAACATCCTACCTTTGAAAATGTTTCGCACTCGGACGCGGCGCAATTGTTTATCACACGCGCGAGTTTTATTCTGCCGACGTTTTCTTTGAATCAACACAACTTGGAATCCGTCGCGCAGATTTGCCGACGGCTTGACGGCATTCCGCTCGCGATTGAATTGGCTGCGGCGCGCGTGCGAACATTGTCGCCACAACAAATCGCGGCGCGGCTCGACGACGCGCTCGCGGTCTTGACGCGCGGCAGTTCCAGCTTGCCCGCGCGTCATCAAACGATGCGCGCGGTTTTGGATTGGAGCGACGCGCTGCTATCGCCTGACGAACGCGTTTTGTTTCGACGCCTATCGGTCTTTTCAGGCGGTTTTACATTGCAAGCAGCAGAAGCAGTGGTCAGCGACGAGAAACCGGTAATCAGTTATCAGTTATCAGTGGACAGGGGACAGTTACTGAATACTGATTACCGATTACGGAATACCGAAATTCTGGACACACTTTCCAATCTCATTGACAAGTCGCTCGTGATGGTTAACGAGTCCGACGGCGAAATGCGCTATCGGATGTTGGAACCGCTGCGTGAATATGCGCGCGAAAAATTACATGTCGTCCAAGAGGATGATGAACTGGCAGCGCGGCATCTCGCGTATTTTATGGAATTGGCAGAACGCGCCGAACCGGAATTTACGGGCGCAGAACAAGGCGCGTGGCACAAGCGTTTGGAAGCGGAACACGACAATGTGCGCGCGGCGTTGAGTTGGCACGCACAAACACAAGAACATATCGAAATGCAGTTACGACTCGCCGGCGCGCTGTGGCGTTTTTGGTACGCGCGCGGGCATATCGTCGAGGGGCAACGATTTTTGACCAACGCATTGGGGCAAGGCGAGCCGACTGCCACACCTGCGCGCGCCAAAGGGTATGCGGGACTTGGTTCGCTGGCATGGCTGCGCGGCGAGTACGAGCCATGTATCCAATGGCATGAACAAGCGCTCGCCATCAATCGCGAACTTGGCGACATACCCGGTGTTGGGCTTGCGCTCGTCAATATCGCGGGTGCGCTCATCCATCAAACCAAATACGAAAAAGCAGATCGTTATCTGGAAGAAAGTTTAGCAGTGGCGCGCGGGCTCCAAGACCACTTGCTGCTCACATTTATCTTGATGACAACGGGCGAATTGGCGCGCTATCGCGGTGACTATGCCAACGCGCAAGCGTTGGATGAAGAGGCATACGCAGCAGCCACGCAAGCTCAACACGTTCAGCACATTGCGCTCGCGTTGAACAATTTGGGGCTGGTGGCGACGCGGCAAGGCAATTTTGCGCGCGCGATTCAATTGCATCAAGAGAGTCTGCAAATGTATCGCACCGGCAGCGAAATTCGTTTTGTGCCGGAATGTTTGGAAGGTCTGGCAGCGGCGCTTGACGCCTCGGGAGATTCGAACAAAGCAGCCATTCTTTTGGGCGCGTCGGACGCGCTGCGCGAGTCCATTGCGCTGCCCATTCCGCAAATTGACCGCCCGGACTATGAACGCGTCCTTGAAAGCGTGCGCGCCCACTTGAACGAAAATTTCTCGAGCGCGTGGGCAGTCGGACGCGCCATGACGATGGAACAAGCGACAGAGTATGGGTTAGGCGGATAGAAACTCAACACCAAAACGTAACAGGTCTTGGCGACCTGTTACGTTCTTGAAAAAAGGAGGCGACACATGTCGCCTCTTTTTTTTTCCAATTGACGAGACGCTTGGCGTGACGCTTTCAAGACGCGCATTTTGGTAGACTGCTTGCATCGGATAGAGAAAAACGTTTTCGCGCAAAGGCAGGCAGAAGGTTTGAACAATTCGATACGCAACTCGCCGCATTCGCATTTTCCCCAACTCTTTATGCTTAAACTCTGGCGCGTCGAGGGGAGCGATGGAGCCGCAGAATGGCGCGGACAGGTTCAACACATTTCCAGCCGTGAAATACGCTATTTTCGGGAATGGGGTGCGCTGCTCGAATTTGTGCAGGCACAATTGCAGCTCCCGCGTGACGACGATTTTCTTTTATCGGCGAAAAAATCAGATTCCGAGTGAGCGCGCACCCCGCGCGCAATTCACTCTTGTCCACAAGGAGGACAACATGAACAAATTACGTTTCGGACTCGTGTTGAGCGTTCTCATGGTTGCGGCATTCCTTGTCGCGAGCATTGGCAGCATCGCGCCCGCGCGGGCGCAAGGACCGGAAGGTTTGGATGCCATTACAACATGGAACACGAACGGCAACAAAAGCAGCAACAAGAGCTTTATTGGGACGACCAATAACAAGCCGTTTGTGTTCAAGACCAACAATGCCGAGCGCATGCGAATCGAAAAGGACGGCAACGTCGGGATTGGCACGAACAAACCGAGCCAGACGCTTCAGGTGAACGGTGTGACGCTGTTGGGCGAAAACGGTGGCGTATATGGCTTTACCGTGCGCGGTGGCGAAACACTCTATCCCACCCTCACCTTTAACGAGGGAGCTGCGCCCAACTATCCCGCAGGGGAGGACGGGTATGGCGGAATCTTTCAATTTAACAACTCGACCGGGAACCTCACCTATTACACAGCACCTGCTGCAACCGTGGGCGGCGCGCGCATAAATACACCGCGCATGACAATTGCCGCAAACGGCAAAGTGGGCATTGGCGAAACGGACCCACAGCAAACGCTGGATGTCACGGGCGATTTCCAAGTCTCCAATTCATCCGGACTCTACTCGCTCTTTGCGGGCGCAGACCGCAGGGTTTCCGTCGGCGCGCTCGCTCCATCCACCACAAATCACCTTTGTTATTTCGGCACCTATACTCTTTCCACATGCAGTTCCGCCGCCGAGTATGTGCCTTCGATTGACGCGGGCAAAGGATTTCCGCAAACCGCTGACCTCGTGAGCATTGCGCCCGATGTGAAAAATCCGTACGGCGACGCACATGGTCCCTTTGTCGTACAAAAATCGGCGAAAGCGTGCGATGAAAATTTGCTCGGCTATATCGTCAAACCCGAATCGGGCGCGGACGGGGTGTATCTGAACGAACATTATTTGCCGCTTGCGATTTATGGATATTTTCCGGCAAAGGTGACGATGGAAAACGGCGCGATTAAACGCGGCGACGCTATCACGTCGAGTTCCAAAGCCGGGTACGGCATGAAAGCAACCGACGCGTGCAAAGTGATTGGTTACGCGCTCGAAGACGCAAACGCGGACGGAACGATTCAAGTCTTTGCGAATTTCGGCGACAACGCGGCGGCGCAGGTACGCGAATTGCAGCAAGAGAACGATGCGCTCAAACAACTGCTGTTGAAATTTGAAACGCGGCTCGCCGCGCTCGAAGTCAACATGGCACCGCGCACGATTGTGGCACAAGAAGTGCGCTAAGAAAACAACATGTAGTAACGATTTCAATCGTTGCATGCGTGGAACGATTGAAATCGTTACTACGAATCACACACGAGAAAACAGATGAACACAATGACACCTGAAATGCAAACACTGAAAGCAAAACTCAAAGCGACGTGGATGTCCGGCGACTATGGCATCTTTGCCAAATATCTCGAACCGGGCGCAATTGAAATCATTAACGCGTTGGAGATTCCACGCGGCAGTCGCATCCTCGATGTCGGCTGCGGCGCAGGCCAAATCGCGATTCCGCTCGCGCGCAAAGGGTATGACGTAACCGGCGTTGACCTTGCGACGAACTTGATTGAACGAGCGCGCGTGCGCGCAGACATGGAACAAGTGGATGTGCAATTTCAAGAAGGCGACGCGGAAGAGTTGAACTTTCCCGATGCGTCGTTCGATGTCGTCATCAGTCTCATCGGCGCGATGTTTGCGCCGCGTCCCGAATGCGTGGCGGCAGAACTGACCCGCGTGTGTCGTCCCGGCGGATTGATTTACATGATGAATTGGACGCCGCGCGGTTTTGTTGGGCAAATGTTCAAGACGATTGCCAAGCACGTTCCGCCCTCGCCGTTGATAACATCCCCCGTTTTGTGGGGTGATGAAGCAACCGTGCGCGAACGATTGAATGAAGGCATCGGGGATTTAATGATGACGCGCAAAATCTATCCGTCGTTCGCGTATCCGTTTGGTGTCGCGCAAGTGGTGGAATTTTTCCGCCGCTACTACGGGCCGACCAACCGCGCGTTCGCCGCGTTGGATGAAAAAGGACAAGCCGCACTGCGCTTTGATTTGGAAAATCTGTGGGCAAAACACAATCGCGCCACTGACGGCACAACGTGCATCGAAGCGGAATATCTGGAAGTGATTGCGACGCGCAGCTATGCCCTTACAGACTTGTCCTATGACGTGGAAGATTTTGAACCGTGGGACGAACTGCAAGCCATGCCCGCATAGACCTATCGGAAATCAAGCAAGTCGTACACCAAAAGGAACGCGCATGAGATTCCTCACTCTATTCGGAATGACATGCGCGTTGCTTTGCCAAGCAAAACATGAAATACTCTCGAATTTTTTTCCTCGCGTGCGCGTTGTTGACCGCGTTGGTCATTTTGCAACCTGCGCGTGCCGCAAGCGCGCTCGTCCTCACCGTGACCAATTGCAATAACCAAACAGAGCTGCGCGCGAAAATCGTCGAGCTGCAAGAGCAGTTTGGCGGCACGCTCAACTTTAATTGCGGAACGAAGACGATTGTGCTGTCCGCGCCATTGCCGCTCATTGATTATCCGACGACGATTGACGGCGGAAACAAAATTACCTTGAACGGACAAGACAATGTGCGTTTGGTGCAAGTCAGCCCCACCGGCAACCTGACCCTGAAAAATATCGTGCTGGAACACGGACTTGCCAATGCCGCCGACGGCGGCGCAATTCACAATCTCGGACAGCTTGCACTGGACCACGTGACGCTGCAAAACAATCGCGCAAATTACGGCGGCGCGATTTTTACCAACGGCACACTCGATATCACCAACAGCACGTTCAAAAACAATCTCGCCATTCAAGGCGGCGCGATTTATGCCGACAGCGCCACCTCGCTGCTCACCATCAGCAACAGCGCGTTTACCGAAAATCAAGCGAACGTGACACATCTTGGCGGGGCGATTTACAGCAGCGCCGCGTTCGACATCAGCAACACACAATTCAAGAAAAACAAAGCCGGCAGCGGCGGCGCCATCTATGCGCGCAAGCTGTATCCGAATACGAATGGCGCGATTACAGCGAGTACCTTTAGCGAAAATGAAACGACCGGCGCAGACAACTTTGCCAAGGGCGGCGCATTGGTTATCGAAAATCTGCCGGTGACGATTTCGAGCAGCCAGTTGCAAAGCAATCGCACCGTCACAGGCGGAGCGATGTACGTGGGCGTGGAGGGACAATTGAGTCTCGAGACCAGTACGTTGACCAACAATCACGCCCTCTACTATGGGGGCGCGCTCTATAACAAGGGTGAGGCAGGTCTGAGTCAAGTCACTTTGTCCGATAACGACGCCATGTTCGGCGGCGCCATTGAAAACTATGGAGTCTTGTGGCTCGGCAACGCGACGCTCTCGGGAAATCAAGCCACCTATGGCGATGCGTTGATGAATGACAGCGGCACCGCCACCCTCGTCAGTGTGACGGTTGTCACCACAAATTCCAATACCAGCAACGGCGGCGCGATTTGGAATGATGCGGTGTATGGTCCACAACTCTCACTCACCAATGTCCTGCTCTCGAACTCGAACGACGGCATTGGAGTCAACTGCACGTTTTATACTGCGCCCGTCATGAGCACTTTCAATCTCTCCAACGACAACTCGTGCAATTTTGGCGCGGGACGCGATAACGTGGATTTGAAACTCGGTGCGCTAGCAGACAATGGTGGTCAGACCAAAACACATCTGCCGCAAACCGGCAGCCCGGCGATTGATAACGGCTCATACATCAACATCCCAACGATTGACCAACGCGGGGTCGCGCGTCCGCTAGGACTGGGTTACGATGTCGGCGCAGTGGAAGTGACTCCCGTTTCCTGTACCGGCAAACCTGCCAAGCCCGTCCTTACAAAACCAAAGCAAAACGGCAAAGTAAAAACAACGACCGCCTCACTCGACTGGGATGACGCGCCGTGCGCGACTCAGTACAAAGTGGTCATCAAATTCGATTCGCCGAACGGCGCCAAGTTTCAAAGCAAAGGCGGATTGACAAACTCAGAGTTCACAACCAAATCTTTGATCAAGGGAAAACGATACGTTTGGCAAGTCATTGCGCGCAACGCAAACGGCAAAACGAAATCAGACTGGCGGACTTTCCAAGCCCAATGAACCGCTTGCAAAAAAAGAGCGGGGAGTGAAAATTTCACTCCCCGCTTTCTTGTACCGGCGAATCAAATTCAGGATTCGCCACATCACAAATGTATTGCCACCAATTCAGTCTTACCCCATTCATTCGCCCCGCCACTTTTGGAAATCTCGAAAACCACCAGCGATGATGCCCGCGAATATCGCCCCCCCCCCACGAATTCGCGTTTTGCATTTTCTGAACGCGCGGCAAATTCGGAAAGGTGAGCCAATCGTCGGCATAGGTGATGACGGGCGTCGGATTGCCCCACTCGTAATCTTTTTGCGAGTTGGGCGCGTAATGCACGTTGCCGCACTGCGAATTGCCGGGCGCGATGCGGTCGTACAATAAAAATTTCGCAAACAAATTCGTCTCGGCAAATTTCACCGCGTCGTATTTGGTCGGCTCGAGTTTTACATACGGCGTTTTGCTGCGGTCATAGGCGTACGTCCAATTCACAAAATCCATGCAGTTAAAGAGTTTGCCCATGACGGATTCCGTGCGATGCCCCAAATCTTCTTCCATTTCCCCGACACCGCGTTCGTACGAAAAACCCATGATGGCAAAACGCCGCCCCGGTGTATTTTCAATCACCGGACCGTTGCACCAAAACGCATTCGTGCCGCACATGACGGATTCGTACGTCCCCGAAAACGGATACGTAAAAAGCCATACTTCGTCAATTTCATGATTGTTCACGCGCGCCAGCAAATCAAATTCCTTGATGACGTCGTTGTAATCGAAACGATCATCCGGTTCCTTGTATTTACTTTGATTGACCGTGTACAAATCGAGATATTCCGTCGCGGTGAAACGCTTGCCGTTCAAGCGTAACGGAAACCCATCCACGTCAATGCGTTGGACGACATTGTATTTCACAAGTCCGCCGGAACATTCGTCAATGTCCTTGATGTATCCGGCGAGCAAATCGTCCACGCGCGACCAGCCGCGATTTTTGACGCCCCATTCCGTGAGCCGCAAATTTTTCAACGGGTCCACGAGCGGGTCATACACAATGACCAACACGCGCGGCGCAAGTGGCACAAGCGGTTCGTCCGTAATTTCTTTTGCGGGCGCGGGCGGCGGGGTTGGCGGCGGCGTTGGTTTCGGCGGATTCATGACGCCGTTCAGTAAATCGCGAATGATTTGAAACAGATTTTTTTGCGGTTGGCTCATGGGGTTTCCTCGCGGCGGATTTTGGACACGCGCTGATTATACTCCAAATACAGCGGGCTGAAACGCATAAAAAAACGCGCCGCACGTTATGTGCGACGCGTTTTGGTAATCGCATTTCCTCAGGGTGCATTCTGGTACGCTTTGAAAATGTCGAGGCGTCCGTACCCGAACAGGTTGTTGGGAATGTCTGCCGCCGCGGTGCCGCCGCATTTCTGATTGCCTGCCACACTCACGCCGGTATAGGCATTGTCGAATAACAGCGTTTCTGTGGCATCCACATCGCCGCGCAGCGCGGGTTTGGCTTGCCACAGGAGCGCAACCGCGCCGGCGACATGCGGCGCCGCCATCGAGGTACCGTCAAAGTTCGCGTACGCATTATGCAGCACGCTGGAGCGCACATTCACGCCGGGCGCGCTGAGGTCGGGCTTGCGGCGATTGCTGCTGTCCACCGTCACGGGACCGCGACTGCTGAAGGACGCGAGTGCGTCGGACGAGTTGGTCGCGCCAATTGTCGTAGAGGCATCGTAAATCGCCGACGGGTCCTCAATGGTGGAACAATTCGGACCACTGTTTCCTGCTGAAACTGCCACAAAAATTCCTGCGGCGCGCACATTTTCCGTAGCAGTCTTGATGCTGTTGGGCGCACATTGTTCAGAGGGAGGACAACCCCATGAATTGCTCACAATGTCGGGCGCTTTGGCGGGGTCAGGATTCTTGCCTTTGCGATTCCACGGCGCAAGGAAAAATTCAAAACATTCGATGTACGTGGCGGGGCGTCCGACGCCGCGCTCCATGTTGCGACACGAAATCCATTTTGCAGAGGGCGCGACACCAATCTTGTTGGCCCCCGTACTGCCGACGAGGGTGCCCATCGTGTGGGTGCCATGGCTGTTATCGTCACAAGGCGTTTTGAGATTCAGACCACACGGATTATTTCCGCTGCTTAACGTCTGATGAATGGCATCCCACCAATTATAGCTGTGATTCACTTTGCCTGTTTGTTTGTCGTACCCGCGATATTTGTTCTTGAGCGCGGGATGGTCCCACTGCACACCGGTATCTTGATTCGCAACCACTAGGGTCTGTCCTTTGAAACCAAGTTCCCACATTTTGTCGGCGCGAATTTTGCGAATGCCCCATTCCACGCCATCCGCGCTTTCGGGCGCGGCAGATTGGTTGGGCAGCGGCGGCGCGAATTTGACATCCGGATTCCCTTCGATGAATCCGACTTCGGGACGCGCGGCAAGCTGAATGGCGGCGGCAGTGTCCAGATTCTCAACCGCGAACATATTCACCACATAGTACGCGCGATACGACAGCCCCAGGCGCTCCAGTTCGCGCTGTACATTCGGTTGGGTTTGCGCGGCGGTTTCACGCAGCGCGTTGAAAACATACACGCCCTTTTCCGCTTTGGTAGGCAAATTTTTCGCTGCCGAGACATCCGCTTGCTGTGCCAAGACGATTAACGCGCGGGCGCGCTTGCCTTGCTGCAGCATTTCCATGACGCTCGCGTCAATTTTTGCCGCTACATCGCGCCGCGTCAACGCCCGCGCCGCAGTTTGGGATGTGCTGTCCGGCGCGGCTGCCGCATTCAAGCCGGACGGCGCGAGAACGATGAAGGTTGCGAAAACAATGACGAACAAAATCAAACGCTGCATACAGTATCTCCTCGATGTGCGATTCTGAAACGGAGGTACGTGATTATACTCCAAATAATGCGCGCAGAATGGAACAACAAACGCGGTAGGCAGATGCTTGTCGCGTTCACGTCCACAGAATTCTATTTCACGTTCTGGTATGCTTTCCACACATTCAGGCGTCCGTACCCGAATAAATTATTGGGAATCATTGACTTGTCCGTGCCGCCGCAGACTTGACTGCCTGCTTGCACATTGGAGTTGGCGGAATGGAACAAGAATTTTTCAGTCTTGCTCACCTTGCCGCGCAAAGCGGGATCGGCTTGCCACAACAAGGCGACCGCGCCCGCAACGTGCGGCGCCGCCATTGAAGTCCCGCTCATTTTGGAATAGCCGCCGCCCGGCACGCTGGAACGCACAGCGACGCCCGGCGCACTGAGATCCGGTTTGCGGCGATTGCTGCCGTCTTTCGTTACGGGACCGCGACTGCTAAAGGAAGCAAGCGCATCGCTACTGTCCGTCGCACCGACAGTCGTCGAGGCATCATAAATGGCGGACGGGTCCGAAATGGTCGAACAACTTGAGCCGGAATTTCCCGCCGACGCGACCACAAAAATTCCCGCCGCGCGCAAATTTTCCGTCGCCGTTTGCAATGTGTCTGCCGCGCACAATTCACTCGGCGGACAGCTCCACGAATTGCTCACCACATCCGGCGCTTGATTCGGGTCGGGATTATTACCGCTCGAGTCCCACGGTGCGAGAAAAAACTCAAAGCATTCAATGTACGTGGACGGACGCCCGACGCCGTTATCCATATTGCGGCAGCTAATCCATTTTGCGCGCGGCGCGACGCCGATTTTGTTGTCCTTGGTTCCGCCGACGATGGTGCCTATCGTATGCGTGCCGTGCCCGTAATCATCGCACGGCGCGGCAGCGTTGTACCCGCAGACATTGCCGCCCCCCACAATGCTGCCGTGAATAGCATCCCACCAATTGTAATTGTGATTCACTGTGTCAGTTTTCCGGTTGTACCCGCGATATTTGTTTTTGAGCGCGGGATGGTCCCATTGCACACCCGTGTCTTGATTTGCGACGACGATGCCTTGCCCGCGGATTTGTTCTGCCCAGATTTTATCCGCGCCGATTTTTTTTAGATTCCATTCAATCGTCTGTCCAAGTTCGGCAGATGGCGCGGACGAAACGGGCGCGGAAAATTTCACATCGGCATTGCCTGCAATGCGCGCGACTTCGGGGCGCGCCGCGATTTGCGCCGCCGCTGCGGCATCCAAGTTTTCCACCGCAATCACATTCGCAATTACGTACGCGCGATACACCATGCCGCGCTGCGTCAAGAGCGCGCGCACGTTCGCTTGCGTGCGTTCCGCCGTCGCGCGCAGTGTGTTGAATACGTACGCGCCTTTTTGTTGTTTCGTCGGCAGCGCGTCCGCCGCGGACACCTCTGCCTGCTCCGCCATCACAATCAATGCGCGTGTGGTTTCGCCTTGCGCGAATGCTTTGGCTACGCGTGTTTCAATTTTCGGCGAACGCACTGCCGCATGTAAACCGGTCGGCAGCAGCAGCACCATCACAAACAGGACCATCACAAACGCGTTTCGGAGAAATTTGGTTGACATACTCTGTCCTCAGTCCTCACGGCGCATTACTTGTCTTGCCCGCGATACACATCCGCGTACTGACGAAATTGATTCATGACCGTCCGCACGTACAAATGCGATTCGGCAAAAGGAATCGTTTCGACCGCGACATCCAAATCATTCTTTTGCCATTTGCGCGCGTTGCCCGGTCCACCATTATAGCCCATCAGCGCATAATACGCGTTGCCGTTGAACATGCCCAGCACGGTACCGAGATAATACGTGCCAAAACGCACGCTCACATACGGCTTGAACAAATCCGTCTGCTGAAAGTCGCGCACATCCAGCGCGCGCGCAATGAAATCGCCCGTACCGGGAATCACTTGCGTCAACCCGCGCGCTTGCGCCGATGAAATCGAGAGCGGATTGAAATTGCTCTCTTGACGCACCAAACCAAAAAACAGCGCAGGGTCAAAGCCGTGTCGTTCCGCATACGGCACAATCAAGTCGGCATAGTACGTCGGATAAATTAATTCGCGCAAGAGACGCGGCTGCTGCGTTTCATCCTGTCCCGACAAAATCGCCAATTTGTTAGCGGCATCGAGCGAGAGCGAAAAATAATTATTGTCTTTGTAATACAGCGCGAGCGCATACAACGCGGCGGCGTCGTTTTTAAACGTTTCGTTCACCGCCTGAAACTGCGGACGCGCGTCGAGCGCGCGTGCCAGCGACGCATATTCACTGCCGCGCCTAAAAGACGCGTCGCTCAACACCTGCGGCGGCAATTCCGCCGACGCGGATTTGCCGCTCCACGCCGCGAGCCATGTTTCCATTTCCGCGCGCGTGTCTGCATTGTCCTGCATCGCGTAA
>CAZXYP010000073.1:0-3271 GCA_964644955.1 uncultured Anaerolineales bacterium | reverse complement strand
GCGTCCGAACGAGAGGTCTGGCATGAGCACCGCACCCGCACCCCGCCCCGCCGCACGAAGGGGGGGGGGCAGGTTGATTCACGGCATCGAACGCGCGCCACGAATAATACGAACGCGGGGGCTGTGTGGCGCGTTGAAAAAATTGCAGCGCGTTTTTCTCGTCGCCTTGCTGGCGCGCGAGTTTGCCGAGCCAATACGCCGCGCTGTTGGCGTGCGGCGACGCAGGATAATTCTTTAATACGACATTCCAATTCGCTTGCGCTTGCGCGTAATTTTGCGCGAGATAATAACTGACGCCGCCATTAAAGAATGCAAACGGCGCGAACGACGAGGTAGGAAACGTTTGTGCGAGTTCGGTGTACGCCGCCGCCGCTTGCGCGTAATTGCCCGCGCCTTCATACGCCAATGCCGCGTTCCAATACGCGTCGTCAATGCGCGCATCGTCCGGCGCAATTTTCAACAGCTGCCTTAACGTGGCAAGCGCGGCGGCAGGGCTGCCCTGCCGCGTCTGCGAAACGGCTTTGGCGTACAACGCATCGGGAATGCGCCTGTCGTTCGGATAACCGGCGAGCAGCGCGTTCAAGTTACGCAGCGCGCCTTCATAATCGCCTTTGCGTTGGTAGGCGAGACCCGCATAGTACAGCACGTCCGCGCCCGGCACATCGTTGGCGGCAATGTACCGACGAAATGCCTGAATTGCCAAATCGTAATTGCCGACGCCGTAATTGGCGATGCCGCGCTGCAATTCGTTAATGTTCGGCGCATCGAGTTCTACCAATTTGGCGACCGACTGGTGCGCGCCGGGAGTGAGGGTGTACGCCGCGAGCGCATGTTTCCAATGCTGAATCGCCGCGTCGGTTTCGTCCATCGCGTACAACGCCTCGCCCCACAAAAATTCGACATGGGCGCGCGCGGCATCGTCGGGCGCGATTTTGAACGCTTCTTCCAAACGAATCGCCGCGAGCTGCGGTTCCCCGCGCGCATTGTACACTTCGGCAATTTTTTTCAGCACGGCAACGCGCTGCGCGGCATTGAAGGTGGGGTCTTGAAACGCGGTCTCGTAGTATTTGATGGCTGCTGCGCTGTCGCCCGACGCGAGCAGCACATCGCCGATTTCGCGGTCCAGCACGCCGCGCAGCGCGCGCGAACGGTCGCGATAGATTTTCAGTTGTTCGAGCGCGGCGTCATAGTTTTGCTGCTGCGTCAACATGTCGCCGAGAAAATAATGCGCGCGCAATGCCAGCGCGTCGCCGTCATTTTGGTCAATCACCGCTTGGAGCGCGGGAACTGCGTTCGTAAAATCTGCGGCGAGGTACAATGCTTCGCCGAGTTGAAATTGCGCCTGACGCGCGAGCGCGGGTTCACTGCTTTCTTGCGCCGCCGCGCGAAACGACGTTGCCGCGCGGACATAATCGCCGTTGCGCCGATGCGTGATACCTTGTTGAAACGCGTCAGACGCATTCGCCGGAATGGTGGGCGGTGGAAGGATGGCTTCTTGCGTCGGCTCGGGGACCGGCGTCGGCGTGATTGCGTCGGTCGTATTTTCTTGCGCGGTATTCGTGCGCGCCGCGACGCGTGTTTGGCGCGCCACCGCATTTGCGCGCGTGGGCGCGACGGTTTCGACAGCTTTGGTTTCGGCGAACGGATTGAGCGGCGTGACGGAAACGATTACGAGGAGCAATGCCAGAGCGAGGAACGCGAGCAAGCCAATCCCAATGAGACGTGCAGACTTCATGTGGTGAGATTATAGCGTTTGAATTCTTGAACGACAAATAGCAAACGCCAATTTTGTCCTGACCGTTCCAACAAAAAAAACGGACAGCAAATAGGCTGTCCGTTTTTTTTATGCGATTGTGTTTTTTTTGATTTTGCGGTTTACGGGTCCGTCGTCAGCGCGTGGACAGTGACATTGGTCAATGCCGTGTCACCATTCTGCACTGTGCGACAGGTAACCGACCAAACGCCCGGTTCTTCGGATGCATACGGCGCAAAGGAATCGAAACCGCTGATATGTGTATCCAGCGCGAAGCTGCCGCCCGCATCACTTTTGACGGTTCCCAAATCGAACGTGCGTCCGTCAGGACGCGTGGACCAACACGACACAGTCTGCGATGCATCCCAATTGCTGCCGAGAATGGTCAAGACCGGATTCAAGGCATCTACGGCAGGCGGCGCGGTGGAAATGCGCGCGGCAGAAGTGGAGATAGCATCGCCGCTTACGGCAAACAGGGCAACTGCACCGTAACCGCTGCCCGGGGCGTATGCGGTCGCGTGATATTCCCCCCGACACGCGCGCGCCGTAAAGACGAGGGTGAATGCAATCTCGCCGCGTTCATTGGCTTTGACCGTGTTGGGTCCGAAAAAACCGTCAAACAGACCCTGATAGTACGGGTCATCGGCGCTGGCGCCTTCCACATTGGCGCGCCCACTGCAATTCGGCGGCAAGGTAACCCAGATGTTGACGTATTCATCGCGCCAAAAACCCGCGCCGGAAAAATTGAAACTGCTCCAATGACTGCTCGACACACTCAAACTTGCGCCAACCTGTTCCCAATTTACCGCTTCAATGGTCACTTGCACTTGACCGTTCAACACAACGCTTTGCGCCGCGCCCAATTGATGTACCACCCACGTCCAATTTCCCAATTGGTGCGCAAAACTGCCGCCGCCGCCCAATTCACGCGAACCATCCTCTGATTGCCATGAAAAATGTGCCGCGCCGTTCGCGTCGGTCAGGATATTGCCATTGCCGACATTCGAAGCAAAGCCCACAACTTGCGCGCCGCTGATGGCGCGTCCGTCGGGTTCAACCACATAGGCATTGACATAGGTATTTGGCGTAAAGCCCGTACACGTCATTTCAAATTTCGTGCCGGGCGGTCCCGAAACCGGGTCCGCGCTGCAAAGCGCGCCCGTCGCTGCGTCGGCGGGCTGCCAAACCAACACGACGCTCATCAAAACCATAAAAACTGTCAGTCCCAAAAGCCAACGTCGCATCACGCCTCCTTGGGTCGCTGTAATGAAAAGCTGCATTCCCATGCCGAATCATTATAGCCGCGCGGCGTGTGCGTGTCAACGAAAATTTCTGGTAAAATGGGGTTGTGATACCAAATATCGCTGCGACGTTGCCGCAAACAACAACCCTCGCAAGAACGCGCGTGCTGGACCTCGGGCGCGGGCGCAACACTTTCAAGTGGATGGATTATCAATCGCCCGATGAAGCGCAGCTGGACGCGCTGCAAAAGCAATTTGACCTGCATCCGTTGGCGAT
>CAZXYP010000072.1:9393-18326 GCA_964644955.1 uncultured Anaerolineales bacterium | reverse complement strand
CGGAAAAAAGCAATTTCTTGCGCGATGCGTACCGCAAGTACGCCTTTGAAGTGGATGCGCGCGCCAACAAGCAGCAAATCAAAGAAGCCGTTGAAACCGCGTTTCCGAAAATTACCGTGATTGATGTGCATGTCATGACCATGCCGCGCAAAGCGCGCCGCTCGATGCGCCGCCGCCAAACGCGTTGGACTGCCATGTGGAAAAAAGCGATTGTCACCATTCCGGCGAACCAGCGGATTGACTTGTTTGAAGGTGTATAAAAGATGCCAACCAAAGCATATAAACCCACGTCGCCCGGTCGCCGCTGGCAAACCGTTTCGACGTTTGAAGAATTGACCAAAGGCAAAGCGCCGGAAAAACGGCTCTTGCGTCACCAAAAGAAATGGGCAGGACGCAATAATCGCGGCGAATTGAGCGTACGCCATCGCGGCGGCGGCAACAGCCCCAAATATCGCGTGATTGATTTCCGTCGCGAGAAAGCGGGCATTCCCGCCAAAGTGGCGGCAATTGAATACGACCCGAACCGCACCGCGCGCATCGCGTTATTGCATTACGCCGACGGCGAAAAACGTTACATTCTTGCGCCGCTCGAAGTGCGCGTGGGCGATGTGTTAATGTCCGGACCCGATGCCGAAGTCAAGCCCGGCAATGCGATGCCGATCCGAAACATTCCGCTCGGCACGTTGATTCACAATATCGAACTCGTCAAGGGCAAAGGCGGACAAATTGCGCGCAGCGCGGGCGTCGGCGCACAACTGCTCGCCAAAGAGGGCAAGTACGCTCAGGTGCGCATGCCTTCCGGCGAGGTGCGCTACATTTCGATGGAATGCGGCGCCACCATCGGACAAATCGGCAATATCGAACAAAGCACGATTAAATTGGGCAAAGCGGGGCGCAGACGCCACATGGGTTGGCGCCCGAGCGTGCGCGGCGTGGCAATGACCCCGCGCGATCATCCGCACGGCGGCGGCGAAGGCAAAACGGGAATCGGTATGCCCGGACCCAAGACGCCGTGGGGCAAGCCGGCGCTCGGTTATCGCACGCGCAATAATGCGCGCACGGACAAGTACATTGTGCGTCGTCGCGGGAAAAAATAAAACAGGTCACAGGTCTCAAGTCACAGGTTGTGCGGACGAACTGCGTCCGATGTGGCTTGCAACTTGAAACCTGAAACTTGCAACTAACACATGAGCCGTTCTCTTAAAAAAGGACCTTTTGTCGAACCCAAGCTGCTCAAACGCATCGAGCAGATGAATCGCAGCGGCGAAAAGCGCGTCGTGAAAACGTGGTCCCGCGCTTCGGTAATCTTTCCGCAGATGGTGGGGCATACGATTGCCATTCACGACGGACGGCGTCACGTGCCGATTTACATTACCGAAAATATGGTCGGGCATCGCCTCGGTGAATTTGCGCCGACACGCCATTTCCGCGGGCACTCGTCCAAGGAAAAAGCAACGGAAGCGAAATGAGATGGAGGGTTGGAGCGAGTGCGTGACGGAGTGAAAGGGATTCTATTTCTCCCAATCTCTCCCTCTCCCAATCTCTCCATCCGGCAAAACTATGGCAGATTTTGAAGTCAAAGCAGTCGAAAAATACCTGCGCATGTCGCCCCGCAAAGCGCGGCTGGTGCTCGATTTGGTGCGCGGCAAACAAGTGGATCAGGCAATCGGGGTGCTGAAATTGACCGCGAAAGCCAGCGCCGAACCGATTGCCAAAGCCATCAATTCCGCTGCCGCTAACGCGGAAAATAATTTTGGGCTTTCGCGCGATGATTTGTACATCACGACCGCCGTCGCCGATAAGGCGCCGTCGCGCAAGTGGCGCAAAATCGGTTCGCGCTCGCGCGTCAAACCGATTGAGCATCGCTATACCCACATCACCGTGGGCGTTTCCGAAAAGGAGAGCAACTAAGTGGGTCGTAAAGTTCATCCCTATGGTTTTCGTCTTGGCGTTATCAAAGACAGCCGTTCCCGTTGGTATGCTGCCGACAAGAAAACCTATCAACAGCTCTTGATGGAAGACCGCGCCATTCGTAAACTTGTCGCGGACAAAGTTTCGAACGCGGGGATTGCCGATGTGGAAATCGAACGCTATCCCGGCAACGTCACCGTGAATGTGTGGACCGCCAAGCCCGGTCTCGTCATCGGGCGCAAAGGCGCGACGGTCAACGAGCTGCGCAAAAAATTGGACGAGCTGACCAAAAAGAAAACCAAGCTCGAAGTCCTGGAAGTGCCCAAGCCCGAAACCAACTCTGCGCTGATTGCCGAAAGCATTGCGCAGCAAGTGGAAAAGCGCATTTCACACAAACGCGCCATGAAGCAAGCTGTCCAGCGCGCCATGCGCGCCGGCGCCAAGGGCATCAAAGTGGAAATGGCAGGGCGTCTCGCCGGTTCCGAAATGAAACGCCGCGAAACGGTCAAAGACGGACGCGTGCCGTTGGGCACGCTGCGCGCCGACATTGATTATGCGCGCAAAGAAGCCAAGACCACCTACGGCAAAATCGGAATCAAAGTGTGGGTCTATCACGGGGAAATTTTGCCCGAAGACCGCAAACGCAAATTGGAAGAACGCATTGCGCGGGTTGTCGAAGCAAGCGCGACAAATTAGCACCTTGCGTATCGCCAATCGCCTAACCCGTGCGACGTCCCGTGTCGCAAGTTTGCGCGATGAGCCATACGCCAGCAGCGAGTATTTACTATGTTGATGCCAAAACGTACCAAATTCAGAAAGCAGCATCGCGGGCGCATGAAGGGCAAGGAATTGCGCGGCGTCGAAGTTTCGTTCGGCGAATTCGGGCTGCAAGCATTGGAACCCGCGTGGATTACCAGCCGCCAGATTGAAGCCGCGCGCCGCGCGATTGTTCGCTTTGTGAAACGCGGCGGCAAAATTTGGATTCGCGTCTTCCCGGACCATGTGGTAACTATCAAAGGCGCCGAGACGCGCATGGGCGGCGGTAAAGGCGCGCCCGATCATTGGGTCGCCGTGGTCAAGCCCGGACGCGTGTTGATTGAAATTGGTGGGATTAAAGAAGATGTGGCGGAAGAAGCCATGCGTCTCGCCTCCCACAAATTTCCCATCAAGACACAGTTTGTCCGCAAGGCGGAGGTGGGGCAGTGAAATCGAATGTCGGTGAATTGCGCCGTTTGAATGACGCCGAATTGGACAAGCAGCTCGACGATTTGTACCAAGAGCAATTTAACTTGCGCTTTCAAAACGCGTCGGGACAAGTCAAGGACATGAACCGTTTCAAGCAAGTGCGCCGCCAAATCGCGCGTATCAAATCGCTCCAACGCGAACGTCAACTTGCCGGGGTCGTGGTCAAGAAGGGAGCCGCGTAATGAGCGAGCGCAAATACAAAGGCAAAGTGATGGTCGGAAAAGTGGTTTCCGACAAAATGCAGAAAACGGTTGTTGTCGTCGTCGAAACGCGCCGCCGCCACCCGTTGTACGGCAAGATCATTACCGTCCGCCGCCGTTTCAAGGCGCACAATGAAATCCCGCATGCCAAAGCGGGTGACACGGTGAAAATTGTCGAATCCCGCGCGCTCTCGCGCGATAAACATTGGCGCGTTGCCGAAATTATTCGCACCGGCGAAGTCGTCGAAATGATTGGCGAAAAAGAACTTGAATCGCTCCTGGAAAAAGAACGCACCGAAAAGCAAGCGCGCAAGGATGAAGAACGCAAGCGCGCCGCCGAACGCCTCGCCCGTCTGGGCGGTTTTGAATCGGTGGACGAAATGTCGAGCGAAGAAGACGAGGTCGGCGAGTTCGAGCAAGAGTATGCCGGGGACGATGCTGCCGCAGCGCAAGCCGAAGGAGACGACGAATGATTCAGGAAACCACGCGTCTCAAAGTTGCCGACAACTCGGGCGCGCGTGAAATCATGTGCATCCGTGTCATGGGCGGCTCCAATCGTCGCTATGCGGCGGTGGGCGACATTATTATTGCTTCGGTCAAAGTGGCTGCGCCGAATGCGGCAATCAAAAAAGGCGAAGTGGTGCGCGCGGTGGTCGTGCGTACCGCCAAAGAATATGGACGCAGTGATGGCTCGTACATCAAGTTTGACGAGAACGCTGCCGTGATTTTGGAAAAAGAAACGACAAACCCGCGCGGCACGCGCATTTTCGGTCCGGTCGGACGCGAACTGCGTGAAAAAGGTTTCATGAAAATCGTGTCGCTGTCGCCGGAAGTGCTGTGAGTTTGAACCATGAACAAGATTCGTAAAGGCGATACCGTCCAGGTCTTGAGCGGTGACGACAAAGGCAAGACGGGCGTGATTCAATACGTCTATCCGAAAAAAGAACGCGTCATTGTGCAGGGCGTGAACATGCAAAAGAAAGCGCAGCGCCGCACCGCAATGAAAGTCCGCACGCAGACCGGCATCATCGAACGCGAAGGGCCGATGCATTGGTCCAAAGTGGCGATTGTGTGCCCCAGCTGCGGCAAAGCCACGCGCGTCGGTTTTGAATTTGGTCAAGACGGTAACAAGTACCGCGTGTGTCGCAAATGCGGCAACGCCCTAGACAAGTAAAACGTAAAAAGTAAAAAGTAAAAAGCAAATCCTGTACAGCGTTCCTTTTTACTTTGAGCTTTTCACTTTTGCCTTTTACAAAAATGGCTGACGAAAAGAAAGCAAAACAAGGTGCGGTAAAAGATACCGCAAAAAAGAGCGCCGCCCCCAAAGACGCGCAAGCGCCGAAAGGGGAAAGCAAATCCAAAGGGGCTGCCAAAGACAGCGCCCCGGCACAACGCATTCCGCCGCGCTTGCTCGAGCGCTATCGCCAGGAGATCGCGCCGACACTGATGAAAGAATTTAGCTACGCCAACGCGATGGAGCTGCCGCAGGTCAAAAAAGTCGTCGTCAACATTGGTCTCGGCGAAGCGCTGAGCAATGCCAAAGCGTTGGATGCGGCGGTCAAAGACTTGACCACCATTACCGGGCAAAAACCGTTGGTGCGCAAAGCCAAAAAATCCATTGCCACGTTCAAATTGCGCGAAGGCAATGCCATTGGCGTCAAAGTGACGCTGCGCGGCGAACGCATGTATTGGTTCTTGGACCGCTTGATGAATGCGGCGCTCCCGCGGGTGCGCGATTTTCGCGGCGTGCCGCGCGATGCCTTTGACGGGCGCGGCAATTACACGTTGGGCTTGCGCGAGCAATTGATTTTTCCGGAAATTGATTACGATGCGATTGACAAATTGCGCGGGATGGAAATTACCATTGTGACCAGCGCCAAGAATGACGAAGAGGCGCGCCGCCTGCTGCAATTGATGGGCATGCCGTTCCGACAAAAGTAAGGTTGATTGTATTGCGCATGAATCCCAAACGGGTTTATCCGCAATGCGAACAACTCACGTGGAGAACAAGTAGTGGCGAAAAAATCCATGATTAACCGCGAGCTGCACCGGAAATACCCGAACCGGGTGCGCAACCGCTGCAAATTGTGCGGACGCCCGCGCGGGTACATCCGGCGCTTTCAGCTCTGCCGCATTTGCTTTCGCAAAGAAGCGCTCGAAGGGCGACTGCCCGGTGTGACGAAATCATCTTGGTAAGACAAGTTGTTCCGATATTGATACGGATATTTTGAGCGACGTAATGCCATGGGCAATCGCAGTGCGATTGCGGCGATTGCAACAGGTACGGCTAATGCGGCGCTCCCAGGAGTTCGACCGATGACGAATGATCCGATTGCTGATATGTTAGCGCGTTTACACAACGCGGCGATGGTCCGCCACCCGATGGTGTTGATGCCGGCGTCCAAGATGCGCGTAGCAATCGCAAAAATCTTGAAGGACGAAGGTTTTGTGGAAAAAATCGAAGTGACACGTGACCGACCGCATACGATGCTCAAGGTGTGGTTGAAATACGATACCACCAAGCAGCCGGTGTTGTCGGGAACGCGCCGCGTTTCGAAACCCGGGCGCCGCATTTACGCCACCAAGCGCGACATTCCCTGGGTCCGCAACGGTTTGGGGGTTGCGATTGTTTCAACCACCAAAGGGGTTATGACGGGCGCCCGCGCGAAAAAAGAGGGCTTGGGCGGCGAGATTCTCTGTGAGGTATGGTAACTATGTCACGGATTGGCAAGATGCCCGTGGCGTTGCCCAAGGGCGTTAACGTAAACATTGATGGCTCGACCGTCAAGGTCAAAGGTCCCAAAGGGGAACTGTCCCAAACCTTTCATCAAGACATGTCCATCAAACAAGAAGACGGCAACCTTGTCGTGCAGATTCCCGACGACCCGGCATACAATGCGATGCATGGGTTGACGCGCGCCTTGCTCAATAACATGGTCAAAGGCGTATCGGATGGATTCGTCAAGACGCTTGAAATCGAAGGCGTCGGCTATCGCGGTGAATTGCAGGGTAAAAATCTGGTGCTGGCGCTTGGATTTTCACATCCGGTGCCGGTGGAAGCGCCTGCCGGAATCACCTTTACGGTGGACAAGTCCCAACGTATTATTACGATTGAAGGACCCGACAAGCAAGTGGTCGGTCAAGTGGCGGCAAACATTCGTGCGCTGCGTCCGCCAGAACCATACAAAGGCAAAGGGATTCGCTATCAAGGCGAAAAAGTGCGCCGCAAAGCCGGTAAAGCCGGCAAGGCGGGAGGCAAGTAATGGCTGCTGCAACCAAAAACAAACCCGCGCTCTTGCGCGAACGCCGACACTGGCGCGCGCGCACGCGGCACAACTTGAAGGGGACTGGCGAACGCCCGCGCTTGAACGTGTTTCGCAGTTCCAAACATATTTTTGCGCAAGTGATTGATGACAGCAAAGGTCATACCCTCGCGGCGGCTTCCACGCTGGATGCGGGCATTCGCGCCCAAGCCAGAGAATTGTCCAAAGTCGAAGAAGCCAAGCGCGTAGGCACATTGATTGCCGAACGCGCGCAGGCAGTTGGGGTGAAAAAGGTCGTCTTCGATCGCGGCGGTTTTCGTTATCATGGACGTGTCAAAGCGCTTGCCGATGCGTCACGCGAAGCAGGATTGGAGTTCTAAGCAATGGCAGACGAAAAAGAAAAGCGACCGCGCGGACGGCGTTCCGACTCGGACCGCGAACGTAACGTCGAACCGGAATCTTCTTTTGATGAACGCGTTGTGGATATCGGACGCACCGCCAAAGTGGTCAAAGGCGGTCGGCATTTTGGTTTCCGCGCGGTTGTCGTCGTAGGCGATAACAAAGGCACGGTCGGAGTGGGCGTCGGTAAGGCGCGTGAAGTTCCCGATGCGGTTCGCAAAGGCACCGAAAAGGCGCGCAAAGCCATGAAGCCGGTGGCGATTTCGGGCAATACCATTCCGCATCCGGTGACGGCGAAATTCGGCGCGTCGCAAGTGATGCTCAAGCCGGCGACGCCCGGTACCGGCGTGATTGCGGGCGGCGGCGTGCGCGCCGTGCTTGAATGCGCGGGCGTCCACGACGTGTTGACAAAATCGCTGGGCAGCTCCAATAAATTAAATGTGGTGCGCGCGACGGTTCTGGCATTAAGTGAAATGAAAAACGTCGAAGCGGAAGCGAAAAAGCGCGGCAAGTCGGCAGACGAATTGCTGCCGCCCTGGAGAAGGAACAATGGCAGCGCAAACTAACGACAACGTAAAAACTCTGCGCATCACGTACAAAAAGAGCGCCATCGGTTACAAAAAAGACCAAAAGGCGACGATTGCGGCATTGGGTTTTCACAAATTGGGACAGACGGTCGAGCGTCCGGATTCTCCGGCGGTTCGCGGCATGATTCGCAAAGTCATGCATTTGGTGACGGTTGAGGAAAAGGAATCAGTAAACAGTTGACTGACGACTGACGACTGACGACTGACGATTGACTATGAAATTATCCGATTTGCGTCCGCCACAGGGCGCCAAGAAAAACAAAAAGCGCAAAGGACGCGGCATCGCGGCAGGACAGGGCAAGACTGCGGGACGCGGGACCAAAGGGCAAGGTGCGCGCGCAGGCGGCACCAAAGGGCCGTACTTTGAAGGCGGTCAATTGCCATTGGTGCGCCGCCTACCGCACGTCCGCGGTTTTACGAATATCTATCGTATCCCGTTCGCGGTGGTGAATTTGGATACGCTGGAGCAAGTGTTTGACGCGAACGCGCAGATAACGCCGGAAGTTCTTTTACAGCACGGGCTGATTGAAAATACCCAACGCGTTAAAGTGTTGGGGCGTGGGGAGTTGACCAAATCCTTGCAAGTGAGCGCACACGCGTTCTCGGACACGGCAAAGGAAAAGATTACGGCAGTTGGCGGCAGCGTAAGTGAATTGGCGTGGGCGCGTCCGCCGCGCAAAGTACGCTAACTTATTTCCCTTAAGGTTTTCGTCTCTCCCGATCCGTTACAAAACGGCGTCGCGCGTGAACGCAAGCAACGCGTAGAGATTCGAAAAGCCCCAAAAAAGAAACCTGACGATGTTGGAAGCCATTCAAAACGCAATGCGGCTGCCGGATTTACGGCGCAAGATACTCTTTACGCTCTTTATTCTGGTTATCTACCGCGTTGCCGCACACATTCCCGTTCCGGGCGTGAGTTTGTCTGCGCTGGAACAAGTATTCAGTCCTGGCAATACAAGCGCGACGAGCGGCTTGTTGAGTGTGTTGGATATTTTTTCCGGCGGCGCTCTGTCCAATTTTTCCGTCGTGGCTATGGGCGTTTATCCGTACATTACCGCTTCCATCATTATCCAATTGTTGACGCCGCTGATTCCGCAGCTCACGGCGCTGCAAAAAGAGGGGGACCAAGGACGCCGCCAACTGAATCGCTATACGCATTGGTTGACAATCCCGTTGGCGCTCTTGCAGGGGATCGGTCAAGCGTCCATTATGGCAAATACCTCGCCGCCGGTTTTGCCGGGTTTTAACGCGGCGAATTTGCTTAACCCGCTGTCTCCGCAATTCATTTCGACGTGGGCAATCCTCATCACCTTGACCGCCGGAACGAT
>CAZXYP010000072.1:0-9383 GCA_964644955.1 uncultured Anaerolineales bacterium | reverse complement strand
GAACAGGGTATCGGGAGCGGCGTCTCGATTATCATTTTTGGCGGTATCGTCGCCGCCATTCCGAGCCGCGTGTACCAATTGGCGACAACGAACGTGCCGGCGCTGCTGGTCTTTATTGCCATCACGGTGGTTACCGTAGTGGGCGTGGTCTATTTGCAAGAGGGACAGCGGCGGATTCCGGTGCAATATGGTAAACGGGTGCGCGGGATGCGCGTCTATGGCGGCGGCAGCACGTATATTCCGCTGCGTGTAAATTCGGCGGGTATGATTCCGTTGATTTTCGCGGTCTCGATTTTGATTTTCCCGTCACTCATTGCCTCGTTCTTTCAGAACTCGAGCATTGAATGGCTGCGGAATCTCGCTACGGCGATTGTGAATTTGTTTGATACACGCGGGTGGCTGTACGGGGTAGTTTATTTCGTGATGGTCATTGCGTTCACGTTCTTTTATACCTATATCGTGTTTCAACAGCAGAACCTGTCCGAGACGCTGCAGAATCAGGGCGGCTTTATTCCCGGCATTCGTCCCGGTCCGCAAACAACAAAATACTTGAACGGCGTTGTAATGCGGATTACCATTATCGGCGCGTTGGGTTTGGGCATTATTGCGATTCTGCCGTTTTTTGAACGGTTTATTTCCGGGACCGACTCGCAGACTTTTATTGTGTCAAGCACAGGGTTATTGATTGTGGTCGGCGTGGTTTTGGATACGATGAAGCAATTGGAAGCGCAGTTGATGATGCGTCACTACGAGGGCTTTATCAAATAGGGACAAGGGAACGGTGTCCCGCGTAACTGCGCGGGAGAATCCCATTCCTTTGCCGGTCGGAGACTTGCGCGCTGCGGGATTCACACGCGCGGTCATGCAGGGCATCAACGACGATGGCTACAGTAAAACGGTCGTTAAACAATCGTACGTGTGAAGCGCCTTACTTGATTTTTTTGGGACCGCCGGGTTCGGGCAAAGGCACGCAAGCGGAAAAACTGCATCACAATTTTCGTTTGGTGCAACTTTCGACCGGCAACTTGTTTCGCGAACACATCAAGAACGAAACGACGCTCGGCGTCAAAGTCAAGACCATCTTGGCAAAAGGCGAACTGGTCCCGGATGATTTGACGGTGCAAATGGTCATTGACCGACTCGACAAACCGGACACGATTATGGGTGTGGTCTTTGACGGCTTTCCGCGCACACGCGATCAGGCGCTGGCATTGCAGCACCGGTTGGATGAAAAAGGCAAGTGCATCACGGCGGCGGTATTGTTCCGAATTACGGATGATGAAATTGTCGAGCGTCTGAGCGCCCGACGTACCTGCCCCAAAGACAACAGCATCTATAATCTGAAAAGCAATCCGCCGAAACAAGATGAAAAATGTGATTTGTGCGGCTCACCTTTGATGATGCGCGAGGATGACCGACCGGATGTAATCCGACACCGTTTGCAGGTGTATCGTCAGCAGACCGAGCCGTTGATTGAATTTTATCGCGAGCAGGACATGTTGATTGAAATTGACGCATCGCGCTCGATTCACGAGATTGAGCAAGAGTTGGATGAATGGATGCCCATGTTCATCTACAGCGCCAATTCGTAAACTGATCTTTGTTTGGAATGATGTACAAAGAACGCAACCAACGGCTGCCGATTGAACTCAAATCCAAAAAAGAATTGGATTTGATGCGCGCGGCGGGCAAAATTGTCGCGGAGGTTCTGACCGCGATGGAAGCGCATGCCAAGCCCGGCGTCAGCACCGGTGAGTTGGAACAACGGGCGCGCGCGATTTTGGAAAAATATGGCGCGACCTCGCCGTTTTTGGGTTATCCCAACGCACAGCAAAAAGGGCCCGCGTTTCCGGGATGGATTTGCGCTTCGGTGAACGATGAAATTGTGCACGGCATCCCGCGCGCAAAGCGAATTTTGCAAGAGGGTGACCTGTTAAAAGTTGATGTGGGCGCGTTCTATGGTGGATTTATTGGCGATTCCGCGTGGACGTTTGCGATTGGTCGGGTCAATGCCACCGCCCAACGTTTGATGCGCGTCACCGAAGCGTCACTCTACAAAGGTATTGCGCAGGTGCAAGCGGGCAAACGGCTCTGGGATGTGATTGGCGCGATTCAGCAAGAGATCGAAGCGAACGGATTTACCGTCATCCGCGAATATCAAGGGCACGGCGTCGGGCGCCAGCTGCACGAAGAGCCGAGCATTCCGAATTTTCTGGATAATGAATTCGACAAACGTCCCACGAATGTCGCCCTGAAACCGGGCATGACCATTGCCATCGAGCCAATGGTCGTCACCGGCAAATGGGACACCAAAGTGCTGGGCGACAAATGGACGGTCGTGACCAAAGACCACGGGCTGGCAGCGCATTACGAACACACTGTCGCCGTAACCGAGAACGGTCCTGAAATTCTGACCTTGTGGAAATAGGCAGCGGTTTGAAACGAACGCTTGGATAGGGGCGCCGTTTTGGGCGCAGGGAGTTGGAAGCATGAAAGTGAAACCATCGGTCAAAAAGCGCTGTGAAAAGTGCAAAATTATTCGTCGCAAGGGAATTGTGCGCATCGTGTGCCAAAATCCCAAGCATAATCAGCGGCAAGGGTAGAAAGCAGAGACTCGGGACTAGAGACTTGCAAGGCGCAAATTCTAGTCTCTAATCTCCAATTATCAAACATGGCTCGTATTGCAGGGGTTGACCTGCCTCGACAAAAACGTGTGGATATCGCACTGCGCTATATCTATGGCATCGGTCCGGCGCGGTCGAAGGAAGTATTGGACAGGGCACAAGTTGCGCCTGAAATCCGCGTCAAGGATTTGAGCGAAGCCGAAGTCGGGCGCATTCGCACGGTCATTGACCGCGACTTTAAAGTCGAGGGTGATTTGCGGCGTGAAGTGGCGCTCAATATCAAACGCCTTCAGGAAATCGGTTCCTATCGCGGACTGCGTCATCGGCGCAATCTGCCGGTACGCGGACAACGCACCCGCACCAACGCGCGCACCAAACGCGGCACCAAAAAGACGGTTGCCGGTCGCAAGAAATCCAAGGCAAAGAAGTAGAGCAGGTCACAGGTCTCAAGCCGCAGTTCACAATAGTTGAGGTTGCGACTTGGAACCTGTACCTTGTGACAAAAAAACATGGCTGACGAAAAACAAGCCCCTCGACGCCCGCGTTCCGGGCGCCGCAAAGAAAAGAAAAATATCCCGTTGGGTATCGCGACGGTCAATGCATCCTTCAACAATACGCTCATTACCATTGCGGACCCGCAAGGTAACATTTTGGCGCAAGGCAGCGCGGGCGCCAGCGGTTTTCGCGGTTCGCGTAAAAGCACACCCTTTGCCGCCGGCATCGCCGCGCAAAACGCCGCGCGCCAGGCAATGGAACAAGGTATGCGCGAAGTGGATGTGCGCGTGATTGGTCCCGGACCGGGGCGCGAGTCCGCCGTGCGTTCGATGCAAAACGCCGGTTTACGGGTGCGCTCCATTACGGACATGACGCCTATCCCGCACAACGGCTGCCGTCCACCCAAGAAACGAAGAGTGTAATACAGTCCGCAGTCATCAGTGAACAGTAAGCAGTCCACAGTGCACTGACCACTGATAACTGACCACGGATAACTGACCACTGGAGAACTATGGCTCGATATATCGGTCCGGTCTGCAAATTGTGCCGCCGCGAAGGCGAAAAATTATATTTAAAGGGCGAACGCTGCTTTACGCCCAAGTGCGGAATTGAAAAACGCAATCAACCGCCCGGGCAGCACGGCGCGTCGCGCGCTTTCCGCAAAAAGGTCAGCGATTACGGCATCCAGCTGCGCGAAAAACAAAAAGCGCGCCGCATTTATGGCGTGCTCGAACGCCAATTCCGGCGCTATTACGCGGATGCCGCGCGGCGCAGTGGCGTCACCGGCGCGGTCTTGCTGCAATATCTTGAATCGCGTCTCGACAATGTAGTGTTCCGGCTTGGCTTTGCCAGTTCGCGCAAGCAGGCGCGCCAATTGATTGACCATGGACATTTCACGGTGAACGGCAAAAAAGTGACTGTGCCGTCTTTCATGGTCAAACCCGGCGACAAGATTGCAGTCGCCGAAGGCAGCCGCAAGAGCGTGTTCTTTGCCGGATTGGACAAAGAGCTCAAGAGCGCGCGCACACCGGGCTGGCTTTCGGTGGATGCTCGCCAACTGAGCGGGAATGTCCTGAATCTGCCCTCGCGCGAGCAAATTGATACACCGCTCAAAGAGCAATTGATTATCGAATTTTACAGTCGGTAAGAATAACGGTGCTGAGTAATGAGCGTTGAGCATTGAGTAGAAATGAATTCGGACTCGACGCTCAATGCTCATCCCTCAATGCGCGTTCGTTGAGGAGGTAGAGTTGTTAGATATTTTTCCGAAAATTGAAGCCGAAGCGACCAGCAAGAATTACGGCAAGTTCGTCATTGGTCCGTTGGAAAGCGGTTATGGCGTGACGTTGGGCAATGCCTTGCGCCGCGTCTTGTTGTCGTCGCTGCCGGGCGCGGCTGTTACTTCGATCCGCATCGAGGGTGTGCATCACGAATTCACGCCCATCTCGAACGCCAAAGAAGATACCACGCAGCTGATTTTGAATGTGAAACAGCTGCGTATGAAAATGCACGGCGACGAAGGTCCGATGCGTTTGACGTTGGAAGCGCGCGGCAAGGGCAATGTCACGGCTGCCGATATTCAGACACCGGCGCAGATTGAAATCATCAATCCCGATTTGCACCTGCTCACATTGGATTCCGACGATGCCGCCTTTTCGATGGACCTCATCGTCAATCGCGGCAAGGGCTATCAACCCGCCGAAAGCGGCGGCAAACTCGCCATTGACGAAATTCCGGTAGATGCCATCTTTAGTCCCGTGCGCAAAGCCAACTTTCGCGTGGAACGCGCGCGGGTGCAGCAAATGACCAACTTTGATTCGCTGGTCATGGAAGTGTGGACGGACGGGTCTATTACGCCGCGCGAAGCGCTTACCGACTCTGCCAAACTCTTGGTGAAATTGTTGAGCATGGTTGCGGGCTTTGCCGGGGAAGAAGTTGTTGAGCCGACCACCGAATCGGAAATTCCGAGCCGCATCTATGAAACGCCGATTGAGGAACTGGAACTTTCGGTGCGCGCATACAATTGCCTGAAACGCGCCAGCATCACCAAAGTCGGCGAGATTCTTGAAAAACTGAAAAAGGGACGGGAAGAACTCTTGACCATTCGCAATTTCGGTCAAAAGTCACTCGACGAATTAATGGAACGGCTCGAGCAAAAGGGTTATCTGGAAGTCATCCAAACCCCGCCCGACCTTGCCTTGCTGGGAGACAGCGCAGGGCTTTCCGACGCAAACGAAGAGTAAGAACCGCCCGACCGGGCGCTTGGAGACTATACAGAAATGCCGCATCAAATTGCCGGGCGTCACTTGGGACGCAACAGCGCACAGCGCAAGACACTTTTTCGCGGACTGGTGACGCAAGTCTTGCAGTACGAACGCATCGAAACCACCGAAGCCAAAGCCAAAGCGGTGCGCGGTGACGTGGAAAAAATGATTGGCTATGCCAAACGCGGTGACTTGCACGCGCGCCGATTGGCGCTGCAAACCGTTCACGATAAAAAAGTCGTCGCCAAACTTTTTGAAAAATTGGGCCCGCGCTACAAAGACCGCAACGGGGGCTACACGCGAATCATCAAACTCGGACCTCGCAAAGGCGATGCCGCCGAGATGGTCTTGTTGGAATTGGTGGACCGCGAAGAAGCGGAATAGCGAATCACTTATCGCGTCTCGCCCATCGCGAACAACTTGAACGATAGGCGATATGCCATACGCGATATGCACTTGCTCGCCATTCTGGAATATGACGGAACCGACTTTCAAGGGTTCCAAATCCAAAAGAATGGACGGACCGTTCAGGCGGAGCTGGAACACGCGCTCGTCGAATTTCTCCCGCAAGGGGAACGCAAGACCGGGCGCGTGAAAACAATAGGCGGCGGACGCACGGATGCCGGCGTACACGCCCATGGGCAAGCCGCATCCTTTCGTCTCGAATGGACGCACGATTTGGAAACGTTCCGTCGTGCGCTCAACGCAAAATTACCAAACGATATTTTTGTCCGCCGGGTCCTGGCGGTGCCCGAAAAATTTTCAGCCCGCTACGCGGCGACCGGACGGGTGTATGAGTACCACGTCTGGAATCATCCCGAACGCTCCGTGTTTCACACGCGCTACGCGCATTGGATTCCGGAAGGGTTGGATGTGCCTGCGATGGCGAACGCCGCGCAGTATTTGATTGGCGAACACGATTTCAGCGCGTTCGGGACACCACCGCAGGGCAGCAATCCGGTGCGCCACGTGCGGCGGGCTCAGGTTACGCGTCAAGAGAGTGAAGTGATTTTCACGTTTGAGGCGAACGCGTTTTTGTATCGGATGGTGCGCCGCATGGTCGGCACTTTGTTATTGGTCGGACGCGGCGTGATGCCGCCCGAAGAAATCGTGAACGTACTCCGGCGCAAGCGCCGCGCGGGGTTTTCCGCCCCGCCGCACGGTTTACGATTGATGCAAATCAATTACGAGGTATGATGGTTGGGGTGCGGTCGTGCGCCGCCCCGCAGTTGGAATGAAAACAGCGCGGTCAGCGACCGCCCAATGATGGAGATTCAGTACGCATGAAAACGTTTCAAGCGAAACCGGCGGAAGTCAAACGCGATTGGTATGTGGTGGATGCAGAGGGCAAAACTCTCGGACGTCTCGCGACCCAACTTGCGCGCATCCTGACCGGCAAACACAAACGCATTTACACACCCGGCGTAGATACCGGTGACTTTGTCATCGTGGTCAATGCCGCCAAGTTTGTTGTGACCGGCAACAAGATGGACGAAAAATTCTACACGCGCCATTCGCAATATCCGGGCGGTTTTCGCAAGACCATCCTGCGCGAACAATTGGCTGCGCATCCCGAAATCGTCATTCAACGCGCGGTGTGGGGCATGCTCCCGCACAATCGGTTGGGACGCCAGCAAATCAAAAAATTGAAAATTTATACCAAGGCGACGCATCCGCACGCGGCACAGCAGCCCAAAGTTTTGGAGGTCAAAGCATAATATGGCAGCAACAGGCAAGTATTACGAAGGTATCGGACGCCGCAAAAGCGCAACGGCACGCGTGCGCATTTATGCCGGGCAAGGCAGTTTCCTTGTCAATGAACGCCCCGTCGAAGAATATTTCCCGCGCCCGCTGTGGCTGCAAATGATGCGCGAACCACTGCGCGCGACCCAAAACGAAGGGCGCTTTACCATCTCTGCCAAAGTGATTGGCGGAGGTCCTTCGGGGCAAGCGGGGGCGGTGCAGCTCGGGCTTGCCCGCGCGCTCGTCGCCGCGGATGAAAACTTTAAAAAACAGCTGCGCGCCACAAATCTTTTGACGCGTGACCCGCGTGAAAAGGAACGCAAGAAACCGGGTTTGAAAAAGGCGCGCAAAGCCAAGCAATACACCAAGCGGTAAGTACAATACAATCGGCGCGGAACTTGTGCCATCCGGCGCAGGTTCCGCGATTCTATTTCTTCCAAAGGAGGTAAGCGATGGCTCACGATGAAGCATCCTCAGGGGTTGAACAAAAGGCGCAAGTGACATTGGCGGAAGCCGAAGCGAAACTGCGCGCCGCAACAACTGCGACCGAGCGCGTGGAAGCGCAAAAACTAGTACGCGCTGCCCAAGAAGAACTGAAAAAAGCCGAAGCTGCCAACGCGGCGGCGCCGGTTGAAAGCGCGCCCGCCGTCGAAAGCGCGCCCGCTCAAGCTCCCCGGGTCAAGAAACATATTGTCCAAAAAGGCGAGTCGCTTTCGCTGATTGCCAAACAGTACTATGGCGACATTCATAAATGGAAACAACTCTATGAAGCGAACAAGGCGGTGATTGGCGATAATCCCGACTTGATCAAGCCCGGACAAGAATTGGTCATCCCGGACTGAATCTGTCTAAACATTTTACGCCGACCCCAAGCAGGGTCGGCGCATTTTTTACTTTCGATAGCGCAAGGCGGGTTCATACATCGCCAGGATATTTTCAATCGGCGTATCCGATTGAATGTGATGCGAACTCGCCATCACATACCCCCCCCCCTCACCCAGAATGTGAACGCGGTCGCGCACTTCGGCGCGCACATCGTCTGTCGTGCCGCGCGGCAGGGTTTTGATAATGTCAATGCCGCCGTGAAAACTCAGGCGCGCGCCAAAATCGCGTTTGAGCCGATTGCATTCCATCCCCGGCGAATCGGGCTGAATCGGATTCAACAAATCAACGCCCATGTCAATCAACTCGGGAATGAGCGCCGCAATCGCGCCGTCGCAATGATACATGACCGGCTTACCGTATTTTTTCGCGACCGCGATGATTTTTTCGTGACACGGTTTCACCATGTCGCGCCACATCTGCGGCGAAATCATGAGCGAACGCGCCGTCGCCACGTCGTCATAAAAATAAACCATGTCGAGCTCGTCCGCCGCGACCTTGAGCGCGCGTTCCAAATTTTCGACATGTGTTTCGGTAAGTCGTTCCATGATATACATGGGAATTTCCGGCTGCGACGCCAGGTCCATCAAGAATTCTTGCATCCCGCGAATTTGCCACGCCTGTTCAAAAATGGAGCCGATGCGAAAGCGCAAAAACAATTTGCGGTCCGGGTCGAGGGCGCGAATCACTTGCGGCAGCGGCGTCCAGTCCCACCAATCGGGTTCTGCCCACGCGTAATGCTTCAAATCTTCTACCGCATTCGCGTGTTGCAGCGGATACGCCGCAAATTCCTCGTACGCGCCCGTCGGGTTTTCCACGATGCGGTAGTGATGTCCCCAAATATCCATCGAGTCGCCATCGGGCAGCCATTGCCGCCACATGCGATTGGGTGTCGAGCGCGTCAACGCGTCCCACCACTCGACGCGCGCGCCCGGTTGCAAAATGGATTCGGGCGGATTGCAAAACTGGTCATACGAAAGGAGGCGCATATCACTTTCGAGCCGCGCGGCGACTTGTTCCCACACCGGGTCGAAAAACTCTGTGTCATGCGGCTTGTGCCACTCCAGTCCAAAATGTTTGACCAACTTGTGCCACACTTCGGGCGTCATCAACACATCTACCGGCACGCGGTCCGGTTCAATATGGCGCAGCGCGGTTTGGATGCGCGCGCGGGATGTGAACGGGAGAGCGTCCGTACTTTGCGCCAGCGGATTTTGGGCAGGCATTATCAACTCGCTTTCAATCGTGTAACAAAAAAACGCCGAGAGCCCTGCTTCAGCGTTTCTTGGATGCCCCTAACGGGATTCGAACCCGTGTCTTAGCCTTGAAAGGCCCACGTACTAGTCCACTAGACGAGAGGGACACACGCCGATGA
>CAZXYP010000071.1:0-18395 GCA_964644955.1 uncultured Anaerolineales bacterium | reverse complement strand
TGCTCCTTGACGTGTGATTCGATTTGTCTAGAATAAGAGTCATGCCCCCGTAGCTCAATCGGATAGAGCGTCGGACTTCTAATCCGCAGGTTACGCGTTCAAATCGCGTCGGGGGTACTTTTCATTTTCCCACTTCATCCGTTGCCATGACAACTGCGGGTGTTGTCACCGTTTGACGGTGACGCGGCTCGCGTACGCGCTGCCAGACCAACACAATCCCCAAAAACGTCAGAACCAAGCTCACGCCAATCAATACCGGATAACCGAGCTGCGCCCACAGCAATCCGCCCAACAACGGCGACAAGCCAATGAACGGTCCCCAAATGCCGCGCGCCAAACCCATGTATGTCGGACGCTTGGCTTCGGGAGCGAATTCCACCACCAGCGTCAAATCCGAAACCATCAGCCCCGTGCTGGAAATGCCCATCAAAACAAAAATCGCATAGTACGCATACACCGTTGCCGCAAACAATGCCAACACCAACGCGGCGAGATACGCGGCGGACGACAAAATCAGCACCAACTTTTGGCTGTACTTGTCGCCCATCCAGCCCCACACCGCGTTCGACGCGATACTGCTCACCAACAACAGCGCGCTAAACACCGCCGCTTGCGCGTCCTGCAAATCAAACGCGCGCACCGCATACACGGCAAAAAATGCCGTTGCCATCCAGCCCAAATAGCCCAATCCGCGCGCAATCAAATACCAGACAAACGCGCGGTCTTGTTTCAATAATGCCCAATACTCACCCGCGTACGCACGCGCCGGCTGCGATGGCTTTGTCAAATGCGTTTGCGGCGCTTCAACCGTTTGCGTCAACACAATCCACGAAATCAGCATAAACACAAACGCGCACAAAAAGCTCAAGGCAAAATTGTACGGATACGCGACATTGAATAACAGCCATCCGCTGGCAAACGCGCCTGCCAATCCCAAAATGCCGCCAAAAAAACGCTGCGCCGCATAAAAGCGCCCGCGCTGCCGCATCGGAAACAAGCGCGAAACCATTTCCTGCCACGGAATTGCCGCAACGCCGCCGCAAAACGCAAACAAGGTGTAAAGCGCCAAAAATAAAAACAGCACGAGATTGTTTGCTTCCGGCGGCAAACTACCCGACCACCAAATCAAAATCGCAATCATCAAATACGGCAAACGCTGAATAAAACCAATCGTCAAAACATATGGTTTCATGCGCGCGCGTCCTTCAAAAATCGGGGCAGTAAAAATTTGCGGTAACATCCAGCCCAACAACTCGAGCGCGGGAATGATGCCGATGATAACGGCAGAAGTGGTCAAGTGACTGAGGTACACGGGTAGAACCGTGCTGGACGAAACAAACGTAATCCCGAATACCCACAGCGTGCCATCCAACACATTGATAAAAAAATTGCGCCGCACGATTTTTGGTTTCGGCTCCGGCGCAGTCAAAACAGGAATCATTGGCAGCATTATAAAATACATGCAAACGTGACGCAATTGATTCCGCCGTACAAGAAATCGCGTCACACAAAATGTTCGGCGCGGCTTGTGCTACAATACGCGCATGTCGCTCGAATCTTCCGTTGCCGTTGGCGCAATGCTCACGCTCGATGACGTCGTGCGCGTTGCGCGCCATAACGCGCCCGCGCATCTCGACGCCAATGCGCGCGCAAAAATCGCCGCCAGCCGCGCGTGGGTCGAACACATTGTCGCGCGCGGCGAACCCATTACGTACGGCATCAACACCGGTTTTGGCGTTTTTGCGAACATTCATGTTTCCGCCGCGCAAGCGCGCGACCTCATGCGGAAATTGATTCTCAGTCACGCGGTTGGCGTCGGCGAACCGCTGCCCGAAGAAGCGGTGCGCGCCGCGATGCTCATTCGCGCGAACGCGTTGGCGCAAGGATTTTCCGGGGTGCGCGTGGAAATTGTCGAAACGCTTATTGCAATGCTCAATCGCGGCGTCCATCCCATCATTCCCGCCAAAGGTTCCGTCGGCGCGAGCGGCGACCTCGCGCCGTTATCGCATCTTGCGCTCGTGCTGTCCACCGACGAAAACGACAATGACGACGAAAGCGGCGCGGCGTTTTTTCGCGGCGAACGCGTCAGCGGAAAAATTGCGATGGCGCGCGCGGGCATTCCGCGCTTGATTCTTGAAGCCAAAGAAGGACTCGCACTCAACAACGGCACGGCAATCTCAACCGCGATTACGCTGCTCGCTGCCGCCGACGCGCGCAACCTCATCGCCAACAGCGCGCTTGCCGTTGCGCTTACGCTCGAAGCCCTGCGCGGCGCGTCGAATGCTTTTGACGCGCGCATTCATGACGCGGCGCGGCATGGCGGGCAAAAAGAAATCGCTGCGCGAATTCGCGCATGGGTGCAAGACAGTCGCCTCGTGGATAAAGCGCAGCGCGTGCAAGACGCGTATTCCATTCGCTGCGCGCCGCAAGTCATGGGCGCGGCATTGGATGCTTTGCAATACGCCATTGCGCGCCTTGAAGAGGAAATCAACGCCGCCACTGACAACCCGCTCATTTTTGTCGAAAACGAACGCGGCGCTGCATTGTCCGGCGGAAATTTTCACGGCGAAGCGGTTGCGATAGCAGCCGCGCTGTTGGCGATTGCGGTCGCCGAAATCGGCTCAATCAGTGAACGCCGCACCTTTCGCTTGCTCGACGGCAAACTAAACGACGGCTTGCCGATGATGCTGGTGGAACGCGGCGGCTTGAACAGCGGCTTGATGATGCTCCAAGTAAGTGCCGCCGCGCTGGCTTCGGAAAACAAAACGCTCGCACATCCCGATGTGCTTGATTCCATTCCCACCAGCGCGAATCAAGAAGACCATGTGCCGATGGCGGCGAACGCGGCACGCCACTTGCGCGAAATTGTTTGGAACACCGAACACATTTTGGCGATTGAACTTGTCACCGCCGCGCAAGCCATTGATTTGCGCTTGCGGAATGAAGGCAAAGGCGTTGAAATGTTGGGACAAGGCACGCGCGCGGCATACGCGCGTTTGCGCCAAACCGTTCCGTATTTGGCAGAGGACCGCATTTTGGACCGCGATTTGGTTGCCGCTGCGGCATTGGTGCATGACGGCGCGTTGCTGGATGCAAAAAACTAATTCTTGTGCTAGAATGGGCGCAGTGAAATCTATGGCGCAGAAATTTTTTCACCACACGTTACATTCGCATCCTACGTTGATGCTGTTTTCCCGCGCCGCGTAATTTCGTTTTTTTTTCGTTTTGATTTGACCGGCGTGGAACTATTCCACGCCTTTTTTGTTTGTTTGATTTTTGTTTGTGGACATGGCGTTTTCACTATGCGAAACATAACGAGGTGAATCATGGCAGCTCTTGTCGAACCGCGCCTGCCGCGCGGGATGCGCGATATTCTTCCGCAAAAAATGTTGCAGCGGCGGTATGTGATGCGCGTCATCGAAAACGTTTTCGAACGCTTTGGCTTTGAACCGCTCCAAACGCCCGCGCTCGAACTCGCGCAAACCCTTTTGGGCAAATACGGACCGGACGCGGAAAAATTGATTTACGACGCCAAACATCGCGAAGGCAAAGAAGACCTCGCGCTGCGTTACGATTTGTCCGTGCCGCTTTCGCGCGTCGTCGCCATGAATCCCGAATTGACCAAACCGTTCAAGCGCTATCAAATCGCGCCCGTGTGGCGCGCGGAACGCCCGCAAAAGGGACGCTATCGCGAATTTTATCAATGCGATGCAGACATTGTCGGCACATCGTCCATGCTTGCCGACGCCGAAATCATCGCAATGATTTTTGCGATATTGAGCGAACTCGGTTTTCAAGAATTTGTGACCAAACTCAACAATCGTCAAGTGCTGACCGCATTGGGCGAATATTCCGGCGTGCCTACGGCCCTGCTCGGCGGTTTGTATCGCGCGATTGATAAACTGGAAAAAATCGGACGCGACGGCGTGCGCGAGGAAATGCTCAAGAACGAAATGCCTTCCGATGCAGTGGAAAAAATTCTTGACCTCATTGCCCTACCCGGTGGCGACCTGGCGGCGTGGCGCGAGAAATTTCGCGCGTACCCGCGCGGCATTCAAGGCATTGACGAGTTGGAACAACTCTTGCAGTACACGCGCGCGCTGGGCGTCAATCCCGCGCGCTTGCAGGTGGATTTGACGATGGTGCGCGGACTGGAGTATTACACCGGACCGATTTTTGAAACCGTCGTCACGGAACCGAAAATCGGTTCGCTCACCGGCGGCGGACGTTATGATGGTTTGATTGGGCTGTTCAGCAAACACTCACTGCCCGCGACCGGCACGACGATTGGCATCGAACGCATTATTGATGTCATGGACGAGCTGCAAATGTTTCCGCCGAATCTGGGCAAGACCGTGACGCAAGTTTTTGTCACGGTGTTTGATGCGGAACGCCGCGACGCGTCCATTGCATTGACGATGAAACTGCGCGCAGCGGGCATCAATACCGAAGTCTGGTACGACGCGGATGGTTTGGGCAAGCAATTGAAATACGCGGCAGCGAAAACAATTCCCTTCGCCATTATCGCGGGTCCGGATGAAATCGCAGCGAATGTGGTCACACTGCGCGATTTGGTTACGGGCGAACAACAGCAGCTCTCGCAAGCCGCTTTGGTTTTGCTGCTGCAAGAAAAACTGCGCCGCGCCTAGAGCATTTTTGGTATCCAAAACAGTTATGCTATACTTGCAATGAGATGGTGGGATTAGCTCAATGGTAGAGCACCGCACTGTGGATGCGGTGGTTGTGGGTTCAAGACCCATATCCCACCCACGAATTGGCGAGTTGCAAATGCAACTCGCCAATTTTACAGACGAAACACGAACAAATGGTCTAAATCCATCGAGGAGTTTTTCTTTGGGCAATCTGATTAATCCCGACAACGCCGGCAAACGTCGCGACCGCTATGTCAAAGCCACGGTGCTGGCGATGCGCGAACTCGTGGGCAAGAAAAAAGTGGATGACGAAGTGCGCGACCTCACTGCATTCATTGTTTTGACATTGAAACAAATTGACGAGACGATTGACGAAACCTGTACGGCATGGGAAAAACGCGATTATTGGATCAAAGCCGACCGTTTTCGGAATGATTGGTTTTGGACCAAATCCGCCGAAGCGAAATTGGAACAAGCCGTAATCGAAAACAAATGGCAGCTCGTCCCTGCCGCCGTCAAAGAAATGGCAAAACATTTGCAAGATGTCGCGCTGCCGAAACGCGATTGGGGCACACCGTGGAACGGCGCATACGCATTGCTGATGGAAAAGCGCGTAAAGGAAGCGGCGCGGCGCTGAATTGACCACTGCGTTGATGTACGCTATCATCGCGTTGTTCCGAACCTGCCCGCGTAGCTCAATGGATAGAGCACCAGTCTTCGGAACTGGGTTTGTTGGGGGTTCGAGCCCCTCCGCGGGCGCTTGTGTATAATGGACTCTGGTCAACAGAGTCCATCTTTTTTGTACCGAATGGATTTGCATGGAAAACTACGAACGGATCGAACATCTGCAGGGCGAAACACAAACTGCGGCGGCGCCATCGTTTGTCATTATCACTGCGGCAAAGCAGGTCGCGTTCATTATTGCCGTCGTTGGTATTTTTCTCGTCGCGTGGGAAATTTTCGCAACCGCGCAAAACGTCCCGACCTTTTTTCTGCCCAAGCCAAGTGAAATTGCGCGGCGTTTGCTTGCCGCGCTGGCAGACGGAACGCTCACGCGACACATTCGCATTACGTGGAGCGAAGCATTAGCCGCGTTTTTCATCGCGTTTGTTTTTTCTTCCGTCCTCGGCTATTTCCTTGCCAAATCGCCGCTGCTCGAAAAAGCGGTCTCGCCCTTTATCATCGCGTCACAATCGCTTCCCATTTTTGCCATTGCGCCGTTTGTATTGATTCTGTTCGGCAACGGCTTTTGGTCCAACGCGTTGATGGGCGCGCTCGTCGCGTTCTTTCCGATGCTGGTCAATACCATCGCCGCGCTGCGCAACATCGGCGACGAACAACGCGCGCTGATGCGTTCCATCGCCTCGACCGACCGACAAGTGTTTACGCAATTGGAAGTGCCTGCGAGTCTGCCGTATCTCTTTGGCAGTATTCGCGTTGGGCTGACGCTGGCGGTGATTGGCGTGTTGGTCGTCGAATTGTTTTGGGCAGATCGCGGCATTGGCTTTTTGTTGAATTTCGCGCGCGGGCAATTTGACACACCGCTTTTGTTCGCGGGCATCGTCGCGTTGATTTTCATGAACTTGAGTATGTATGTCATTGTTGCGATACTGGAACGGATCTTGATGCCCTGGCGTTACACCCAAGCGTGACGCGGAAATTTGACGCGCTGCATCATTGTTTATAAAATTGCCTCAATTGAATACAACCTCGGGGCAGGGTGACTTGCGACGTTAAAGCACATACGCGCGAGAATTCCCGATCGGTGGTACAGCCCACGAGCGACGATTCGTGGCTCCAGACGCAAACATACAGGCAGTCCGTTTGCGTTCACAAATTGTTGCAGGATTTGGTGAAAGTCCAAAGCCGACGGTATAGTCCGGATGAAAGAGGTATGCGTCCGCATGTTTGCGATTGCAGGCATGTGGCGTTGTTGCGTTGCGTGAACTTGACGCCATGCGATTACTCGTGCATCACGACCCCGAACAAAAATTTTTTGTTCGGGTTTTTTGTGACGCGGGTCATTGTCGTTGTGCGCGCGCTCGTTTTGCCTTGCCCCGAATCGGAGGCAAGGCATTTTATTTTGTGGCGAGCGATGCTCGCAGGAGGAATCGTATGGGTAAGGTGTTTCGCTTGAGCAGTGCGTTTATTGCGGTGGTGGGATTCTTGACCATCGGGTGTGCGCCAATTGCGGCGCCGACTCCGACCACAGCGCCGGTCACTCCGGTGACGCTCGTGATGGGGTATATCCCAAATGTGCAGTACGCGCCGTTTTATGTCGCGGAAGAAAAAGGGTATTTCGCGCAAGAAGGCATTCAACTCAAATACAATTGGGGTTTTGAATTCGACGGCATCAAACTCGTCGGCGCAAAGCAGGCAGATTTCGCGATTGTGACCGGCGACCAAATTTTGCAAGCCCGCGCGCAAAATGTGCCGATTGTATATATCGGCAATTGGTACAATGCGTTTCCGATTGCGGTCGTTTCGCTGGCGGAGAAAAATATCACCACGCCGCAAGACCTTGTCGGAAAAAAGGTCGGGCTGCCCGGCTTGTTTGGCGCATCGTACACGGCATGGCGCGCGCTCTTGTATGCCAGCGGCTTAAGCGAACAAGATGTTACGGTGGACAATATCGGTTTCACTCAAGCGCAAGCGGTGAATCAAGGCACGGTGGACGCAGCTGTTGCGTATGCGAATAACGAACCGGTGCAGCTGCAGCTCGCGGGCAAAAAAGTCAACAGCATCAACACGTGGGAATATGCGAAACTGGTGGGCAACGGCATTGCGACGAATGAGGCAACTTTGAAGGAGCGCCCACAGCTCGCGCGCGGTTTTGTGCGCGCGCTGATGCGCGGCATTCAAGACACCATCAACAATCCGGACGACGCACTGCAAATCGCCATCAAGCGCGTGCCGGAAGCGGGGGGCAATAATTTGGCGACGAGCAAAGCCGTATTGCTGGCGTCAATCCCGCTGTGGAAAAACACGCGGCTTGGAGAAACTCGGCTTGAAGATTGGCAAGCGATGGAACAATTCATGCGCGAAGCAGGATTTATCAGTACGTCGGTGGATGTACATCGAGCATTCACAAACGATTATTTGCCTTGAAAACGCGGAAAAAAAAGCGCGCCGCAATAGCGGCGCGCACGAATGTTTTTCCTGCTATGCGACGGGATCTTCCGCCGGTTTGAGTCGTATCTCACCCTGTCGTTCGGGAAAACGTCCCGGAATCGCCGCGTAATATGCTTTGACATGTTCAAAATCGGCTTCAAGGTTGCCGCTGGGCAGCATCATTGGCCCAAAGCCGACGACCTTGCGTTGGTAATCGGCATAGCCAAAGACGAGCGGGACATTGGCGCGCAAGGCAATATAATAATAACCAGTCTTCCAAAATGTTTTATTCCCGCGCGTACCTTCGGGCGCAATGCCCAAAACAAAAACGCGGCGCGTTTCAAAATGCTTGACCATTTGCCCGACAAAGTCCGTTCGGGCGCGACGGTTGACCGGAATGCCGCCTACGGCGCGCAAGAACCAACCCAGCGGCGGAAAAAACAATTCATCTTTGGCAGCCCACGAAAGTGGTATTCCCGTCACCAACATCAAAAACCACGCCGCAAACAAATCCGCGCCTGAGGTGTGGGGCGCACCAATCACCACGCACTTGTCCGGAACGGGATGCTGGATGGAAACGCGCCATCCCGTCAACGCGAACATGACACGCGCAAATTGACGGCGCGCCCAGTTGCGGTCGCGGTACCTGCCTAGAAGCGCAGTTGGAGTGTAAGTGGACTCAGTCATGCGCCCATTGAGGCGCGATTCTATTTGTAATCGCCATTGTGCCTTGCTCCTTTGTCCAAGCGTGCCGAAATGGATTGGCACATCGTAGCGTACAATTCCAAATCAGCAAATCTCTCGCGCGGAATACGCAGCGCACGCACCGTTCGCATTCCACGTCATGCTATAATGCGGCAACGCTCCGAGCAAGCATATTTACCGAATTGGCCCCGGGGGGAAGGAGTTCTGATGAGTCAAGTCATTCAAATTTTGGTCGCTACCTGTCCCGACGCAGCCACCGCTAAAGTCAAGTTGAAACAAATTCAAAATGCGCGTGTTGAACAGGGCGCGGACGTGATGGACGCGGCAGTTGTGGAACGCGACGCGCACAACAAATTGCACATTCACGAGACGACGGATGTCAGCGGCGGGCGCGGCGCAGCTGTCGGCGGCATTCTCGGTGGGGTCTTGGGATTGATTGCAGGTCCCGGTGGAATGGTTGCAGGCGCCGCAGTGGGGGCATTGGTCGGCGGCGCGGCGGCGCACGTATTCGACACGGGAATTCCGCACAAACGCCTTGCCGAGATTGGCAGTGCGCTCGGTCCCGGAAAAGCGGCGTTAGTCATACTCACCGAGGCAGGATTTGCCCCATACCTACAAACTCTCATTGAAGGTCCCGACATTGAAATTGCAGTCGAAAGCATGAATGCGGACGCGGCGCGCCAATTGGGACATGACCATGACGTGGCGCTCAAGGCGCTTGCATTGGGCAATTCCCTTGCCGACGGCGGCATGGCATCGGCATCGGAATCCGGACCCGCGCGGTAGTACAAACTCCATCCTTGCGCGCAGCCACACCCAATTCGCCCACACGCAAACCGCAGTGAAGCAATACCACTGCGGTTTGCTTTTTTTGAAACCTTGACCATAATTCTTGCGTCCTATGATCGTACTCTATCGTAGAATCATTCCGGATATGTTTTCGCAATTGATGCCGCGCGCGTCTTTATCCCCAAACCCCAATTCACCCCGTCCCGGTTATTTGCCCGGGTTGGACGGCTTGCGCGCGCTGGCGGTTCTTGCCGTGCTGTTGTATCACGCCGACCTCGCATGGATTCCCGGCGGCTTTCTCGGCGTCGAAGTTTTTTTTGTCGTCAGCGGTTATTTGATAACGCTGCTCTTGCTGAACGAATACCGCAAGCACAAGACAATCAATTTTCGAAACTTTTGGCAGCGGCGCGCGCGGCGGCTTTTGCCCGCGCTGTTTGCGATGCTCGCGGCAGTGTTGGTGTGGATGGTTGTATTTTTGCCCGATGAAGTTGCAAGTATTCGCGGCGACGTCGTTGCGGCATTGACCTATATCACCAATTGGTATCTCATTGGCGCGCAAAAAAGTTATTTTGAAACGATTGGACGCCCTTCGCTCCTGCAGCATCTGTGGTCACTCGCGGTCGAAGAACAATTCTATTTGGCGTGGCCCCTCATTTTTGCGTTTCTCCTCGTGCGCTTGAAAACGCGCGGCGCACTGTTTGTGTTGATGCTCGGCGCGCTGTTGTCGGCGTTGTGGATGGGAATTTTGTATCACCCCGACACCGACCCGTCGCGCGTATATTACGGGACCGATACGCGCGCATTCGGTTTGTTGATTGGCGCGGCGCTCGCGTTGGTGTGGTCACCGCAAGCAAATGATTCAAAACGCGCATGGCGGCATTGGGCGCTGGACGGCATCGGCTTGGCGGCGTTTCTCGGGCTCGTCGCTGCTTTTTTGTTCATGGACGAGTTCAATCCGTTTTTGTATCAAGGCGGAATGCTGCTCGTTTCCATCGCCACTGCGTTTTTGATTGCGGCAGTCGTGCATCCCAAATCACCGCTCGTCGGTCCGCTGCTGGGCATTGGGATTCTGCAATGGATTGGTCTGCGCTCCTACAGTTTGTATTTGTGGCATTGGCCCGTCTTTATGCTCACGCGTCCGCAATTGGACACGACGCTCGAAGGCGCGACGCTGTTGGGCTTTCGATTTGTCGTTACGTTCGCGCTCGCGGAAATTTCGTTTCGTCTAGTCGAGAGCCCGATTCGCGGCGGACTTCTCGGACGGTCCTGGAACGGGTGGACGCAAACGCGCGGCGCGCGGCGCTGGGGTTTCGGCATCGCGTCCCTTGTCGGCTTGGGCTTGCTCCTGACAGGCGGTATCGTTTTGAGCAGTGCGGTCGTGAACGCGCAAGCGTCGGAGCAGCCCGATTATGTTTTGGCGGCGCCGGAAGACGAAAGCGAACCACTGTCCCTTGCAGAATTTTCCCTTACGGCGGAACAAACCGCAGACGAGTCCAACCAAGTCGCGTCGCCGGTTTCATCTGAAATGACATCCGTTTCTTTTGTGATTCCCACAGAGGCGAATGACCTCACAGCGCCCGCCATCCTTGCAAAGGAAACGCGTCCCGTGATTGACGCGTGGGTACAAAAGTTGCGGCTCGCGCGCGTACCGGTGATATATGCACGCGAAAATGATTTTGACAGCGCGTTCCGCATCAACAAATCGCGCGCGCAAAAAACCGCGCGCCCTTGTTTCGCCGACTGTCTTGCGCTGCAAGAATTTCGTGAGATGAAAGGCAATCGCCTCAAGGCAGCGGCGCTCCCAAAACGCGTTTCGCCGCCCGTTACAAAAAATGTCGCGGCGGCATCCGCCGTGCCGCTGCCCAATCCCGGGCAGGTGCAGGCACTCGCGATTGGCGATTCGGTCATGCTCGGCGCGTCGAATTATTTACGCAAGTCCGTCAATGCGATGTTGGTAGATGCGAAACTCGGTCGGCAGGTTTCGACGGCGATTCGATTGCTGCAAGCGTACAAGGATGCAAAGCGCTTGCCTTCGGTGGTCATTATCCATCTCGGCAATAACGGCACCTTCACGCCAAAACAATTTACAGAAATGATGGGCGTATTGGCGGACACGCCGCGCGTACTATTTCTCACGACCAAGGTGCCGCGCAAATGGCAGGACACGAACAATCACGCGTTGGCGGACGGCGCAAAACTTTACACGAATGTGCAGGTGGTGGATTGGAACAGCGCGAGCGCTTCGCATCCCGAATGGTTTTGGAAAGACGGCATCCACCTGCGTCCCGAAGGCGCGCAAGTTTATGCCAACCTAATTGCCGGCGCGCTTGAACAAACCGCCGCACCATAAAAAAACCCCGTCGCACAACGGGGTTTTCTTTTCCGAAAAAATCTTTTTTCAGCGCATTTCGAGTTCGCGCCGCAGCGTATCGAGCATCATCAGCGCAGACAAATCTTCGAGGGCATCGCCTGCGCGCATCGCTTCCGGTGACGTATAATCGCGCGTCCCCCCCCCCTGCATGTGAATCAAGTCCGGTTCCAGCCCGCGTCCCGGCACGGTGCCGGCAATCAAATCATAATCCCACAAAGGAATTGCGTGCGCGGCGGCAGTTTTGCGAATGAGATGGTTGAGCAAATTCGATTCGCCTTCCTGACGGTCCGGCTTGGTGCCGAGAATGGGAATGATGCCGCGCTCCAAACAATAGCGCACAATCGCGTTGAGATTGTGTTCAAACTCGCGCGGAAATTCGGTATCGTTTGCCCCGAGCCGAATGATAACAACCGCCGGATTGTGCAAACGAATTTCACAGGCGAGCGGTCCCTCATCCGGCGCGCACAATTCCGGAATTGTCCACGCGGGGTCAAACTGCGACCACGTGTGCATCCCTTTTTTCACCGCCACGCTCGAACGCCCCAACGCGCCGGCGTAATGGTCAATCGTCGGCTGCAAATACGCGAATTTGCCGAGCCGATACGCGCGGCGGTCAAAGACAACCATGAACGGCGGATATACCATCGTGCTGTCGCCGACTTTGGAAAACGCGCGCGGGTTGCGCCCCTGCGCCTGCCCTTGCGCGAAAATATCGCGTACATGCGCGCGCGTCGCGTCGGACAAAACGAGTAAGCGTTCGATGGGAATTCCGTTCAACGCGGAAACTGTGGGCTGCGGCGGCGCAAGGGTTGGAGGAATTTTTGTGGGAGCGCGTGTGGCGAGAATGGGTTCAGAGGTTGCAGTGGGATTGCGCGCCCCGCGCGTTTTGCGGCGCATTTCGGCGACCTGCGTCGGCGCGACAAATTCTTCGAGGTTCGTGCGCACGTCGGCAATATCATAGACCAACGGGACGACGACGAATAACGCAATCAACGCGGCAAGCGTGGCGATGAGGACGCGCAGAAAATTATAGCGGGCGTATGGATTCATTGGAAACAAGACCGCGTAGGCAGCGTGCGCCTACGCGGTTGAGATGTTCACTTGCGCGTGAAATTATAACATACGCAGTTCGCGCGAAAATGTCGTCAAGCTCTCACTGCCCTCTTGGGTAACGACAACATCATCTTCAATCCGCACGCCGCCTTTGCCTGCGAGATAGATTCCCGGCTCGACCGTAAACGTATTGCCGGACACAAGAATCCGCGTATCGCCCTCGACCATGTTTGGCGCTTCATGCACTTCGAGCCCGAGTCCGTGTCCGGTACGATGCGGAAAATACGCGCCGAAACCCGCATCCGCAATCACATGCCGCGCAGCGCGGTCCACATCCTGACATTGCGCGCCGGGTTTCGCCACTGCCCTGCCCGCTTCATTCGCGCGCATGACCAAAGTATAAATCTGTTTCAATTCATCCGCCGCATCGCCAATCGCAAATGTGCGCGTAATGTCGCCAAAATAACCGTCCACTGCGCACCACCCGTCGAGGATGAGCAAGTCGCCGTTTTGAATTTCGCGCGCGGTGGCGGTCGTATGCGGCTGCGCGGAATTCGGACCGCTCGCGACAATCGGCGCGTCGGGAATGCCGTCCGCGCCGTGTTCAAACATGAGCCACTGCCAACGCGCCGCGAGTTCGCGTTCCGTATTGCCGACGCGTATTTCATGCAGCAGCGCGTCCATCGAAGTTTCCAACACGCGCGCCGCGCGCCGCATCGCGTCCACTTCTGCCGCGTCTTTCAACATCCGCAATGCTTCAAACAACGGACTCGCGTCGGAAAATTTCGCGTCGCGCGCCGCGTCTTGCAGTTGCATCAGTTCCAACGCCCGCACGCTGTAATAATCCACCGCAATGTTTTGTCCGTCGAGCGATACGCTTTTTTGCAGTGACGCCCAACCTTGCTTGACCCATTCCGCATCGCTCCACGCGTGCAATTGCATCGGAACACGCGCGCGCGCTTCGACGCGCGGCACTTCGAGCGCCGGCACGAGCAAATGCGCCGCATCGCGCGTCACAAGCAGGAGCGTCACGCGTTCCGACAGGTGCATCTGCACGCCGGTCAAATAAAATAAATTCGCCGACGGCACCACCGCCACTGCATCCACGCCGCGCGTTACCATTTCTGCGCGCAAACGCTCCAGTCGTTGTTCAATCATAAATCATCCATCACAAATCAAAAATACCTACACCCACAATCCGCCATGCACATTAATCACCGCGCCGGTGATGTAATTCGCCTGCTCGGAAAGCAGATAGGCGATGAGATTGGAAATGTCTTGGACCTGTCCCATCGCGCCCAGGGGAATGATACTTGGCAATTCGCGGCGGTCAGCATCCGTCGTCGCGTAGGTTTCGATAAATCCGGGATTGACGTGATTGCAGCGAATGCCGAAACGCGCTTCATTGCGCGCGACCGATTTGGACAAGACCACCAAGCCGGTCTTGGCGACATTGTACGCCGTCGTCGTCGGCGCGCCGCGCGCGTTTTCGGAATTGAGCGAACCGAGATTGATAATGTGTCCGCTCATTTGCTCGCGCATGATGGGCAGCGCGTATTTGATGCAATAAAACGCCGATGACAGATTGCCGTTCAGAATTTCTTGCCACTCTTGCACCGACGTGTCATACAACGATTTCACCAGAAACGGACCGACGTTATTCACCAACACATCGAGCCGTCCGAATTTTTCATGCGTTTGCGCAATCAAATGCTGCGCGCCTTCAGGCGTCGCCACATCGGCTTGCAGCGCGATAGATTGCGACGAAACTGTCTGGATTCCATTCAGCGCCTCTTGCGCGGCTGCCGCGTCACGGCGATAATTGACGACGACAATATACCCGTCGCGCGCGAGCCGTTCCGCAATGCCGCGCCCAATCCCCTTGCCGCTGCCGGTTACAAGGGCTACCCGTTCATCACTCATCGTTTTGCTCCATACCCTTTTTCATCGCCCGCCATTCTAACAAAAGCGGGGAATTTTTCAAGACCCCCTCGAGCGAAGGGCACGGCTGTTGCGTTGTTTCCCCGGATATTCCGAAAGAAAAAAAAGAGGACGCGATTGGTCGCGTCCTCTGCTATTCCCTCTCCACAAATCCGTATGGCGCAATCCCTATTGAGCAATCTCAAAGTGCATTTCGACAGTCACGGAAATTTCGTTTTGCCCCGTTTCCACCGGACCCGCGCCGCCCGCGGCTTCGGCTGCCGCATACTCCGCGGTTTTGTAAATCGGTTGGACGCCGCCGGACAATTCACTAAGGACAATGATTTTGCCCACCTTGACGCCCGCGGCGGTCGCGAGCGTTTGCGCTTTTGCCATTGCATCTTTCACCGCCAGCGTGCGCGCTTCGGCCTGCGCTTTCGCGGGATTGTCCACCGTGAACATGACACTGTTGACGGAATTCGCGCCCGCCCCAATCGCCGCATCCAACACTTTGCCCACATTCGCAATGTTGCGGATTTTTACGGTCACGATGTTGGTCACATGATAGCCGGTAATTTTGGGCGTCTCGCCTTCTTTGGACGCGTTTGTAATCGGATACACGCTGTAACTGCTGGTCTGAATATCCTTGGCATCCACGCCTTGCGCTTTGATGGCGTTGATGACGGCAGTCATTTGGTCAGATGCTTGTTGCGTCGCTTCGGCGAGTGTCGGCGCAGTAATGTCAACGCCAACGGACGCAATCGCGGTATCGGGCGTTACAAAGACGCGTCCCGTTCCCGATACGCCGAGGTCGGTACGAGGCGCGGTTGGCGTCGGACTTTGCGCGTGCGCCACACGCGCGCCATTCTGCGCCATCAATGCCACGATCGCAATGACGGCGAGGGTGCCGGCGGTCAAAAACATCGGCAGTGAAAGTTTTTTGAGTTGATTCATTGTTTCGTTTCCTCAATCCACAATCTCAAAGCGCATTTCGACATTCGTGGCAATTTCGAGCGAACCCGCCTGCACGGGGCCCGGGGCAACCGCATCCGCCGCCATCGCGCGCCCGTACGGCATCGGCGGCGGATTATAACTCGCGCCTTCCGTAATCGAAAGCACGCGCCCCAATTTCACGCCTGCGGCTTGCGCCAGCGTTTGCGCTTTTTGCTGCGCGTCCTTGACTGCCAATGTGCGTGATTCGGTCTCTAACGCTTTCGTGTCCGCGATGCTGAATGAAACGCCGCCCAAATAATTTGCGCCCGCGCTCATGCCCGCGTCGAGAATTTTGCCAAGATTGTCCAGATTCTTTACCGTGACATTAACGACGTTCGTCACCTGATAACCGGTGATTTCCGGCGGTTGTCCTTCTTTGTAATTTGTGATGGGATTGACATTGTATTGGCTTGTCTGGATGTCTTTTGGGTCAACCCCCTGCGCCTTGATGGCATCCAACACTTTCGTCATGTTTGCGGATGCCTGCTGTGTCGCTTCCGCCAATGTGGGCGCGGTGATTTGCACGCCAATCGAAATACTTGCCTGATCCGGCGCGCCGCTCACGCGTCCGGTGCCGGACACGGCAATCACGCGCGTCGGCGTCGTTTCGTCTTGCGCGGACGCGGCTTGCACGGCGGCGTTTTGTACCGACAACGCCAAAACTGCGAGCAATCCTGCAATGCCCAGCGTCAAAACACTTGCGATTTGAATAAAGCGCTTCATCTTTTGTTCCCCTTCATTGAGATTTGAATAACGGACGCTCACGGTTTGCGCTTTGTTCCCAAAAAAAACGCGAAAGGTTTTGGACCCGTCGCGTTTTTTGAGCGGTAAAATTTTCGCGGTCGCGTCTGCGCCATCCGCGCGCAGTTGGTGCATGGATTCCTATTTGGCAAGATACAATTGCTCGACCAAGAGTGTTCCATCTTTTTGCGGCACGCCGATGGCATCTATCGTTTGTCCTACCTTCAAATCCGCAAATTCGCCGCGCGTTCCGTCCGCAAGGGAAACAAAAGCCAGCGTCGGCAGGTAAAGCGTGGTCGCCCCGTTGTTTTCGGATTTGATTTTCACAGTCCGCGCTGCCGCGTCCACCGCCTCGATGACGCCGCGCGAGTGTGCGAAATCATCCGGCGAAATGAACGTCACACTGTCGGCTTCAATATACGACTGACCATTTTTTTCCTTGACCGTTCCAAACAGACGCACCGGTTGCCCGGTTTTTGTATCCACGTCCGCGGGCAAAGGCAGCACATACGCTGCCTCACTCATTGTCACCCAAATCGGACCGGCAAAGGTATTCACAAGGAACGCGTTATCCGTCGGCGCGGGACCTGCATCCGACGGCGGATTCTCTTTGCCTTGATACGTTCCGACATACATGAACTCTTTGCCCAGATACTTGTTTGTATCCGCGCGCAATTGCGCGACCGTCGGCGCATCATAATAGGGAATGCGCGTAATAATGCCTACATAGCGCCAACCGCCGGGTTCATGCTTGATGAGCAGGTGCGCGAAAAATGGCGCGCTTCCGTCTTTTGGCGTGACGCGCACAAACTCGGCGGCGCCGGCATCATTCATACTCCAATTCGGCTCGTACGTCGGACGTTCGGCATCAATTTCCAAATCAAAGTCTTTGGCAAATTGCATCGAAAGCGCCAGCCCGCGCGGCGGGTCTATTGGCATCGTGCCGCCCTGACGGTAAATGGACCCAACCCACTTGCTAAAGGAAATCGTGTCGCGCAGTTTATCGCTGTCCTTGGCATCGAACGCGGCTTTGAGTTGCTGCTTGAGTTTGCCGAGTTCCGGGTCCGTCAAGGGCTGCGGCGTCAGCGTCGGTAACATGATGGGAGTAGAATAAGTAAGCACTGTCGGCTTAGGCGCCGGAGTATTCGTCGCACTTTGGCAACCGGCAATCACAAATACTAGTGCCAGAAAAATCATCAGGCGTTTCATTGTCATCCTCTCAATAAATGAATTTTAGCGCGCGAGCCCCGTAATCCAAACGGCAGTCCAAATGGCGAGAAAGAAAAGCCACGCAATCGGCGGCTGTTCCAAAAGCGCCAGACTTTGCAGCGTCAGACCGCGCAAAAAACGGTACACGGTATCCATCATCCCGCCGGCAGCGCTCAAATCCAAAAACCCCGTCAGCACGGGCGGCAAGAACCCCGCGCCTTGCGAACGCCGTCGCGCCAATTCAAAAGAAAACAAAAGCGGGACGATGAATCCCGCTGCGACAAACGCGAGCGCGGCAAGATTTGCCGGTTTCAGCAGTTGAGCGAACATCGCCGGCGCGTCCGCTTGCGCGCCAAACGGCGCCATGAAAATTCCCGGCGCAATCAGTATAACGAACGCGGGCAAGAGACCGATGCCCAATGCCGCATATTCCAAACGCGATGGTTCTTTGGGCGCCACGTCGCGGCTCGCAAAAATCTCGCGCCACACCGGAGTCAAATACAACGCCGCGCCTGCGACCAAAAGCAGCCACCACGCCACACCCAACGCGTATGCGCCGAATAAAATCGCGACGCGTCCAAAAAACGCCGGCGATAACGGCAGCGCCGCCGCGAGAAACAATACGACTACCCACACCAACATCGTCAACGGCACACGCGCAAGTTGTCCGCGCCAGAGCCATGCGATACCGGACCAAACCGCCAACATGGTCGCGCCGAGCGTCAACCATACGCTGACCGAAACAAACTCACGCGCATCCCCGAGGAACGGCAGCAGCAGCAGACTCGCGCCAAACGCGCGCAGCATCCATACGAACGCCGTACCACCGTGCAGCTGTCCCGCCGTCACCA
>CAZXYP010000070.1:0-18421 GCA_964644955.1 uncultured Anaerolineales bacterium | reverse complement strand
GACACACTTTCGGAAATTGCAGCGCCGGAAATTCACGCGCCGGCGCAGACACCAACCTTTGAGACAACGACTGCGCCCGAGACGGAATATCATCCGCCGACCGCGCCGCATTTTGGTGTCTTGAACGCCGGGCTGCCCTCTGCCATCGAGATTGCCGACGCGCCGACGATTTTTGCCAATCCTATCCCCACCGAAATTATTTCAGGCGATGAACTTGCCCCCATTGCGCAAGAACCGCGCAGTGAAACCGAAACGCCCGCGCCTGCCGTGAGCGTGGACCTCCAAAACCAAATTGTCACGCCGTTGGCGGACGCGTCCGACAATTCCGAAACTTTACATTGAACCATTCGGGCGGGCATCGAGACCGCCCGTTTTTTTTTCAAACTCGCGCGCCGCGCGATTTTTTGATACAATAGCGCCAACGCTCACATATGAAAACGGACATGAAACGTTTCGCGCTGCTGTTGTTTCTGCTGATTGCGCTTGCGCTGCCTGTCACTGCACACGCCGACTCTCCGTCGCACCTTGTCGCGTACGGCGAAACTCTGTATTCCATCGCGCGCAAATATGGCGTCGCACCGCAAGCGCTCGCGAATGCCAATGGGCTTACCCTACAAAGCTGGGTGTATGCCGGGCAGCGTTTGGTCATTCCCGGCGGAGCTGCTGCGCCGCACCAGACGTCCGCTTCCGTCGCGCAGACAACGCCCGGCAAAAGTTATCTCGTTCGCGCGGGTGACACCTTGTATTCCGTCGCGCGGCAATTCGGCGTCTCCGTCCACGCCATCGCAGAAGCGAATGACATTCCACCCAACGGCTTTCTGTACACCGGCTGGACTTTGAAAATTCCGGGCGCCGCATCGGCAAATCCCCCCCCCCCTGCAAAAGACCACAACAGCGCGCCCGCGCCCGCACAAAACAATCCGCCGCCCAAAGCATTGCCGCAAAACAACGCGCCCGCCAACACGACCAACTCAAGACTCAACACCACCGCCGTTTCGTACATTGTCCAACCCGACGATACCTTGTTTCGCATCGCGATTCGGCATGGCGTCACCATTCAGGCAATTTCGATTGCCAACAATTTGCCGAACCAATTTGTGTTTTCGGGACAACGACTGACGATTCCCGGCGCGGCGACAAACGCGCCTGCCATCAATTCTGTCAACGCGTCCGTTTCCGCTGCGACCGCGTTGAGCATCAGAGGCGTTCCGCTGTATCGTCAACAGCAAACCTTGACCTGCGAAGAATCGGTTGCCGCGATGGCGACCTTTGGCGCGCTTTCGGAAAATCAAATTGTTGCGGCAATGGAGTTTAGCGAAAATCCGTACGAAGGCATTCGGGGCGAAACCAATTACGAACTATTTGGTGGACTGACCCATTACGGCACGTACGCGCAGGCGTTGAAAAAAGGTCTCGCGAAATTGGGACGCGCGTCCACCGTCTATTACGGGCAGCCGTACGAAAATTTTCAAGCCAGCATTTTGCAAAATTTGCGCGAAGGACGCCCGGTCATTTGGTGGACCACCTGGCGCGAATCGCATCAAACGCCGCAGAATGTTACCCTATCGAATGGCACTAAAGTCCGCCTGACGCCTTACGAACACACCGTTCTGATTGTTGCTGCGAATGCCGCAGGCATTACCTATCACGACCCGTATGACGGCACCAAGCGTTTTACGAGTTGGGCAAACCACCAACGCACGTCGGGCTATTTCAACAATATGGCGTTGGTCGTATATTAACCGTGCCTGCTTACAACTACCCCTTGCGTTTGAAAAACAAATCCGGCACGCCAAGAAATTCCGGCGGCACATGTGCCGTGAGCCACACTCTGTTCGCCGAACAATAAAACAAAAAATTCCGTTCAAACATTTCGCCTGCCTTGACCGTCAACACAACCGGGGCGCCATGTCGCGCGCCGACGCGCGCCGCCGTCGCCGTATCGGACGACAGATGCACGTGATTGCGCCGGCGCGGCAGCAAACCCTCTTAAAAGGAAACTGCGCGTCGCCGCACCCCCCATTGACAATGCCGCGCTGCATCGCTATCATCATCACCCATGAGTAACGGATTCGGCAATCGTCCCCGCGCCCGCGACCTCGGCATTGTCGTCGGCGGTTTGCCTCCTGGGGTACACAATGCCATCACCGATGTACAAGGCGTTCGCGTCGGACACTGCACATTGATGCAAGGCAAAGGCGCGCTGCTTCCCGGGCAAGGTCCCGTGCGTACCGGCGTCACCGCAATCTTGCCGCACCCCGGCGATTTGTTTTTGGAAAAAATTACCGGCGCAGTCGTCCGCATCAACGGGTTTGGCGAAGTCACCAACACGCAGCAGATTGACGAGATGGGCGTGATGGAAGGCCCCATCATGCTCACCAATACCATGAACGTGCCGCGCGTCGCGGACGCGGTGATTGATTGGGCGTTTGAACATTCGAACGACATGAGCGTCACGACGTGGGGCATCTCGCCGATTGTGGCAGAAACGAGCGACAGCTATTTGAACGATGCGCGCGGTCGGCATGTCGCGCGCGCACATGTGTTTGAAGCGATTGACACGGCGCGCGATGGAATCGTCACCGAAGGCGCAGTGGGCGGCGGCACGGGCATGCTTTGTTACGATTTCAAAGGCGGCATCGGCACTGCGTCGCGCGTACTGCCGCAAGAATTGGGCGGGTTCACGGTCGGCGCCTTGGTGCAGTCGAATTTTGGTTCGCGCGCCAAATTGCGCATTGACGGCGTGCCAATCGGACGCGAATTGCTCGATTACGACGAACGTATTCGGCGCGAATCGCAAGGCAGTGTGATTGTCGTCATTGCCACTGACGCGCCCATGACCTCACGTCAATTGAAACGGATGGGCATGCGCGTGCCCTTCGGACTCGCGCGCACAGGCACGCAAGGCGGCAACACGAGCGGCGATTTTGCCATTTGCTTTTCTACGACGCGCAATCGCCCGCATCACTCTGATGCGCCGACTCTCACGCTGGCTCAGGTGGTGGAAGACACCGCGCTCATCAACAAACTTTTCGATGCCGTCGTCGAAACAACCGAAGAAGCCGTGCTCAATTCCTTATTCAAAGCCGAGACGATGCAAGGGCGCGACAATCATCTCGTCTATGCACTGCCGATTCAAGAGACGGTCGAAATCATGAATCGGTACGGACACCATGAGGTGCATTTTCCATGACAGAGAGATGAGAGACTAGCGACTGGAGACTGATTTGAATCTCTAGTCTCCAGTCTCCAATCTCTAGTCTCCAATCTCCAATCTCTAGTCTCCAATCTCCAGTCTCCCATCTTCACTTACCATGTATCGAATCGCCGTACTCACTATTTCTGACCGCGCCTATCAAGGCATCTACGAAGACGAATCGGGTCCCGTGTTGATGGAACTGATTCAAGAACACTTTCATCAACTGACCGACCTCTATTATGTTTGCCCCGATGACTTTATCGAAATCAAACGCGCGTTGGAAAAATGGTGCGACGACGCGCACATGGATTTGATTTTGACGACAGGCGGCACCGGTTTCGCGCCGCGCGATGTGACGCCGGAAGCCACGCGCGCCGCTGTCGAACGCGAAGCGCCGGGGCTCGTGCATGCAATGATCGCGGCAAGTCTGCAAAAAACACCGCACGCGATGTTGACGCGCGCGGTCGCCGGAATTCGCGGGCACACCTTGATTGTCAATTTGCCCGGCAGCCCGAAAGCCGCGCGCGAAAATTTCTTGACCATTCTCCCCGCGCTCCCGCACGCCTTGGAATTACTGCGCGGGCAAGGCGCGGACACGCACGCGTTGGAACATCCGATTGATACGCAAGAACGCGAACGACAAGAACGCGATGTTAGCGACTAGAGAGTAGAGATTTGAACGAATCAAAGCTCTAATCTCTACTCCCCAATCTCCAACTATGGCAACTCTCACCGCAACCGCCGAACGTCCCCGCCTTTCTACCTTCAGTCAGGCAATGCTCTCGCTGTACTGGTTCGGGAACGGCGTGCATTGGACGATAATTCTGATTACGACATTGCCCGCGCAAGCCGAAATGATTGGCGGCGACGCGGTCAAGGGACAAACGCTCGGCATGGTGTTGGGCTTTGGCGCGTTTGTTTCGATGGTGGTCGCACCCCTCTTTGGCGCGTTGAGCGACCGCATCATTACACGATTTGGCAGACGACGTCCGTGGATGGTGCTTGGCACGACCATGAATGTCATCGGGCTGTTTGCGCTGGCATACGTACCCAAAGCCAATGATTTGTCCACATTGCCCTTGTACATTTTCGCGTTCATGTGGGTCGAATTCTGGAACAATGTCGCCACCGCGCCGTACTCGGCATTGATTCCCGATATTGTGCCGATGGAGCAGCGCGGCAGCGCGTCCGGTTGGTACGGCTTGATGAATATCATGGGAACCTTTGTCGGAGCACTCGCGCCGTTCTTGTTCACGAGCGGCGGCGTCACCAATCTTACGGCATTGTATTGGTTCACCGCGATTGTTTTGGTTCTCACCACCATCGGCACGGTCATCTTTGCCCACGAACCAAAAGTGACCAAACGCCCGCCGCCGTTTGACGCATGGCATTTTGCGCGTCATTTGTTTTCACCGCTCGCCGACCACGATTTTCGCTGGGTCTTTTTGACGCGCTTTCTCATGGTCATGGGCACGTTCACGGTACAGCAATTCTTGCAATACTATATGGACGATGTGGTCAAGACCTTCAATTTTTTGGAGATATTCACCGCCTCCAACGCGATCGAAGCGACGAGTGTTTTTTTGGTTCTGTTCTTGGTCGGCGCGCTGCCGAGTTCGATTACGGCAGGAATTTTGTCGGACAAATACGGGCGCAAATTGATGGTCTATATTTCGAGCGCGTTCCAAGCTGCCGTACCAATTGCCTTCGTACTCTTTGCGCCTGATTTTACGCTTGCGGCAATGCTCGGTCTGATTTTTGGCATCGGTTACGGTGCGTATCAATCGGTAGATTGGGCAATGGCAAGCGAAGTGCTGCCCTCGGAAGATGATTACGCCAAAGATATGGGCGTGTGGCACATTGCCATGACATTGCCGCAGGTAATTGCGGTACCGATTGCGGGCGTGCTGCTCGATTACTTTAATCGCGTCGGCGCGGCGCCCGGCGGGCTGCCGGAAAATTTCGGCTATACCGTCATCTTTGCGCTGGCAACCTTGTATTTTGTTCTCGGCACAGTGCTTGTGCAAAGGATTCGTAAAGTCAGATGAAACTCTCCAACAAAGTCGCCCTCATCACCGGCGGCACTGCCGGCATCGGCGAAGCGATGATGCGCGAATTTTGCATGGAAGGCGCGCGCGTCGCATTTGTCGGACGCAATGTCGAACGCGGTGAACGCATCGCGCGCGAAACGGGCGCGCAATTTTACGCGGGCGATGTGAGCGACGCGCAAGCGCCGGACCAAATCGTCGCGCGCGTTACAAACGATTTCGGTAAAATCAACATCCTCGTCAACAACGCCGGAATCATTACGCGCAAAAATGCAGAGGAAACCTCTCTGCAAGATTGGGAAAACGTGATGAATGTGAATGCGCGCGCCGCGTTTCTATTCAGCCGCGCGGTTGTGCCGCATCTGCGCGCGCAAAACGGCGGCGTCATTCTCAACATTGTTTCCAGCGCGGGGCTCTTTGGGTCGCCCAAGATGGTCGCGTATGCCATGTCCAAAGGCGCGCAATTGCAGTTGACCAAAGCGATGGCGCGCGACCACGCGCGCGAAAACATCCGCGTCGTCGCCATTTGTCCTGCCGATGTGGATACGCCGATGATGGCGCAAGAAGCGCGCGAACTCGGATGCGATTTGGAAACGCATTTGCAGATGTTGAGTCAGGCATATCCCGTCGGACGCGTTGGCACGCCCCAAGAAATCGCGCGCGCGGCAGTGTTTATGGTTTCGGACGATTGCCCGTTCATGACCGGCGCCACATTGCTGCTTGACGGAGCATTTCGCGCGTAATGTCCGTCCTGCCGCCGGCGCAAAATGTTTTTGCCGCTGCGCCTTTGATAACGCGCGCGGCATTTGAAATCGCGCGCGGCACACGCACTACTCTGCATCCGCTTGCCGCGGGCGCACATCAAATTCTCTATCCCCAACCGCAGATTCTCGGCGCGGAAAAAATCCCGGCGGACAATCCGTTTCTCCTCATTTTCAATCACTATTCCACCGCGCGTCTCGCCGCGTGGTGGGGTCCGCTCGTCGCGTTGGACGTGATTGCGTCGCGTCGAACGCGCGCGCCGCACGAACTGCAATTCGTCATGGCGCAAGAATGGATGTATGCGACGCGTTTTGGGCGTGCGGTCAAGCAGCCACTGACGAAATGGCTTTTTGCGCGGATTGCGCGCGTGTACGGAATCGTGACGGTCGCGCCGGTGGCGGATGGCGGATACACACGCGGGCAAGCCGTCGTGGGCGTGCGGCGCGCGTTGGAATTGACGCGCACCGAACCGCCTGCATTATTGGCTCTCGCACCGGAAGGACAATCGGGTCCCAACGCAGCGTTGTGCGAACCGCCGCCGGGCGCGGGCATTTTTCTGCTCTTGCTCACACGCGAACAAATTCCGCTCCTGCCGCTGAGCATCTATGAAACCAACAACGCATTGACATTGCGCTTTGGCGAACCCTTTATCTTACGCGACCCTCGCGCGACAACGCGCGCTGAACGCGACCGCGCCGCCGCTGCGCGCGTGATGGGGGCGCTTGCGGACTTGCTGCCGGACGCAATGCGCGGACAGTACAATGCTTGAGCAAAGGAGTAGAGAACCAGAGTGACGTTTGAATCCCGACGCATCTTTTAATACAATAGGCGCATGAAAACGCGTGTCGCCGCAGTCCAACTCGTCTTTCAATATTTCAACACGCCGCAAGAATTTACCGACGCCATGCGCGCGCCAATTGAATTGGCTGCCCAACACGGCGCACAGTTGATTGTCTTGCCGCATCAAACCGCGTTCATGTTATTTGGCATGTTTGATTCTGACGCCGACGCGCCGACAAGACGTTTCAGCGAGTATCGCCCGGATGACACAGCCATGCGCGCGCTACGCGCATGGCTGCGCGATCGCGCGCCGTATGTGTATGAATTTTATCTGCATCTGTTTCAATCCCTCGCATCACGCACGCAAGTGTGGCTCGTGCCGGGCACCGTTCTAGAACCGGACGGCGACGATTTTTACATGTCCGCCTGTGTGTTCAATCCGGCGGGGGAGGTCGTCGGACGCCAACGCCAAATGCACCGCACCGCGCAAGAAATCGGATGGGGCGTGAAACAGGGCGACGCGCTGCGCGTCTTTGTGACCGAGCTTGGCGATTTCGGTTTGGTTATCGGCGAAGATGTGCGGTATTCGGAAACCGCGCGCGCGTTGGCGCTGCAGGGCGCGCGGATGTTGTTGCATCCTGCCGCGTATGACCCTGCGCTGTTTCGGGGACACGAATCCGAACAGTTTTTGCAAGACCTTTGGCGCGAGGTCCAAGCCAATCAAACGTTCGGCGTGCAGGCAAATTTGCTCGGTGAGAATTATCGCGGACATTCGGCAATTTATGCGCCCGTCGAATTGAAAGAGGACAGGCACGGCATCCTTACGCAAGCGCAGGACAATACCGCGCAAATTTTGCTCGCCGATTTGGATTTTGAAAAACTTGACGCCGTGCGGCACGCGTATCCCATTTTGGATTTGTTGAACCCCGCGTTCGATGCGCAAGTTTCCAACACCAAGGAGGAATAAAGATTCAAGCGCCCATGCCCTCCCCAAACCAAAACCATGTCACGCTTGCGCGCACCTATCCGCCAAGTTGGTTCGATGTTTTGAAAATACGCGTCGAAGCGCTGCCCGGTCCGTGGTGGCTCGCATACGCGGTGTTTGGCGGCGTAATGTTGACAACGCAGTATCTCGTGAATTGGGCAAGCGGCGTTGTTCTCGCCGACCTCTCACAGATTTATTTTGTGCTTATCGCCGGCGGCAGCGCCTTTGTGCTGGGCATGACCCATTTTCTCGACCGCGCGGCAATGCGCGCCATTCACGAGTTCCGCCCCGCCCTCAACTGTGATGAAACGACATTCCAAACGCTCGTTTTTGAGTTCACCACCATGCCGCGCTGGCGAACCCTTGCCTTCAGCGTGGCGGGCATGTGCTTTGTCATCATCGGATTGGTCCGCGGGTTCGTGCCGTATCAATTGTTGAATCTCGACGCGCCAATGTACTGGCAGTGGTTTCATGCCGGCGCCGAACTACTCTTGTGGTTCGTCAACGGCATGTTTATTTTCCATACCTTTCGCCAATTGTATTTGGTCAAACAAGTGTATGACAGGGACGCGCAAATCAATCTGTTCAAATTGGGACCGCTTTATGCGCTTTCGGGTCTCACCGCGCGCACCGCGTTGGCTATCGTCATCCTTGGCTATGGCGCCGCGTTCACCGGCAGTCAAGTGACGGCGGCGGAAACGCAGCTCGGCACCTTCATTCTTGCTTCGTTTGGCATCTTTTTGTGTTTTCTTGTTCCACTTCTCGGCATTCATCGCCGCCTGGTCCAAGAAAAAACACGCGCGCTCGGCGAAATCAACGCGCGGCTGGAAGCAACCATCACGCAGGTACACGCCGAAATGGATGAGGGTACTCTGGAAAAAATTGCGCCGCTCAAAGATTTGTCGGAAACCCTCGAAATGCAGCAGCGCGTGGTGGAAAAAATCCCGACCTGGCCCTGGCAGCCCGAAACGCTGAATGTGGTGATTACGGCGCTTGTTTTGCCCATCGTCCTTTTCATCATTCAGTTCGTCATCCAAAAGTTGCTTGAGCCGTAACTGTCCCAAGGCGCGCCATGCGAATTCAAGACCGTGTGCTTGCCGCAGCCGTTTCGCGTTTGCTCGCCTATCGCGCGCGCCCCGCGTCCATCCGGCGCGCCGTTCCGCAGCCAACGCGGTTCGTCCATCACGCGGCGACAGATGTCCTCACCGTCGCCGCCGCGCAGCTGCGGTTTGAATTTGTCGAAAATGGCGCGCAGTATGCAAAGAAAATTTACGCGCTCGCCGCGCAAGCCGCGCAGCAGGGCGCGCAGCTCGTCGCCTTTCCCGAATACGCGTGGACGCCCTTGATCGGGATGCTGCCCAACATTCGCGATTTGGAACACAAAACGCGCGACGGGCTGCAAGGCGCGGCGAATGCGAGCGGCGCGAGTTTGCGCGACATTTTGCTGCTCGTCGCGCCGCACGTTGAGCGCGCGTTTGTGGCAACGGGCAGCGCCGTCGCGCGCGCACTGAACATTTATCTGATGAACGGTTCCACAATTGCGCGCGATGCAAACGGAAACTTGTACAATGTCGCCTATTTGTTCGCGCCCGACGGTTCGCTGCTCGGCATGCAAAAAAAACTGCATCCCTTCACGAGCGAACGCGCATGGCTGACGGCGGGCAGCGAGTTGAACGTTTTCGACATTGGCAGTACGCGCGTTGCGGCGCCGGTGTGCATGGATTTTACGTATTGGGAAACGACGCGCGTGGCGTGGCAGCGCGGCGCGGAAATTCTCATCAATCCCTCGGCGGACGATTTCGCGGAACAGGAATTTTGGCAAGCGCGCGGCGTGCGGGCGCGCGTCCAAGAAGCGCCATGTTTCGGCATTCTCGCCAACATGGTGACGGATTTATTTGGCTTGCATTGGCGCGGTCCGAGCATGATTGTGCAGCCGTGCGCGTTAGGCAGTTCCGTAATTACAAAAACGAAAAGCAGTGACCAAGAAGAAATCGTCACCGCCGCACTCGATTTGGAAAAATTGCGCGCATATCGCGCGACACAGCATTGGGATTTCAATCCGACTCTCTTGCATGAAATTCTGCCGCGCGCATATACTGCGGCTACACAAAAACGAATGAGGTGAAATGATGTTTGCAGTCCGCATTCACGAAACAGGCGGTCCTGAAGTTTTACGTTACGAAGAAATCGAAACGCCAACACCGGGCGCGGGACACGTGCGCGTGAAACTGCACGCGATTGGAATCAATTTTATTGACACGTACCATCGCACCGGGCTTTACAAATTGCCGCTGCCCGCGACATTGGGACGCGAAGGCGCGGGCGTGATTGATGCCATCGGCGATGGTGTGACCGACGCGCAGGTTGGCGAACGCGTCGCGTTTATGCTGGACGCGCCCGCGTATGCCGAATACGCGTTGGTGCCCGCACACCGCGTTGTGCGCATCCCCGACGCGGTGTCGTACGAACAAGCCGCGTCCGTTTTGCTGCAAGGCGTCACCGCGCACTATTTGTGTTTCAGCACCTATCCGTTGAAACGCGACGAATGGTGCTTGATTCACGCAGTCGCGGGCGGCGCGGGACAATTGACCTTGCAGGTCGCAAAAATTATCGGTGCACGCGTGATTGGCACCGTGTCAACGGAACAAAAAGCGCGCGTCGCCGTCGAACTCGGCTGTGATGATGTCATTATTTATTCGCAACATGATTTTGTCGCGCGCGTCAAGGAACTCACCGGCGGCAAAGGTGTTCCCGTCGTGTATGATTCCGTCGGCAAGGATACATGGGAAGGCAGTCTGAATTGCCTGTCGCCGCGCGGCATGTTAGTATTGTGGGGCAACGCTTCGGGCGCAGTGCCGCCGATTGACCCGCTGCTGTTAATGAGCAAAGGTTCGCTCTTTATGACGCGCCCGACGCTGGGACATTACATTGCATCGCGTGAGGAGTACGAAGGGCGCGCGCGCGATATTTTTCAATGGATGTCTGAGGGAAAATTGCGCGTCCGCATTGACAAAACATTCGCGCTGCGCGATGCCGCCGACGCGCATCGTTATCTCGAAAGTCGCGCGGCAATGGGGAAAATTTTGTTGATACCTTGAGAAAGGAACAATATTTGGCAGGTTACAAGAAACAGTTTCTCTTTGTATCTTGTCACTTACCATTTGATGCTTATATGGGACTGCCAGAACAAATAAATACTGATTTACGGGACGCGATGCGCGCCAAAGACCAGAGTCGTATTTCGGCAATTCGGATGTTAAAGGCAGCGATTTCGAATCTGGAGTTTGCGCGCACGGACCCGAAAAATCCCGATTTCGGCAAACCGGTCACCGAAGGCGACATGCTGCGCGTGGTGGACAATCAAATCAAGCAGCGACGCGAAGCCATCGAATTGTACACCAAAGGCAATCGCCCCGAACTCGTCGCGCAAGAGCAGGCAGAAATTCGCGCGCTGGAAAAATACATGCCGCCGCAATTGACGCGCGCGGAAATCAAAATCGAAGTGGAACAGGTCATGGCGGATTTGAATACGCGCGAGTTTCCGCCCGTGATGAAAGAATCTGCCGCGCGTCTGCGCGGACGCGCCGACGGGAAATTGGTGAATGAAGTCGTCAAAGAATTAACGGCATAAGCACAAAAAAAACTTGAGGCGTTTGCCTCAAGTTTTTTTGATTAATCAAATATCACTTGCGGGTCAAACCCCGGCTGTGAGCATAAGCGCAGCGCGCGAATTTGATGATGCTCGATAATCGTTTGCATTCCAAAACTGCGCCCGTACGGAATGCGCCCATTCTGCATTGCCGCTTCAGCAGCCAACCATTTGTGCACAATATGTTGATTCGACGAACCGCCGGCATACGCTGCCAATGCACCCGCTTTATCCCTTTTCCAATCCCACGCCAATTCCAACGCCAAAATCGCTGCCTCGACACTTGCCTCGGGAGAGGTCAGCATGTCGCGCGTCGTGAACGCGGTGCCGTAGCGTTTATTGATGGCGCGCAAAGTGGAAGGAAGCACTTGACCAAAGCCCGCGGCGTGGGAAAGCGGATGTTCGACCATGCGAAAGCCGCTTTCTTCCCAAAAGAGACACGCAATCAATTCAGGCGAAAAGTGACTGTTATGCAACTGTTGATATTTGAGAATGAGCGTCCACATCTGATCGAACGGCACGGCTGCCAACGATGGTGGAATGCGCTCGAACGAGTCACGGCTGCGCGTGATTTCGAGATGGGTGAGGGTTGCGGTGGAAGCAGGCATGGAAACCGATTGCGCCGGGTGCAGTATAATTTTTTCCGTATGCCCGCTTTGCTCGGCAGCGTGCGCGCCGTGCGGAAAAAACAGGAAAAGGACGACGAGCAGTCCTGCCGCGATAAAAAATTTACAAGTCATTTGGATTGCGCCATGCTTACAACCGCAGTGAATATCTTGGCGCAGAAAAAAATGCCGGGCAAAGTCTGACGTTTCGACTTTGTGCGGCAGAATCCTTTCAAACCGTGAGATTGATTTTTGTTCTCTGCTTTTTGCGCGCAGTGAAAACCGCACAATTATAAAAAAATGCCTCAGGGCGTCAAATTCGCATACGCGCGCAATGCATCAAACATAACGGATTTTTCAAGACATTATTGTCAAGTCCGCCAATGTTGAAAAAAAACCGCCTGCGCACAGATAACGCAGGCGGTTGAACCAAGAATCCTCCATGGAGGATTCGGATAATTTGTTTTCGATGCGCCGGTCGGGAATGAGCCATATCACTGCGACGAGCACATAGAGCGCAAACGCGAGCCAGACAAACACAAACGCAAGTGGAATTGCAATCGCATAAAGTATGAGCGACACCAATCCTTTGAAATCGCGTCCGATGGCTTCGGCAAGCGCGGGGGACTGACCGCGCACGGCCAACAATGCGCGCACCAAAATATAGTACGCCAGCGCGGCGCACAGCAATACGACGCCATACAGCGCCACCGGCAGCGCGGCAAAATTATTCTCACCCATCCAGCCGGTAACAAACGGCACGAGCGAAAGCCAAAAAAGCAAAAACAGATTTGCCCACAATACGCGCCCATCAACTTGCTTTACAATCTGGAACAAATGATGATGGTTGTTCCAATAAATTCCGATATAGATAAAAGAAAGCACGTAACTGAGAAACACCGGCGCAAGTCCCATCAGGTCCATCCATTCGGCGCCATGCGGAATCGTGAGTTCCAACACCATGATGGTAATGAGGATGGCGATAACGCCATCACTGAATGCCTCGAACCGCCCCTTGTTCACGGCTTATCCTCCCACATCATGCGCGCGAGCGCGAGTTTCACAATATATTCATACGCGCCTTGCCGGTCCAGCAAACCGCGCGTCAGAATCCCAATCGCGCCTTTGCCGCGTTTAACGTCTTGTGTGTTGGCATATTCGTCCATCGCTTCGCCCAATTCATAGCCATCGCGCAAAACGCGCTGCGCCACCGCTTCCGGCAAAAGCATATTGGCAGAGCCGCCGACGCCGACGCGCGCATCGCGTGCGGCGACGACGCACCACGCATTCGTCATGACGCCAAACTCGGTTTGAATCACCCCCCCCTCCAAACCGAAACCCCATTCTGCGTCCGTCATTTCCAAGACCGCGCGCGCGCGATTGAACGCGCCGCGCCGCGTTTCTTCATCGCCGATGGGCTGCGCGGAAATTCCGGTCGGCACCTCGAGCGTCACAATTTCCAAATCAGAATACAAAACGCGCAGCACATTTTCCACAGCGCGCGTTTTGGTCGGATTGGTCGAGCCGATGGCAATTTTCAAACCTTTACCTCTTTTGAAAATTCTGTGTGCCTTTGCGACAGCCGCCGCTGAAACTGAATTTCACGAACGGCGAAATCTGACGTCCGCTCGGATCCACCATCCAAATCCAGAAATCACCGTTGCACGCCTTGCCGCCGCAAATGAATGTAACTTTGTAGTCGCCGTTTTTGTCGGACTCGGCGGGATTCTCGCTGATGGGCGAACCGCCCGGACCCGATGACGCTTGCACGCGCTGCCCGACCGCGCCTTTATTGTTGGCAGTAATTTTTCCAGAAACTGACGATTCGTTATCCGAACCGCCTTCACACGATGCATTCCCCACCGTGGTCCAGAGGAAAAAGACCGTCGGACTCGGTTCGGGCGTCGGCGGCGGCGGCGGTTGGGTGGGTGGGATAGGCGTTGGCGGACGTTTGGTCGGCGGGCGTTTGGTCGGCGGCGGCAGCTGTGTCGGTTCTTCGGTCGGCGGCGGTTCCGTCGGTTCGGGCGTTTCCGTCGGCGGCGGCACATCAGTCGCCGTCGGGATGGGGGTGAAGGTGGGACGCTGCGCGGCGCGTGTAACGCGCGCGCGCGTAGCCGTCGGTTCCACGCTGGAAAACAAATTGGCGGTCCGACAGGCGAGCAAGAATAACACAATGGCTGCGAGCAGCAGCAGGACAGAACGACGATTGTTCATTCGAATCATTGTCAACGTCTGCGAAAATCGAGTGTGCCGCGACGGCATTGATTGTCAAAAATAAATTTCACAAAAGGCGAAGATTGGCGCATGTCCGCGTCAACCGTCCACACCCAAAACGCGCCGTCACATGCTTTGCCATCACAAACAAAAGTGACCTGATACGTTCCCTGTTCGTTGGAAACCGCAGGTTCATCGCTGATGGGTTCCGCGCCCGGACCGGCGGAAGCGATTACGCGTTGTCCCGCCAGTGGCGCGCCGTTTTCCAAAATCCGTCCGCGCACCACCGACGCATTGTTGTCCCCCACACCGCAGCGCGGCGTTCCAATCGGTATAAATTCCAATCCCGCGTTGGGGTCGCGCGTCGCTGGAGGTTTGGTGGCTTGCGCCACCGGCTTGCGCGTTGCCGTTGCGCGCGCCGAATTTCCACCGAGCAGGTCAGTGGTGCGACATGCCAACAAGAACCCGAACGCCAAAAGAACGAAAACAAAAAGAGAACGCGTGTGTCCTGGCATTTGAAAATTTCTTTGCACGGAGCGAGTCATTTTAGCACACGCTTGGGTCAACGATAAAAATCAAGACGTGACAACACGTGACACGTTTTCGAAAACGTGTCACGTGTTGAATCAACGATAAAAATCGGTGACGCCAATCTGGCACGAGGTCGCGGTCGTTTGTTCTTGCGTATTGAAAAAACGTCCTTCGGACAACACTTGATTTTTTTCATCCACAATAAACACCCACCAATTCCCCGCCAACGCCGCGCCTTCGAGCAGACCCAATTGATAATAGCCCGGGCGCAGCGGGTCGGCAATACTCGGATTGTTCGGGTCGTTGCCGGAAATGAAATCCGGAATCACGGGCGGGCCACCCATCGCATAGGACACGCGCACGCGCACACCATTTTTCGGTCTGTCATTTTCGTAAATCGTTCCGACGGCGCGCGTGTTTTCGCCCGGCTCACAGCGCTGCAGGATGATACAAAATTGCTGCGGACAATGTGTCGGGATGCGCGTCGGCGTGAATGTGTTGGTCGGAGTCGGTGTGTATGTCGCCGTCGGAATCGGCGTGTCTATCGGAATAGGCGTATCAGTTGGAAGCGGCGTCGCGGTCGGGAGTGGAATTTCGGTTGGAACAAAAATTTCGGGGGTTGGCGGAACGGATGTGCGCGTCGCGCGCGGCAGCACGCGCGTGTCGGTTGCCGGGGCATCAGTCGGCTGCATCGTCAACAATGCTTGCGCCACCAACGTTGGCACACGCTGTGCCATTTCGGTGGCGTCGAGAGTCGGTTGCGGATTGTCGGGAGTGGCTTGATTGTCGCGCGCAAGCGCGGTGAGTGTGCGTTCTACCGCGAGCTGCACATTGTACTGGACGGTGGTCGGAGTTGCATTGTCCCCCGGGCCGGATACATTCAGCGAAAGGCTACAACCGAGGGATAAAAATATCGCGGTGCACATCACCAGCGCGCGTTTGAAATTCAACGCACAAAATCCACAAACGCGTGTTGACAATTTCCGGGATTGAACGGGTCGTCGTTCGTGTGAATCAATTTGGCTTCGGAGATTTGTTTGGTCCCGTTTGGGCGATCTACGACAAAAACCCACCAGTTCCCCTCACGCGGCGCCCCTGCCACGATTTGTAAAATGTAACGTCCCGGATTGTTCGGGTCGGGCTGTCCCGGATTAATGGGGTCGGTGCCGCTGACAAAATCATCTACCAACGGATACGCGCCTTCGGCTTTGGCGACGCGCACCGCGACGCCATTTTCGGGGACGCCATTGTTATAGACGATGCCTTCGACAATTGTGTTCCCGGCATCGGGTTGGCAGCCGCGATAGACCACACAGAATTGCTGGGGACAGCGCGTCGGCGCCGGGGTCGCGGTCGGTCCTTCCGGTGTAGGCGATTGCGGCGGCGGCGGAATTTTTGTGGGCGCAGCTCTGCGCGTATTCGTGGGCGGCGGCTCGGTTGGGGGAGGAGCTTCAGTTGGCGGTGGCGGTTCGGTGGCAAGAATTTCCGTCGGCATTTCGGTAGGGGCGCGAGTCGGGCGAGCGATGGTCGGGGCTTTACGTGTTGCCGTCGCCGCTCTTTTCGTGGGCGTCACGGTTTCGTTTTGCGCCACGCGCGGTTCGGACGCGTTGGAAAGTAAATCGGCGGTGCGGCAAGCCAACACGATGCCGCTCATTGCCAACACCAACATCCAGAATTGCAAAGACCGTATTTTCAAGACGATTTCCGCTCTCAATGAAATCGCTGTACGCGAAAACGCCACAGCTGCACGGGTTCCTCCGCGCCGATATACGCTTTTTGTTTCGCTATCGCCACTTGCTGCTCCGCCGTCGTGACCTGTTCCAACATCGGCAATAACAAACCGCGCCGCACACCCTCGCGGTCTGAAACAATCACGCCGTACACTTGCGGGTCCAATTCTGCAATCGAAGCGATGGCTTCCGGCTCGCTCAACACATCTACCGAAAGTTCCAGGTCGCTCAATTCCCGTTCTTGAAGTGGATAGAAACGCGGGTCGCGTGCAGCGGCGGCGATGGCGTTTTCAATGACCTCATCTGCCACATTGGCGCGCGTGGGCATGAACGTTCCCACACAGCCGCGCAATTCACCATTCCGTTTGTGAATGGAAACAAAGACGCCCGCGCGCGCGCGTAAATAAGGTTCGTATTCTGGCGAGTGCGGCGTGGGCGCGCGTTTGCCGCGCCGTACGTATTCGTCAATCGCGAGATGCGCGAGCGTAACCAACGGATGCGATGCGCTGGGCATAAGAGACCAACTTGCTATGGTTTAAAGAACGAAACAAACGCCGAGGTGTTTGGACATTTGTTAACGTTGGCGTCCGAATTATCGCCCATCGAGAGTTCAATCGGTCCGCCCGCGTCCGATAACGGTTGGTCTTGGGCATTCACAACCCAAATGAACCAGCGCCCGGGCGCCGGTCCATCGCCACTGCGCGTAAAGGTAAAATCTCCGCTCACGTCTGTCTTTACCTTGTCCAGAATCGTGCCGTGTGGCGCGTCCGACATGACCACAATCATGCCCGATAATTTGGCATTGCATTTATTGTCATTGCAAACGGAACCCTTAATGTATGCATTTCCAGCGTGGGTGCAGGTGACAATGGAAGCTTTAAAGGGAAATTTGGGCGCTTCGGTCGCAGCCGGTTGGGGCGGCGGGGTTGGTTGTGGCGGATCGGTTGGCTGCGGCGGTTTGGTCGGTTTTGCCGCAGGTTTTTTGGTAGGCGGCACATCGGTCGGCGGCACGTCCGTAGGCGGCGGCGCTTCGGTGGGTTCTTCAGTCGGTTCCAGCGTGGGAATCTCGGTTGCCTTGGGCAGCGGCGTAAAGGTAGCGCGAGCAACGCGCGTGGGGCGTCGGGTAGATGTTGGTTCCGCTTGTGAGACAAACGGCAGATTCGTGCTGACACTGCACGCCAACGACACCGCCAACGCGGCAGCACACAACATCAGCATCGAAACGATGCGTTTTAACTTCATGCGACGAACGTACCTCCAATGGATTTCACGGAATCGGGAATGCAAAAACGCGGAAAACGCGCGCGGTGCGAATTTCGTAAACGCCTCCTTGCGCTTGCAGATACCGAACTCAAGCGCGCAGACGCATTCGGGGTGATTGCATCACAAACGGCGAGAATTATACAAGGGCTTGCGCGAATACCAAAACAGAAATCATTTTTTTCCACGCCCTTTACGTCCTTCACTTGATGCCTTGGGCTCACCGCGATAACTCGGCGCGAAATCCGAAATAATGGTGCAGCGCCGCATATCAATCATGCGCGAACGCAAACGCGGTTCGATTTCGTCAATCGTTTGCGACGTGGTGAACACGGTAGGCAGGCGCGCGGCGTACCGATAGTTGACGATTTGAAATAATTTCTCTTTTGCCCACGGCGTCGCGCTTTCCGTCCCCAGATCGTCGAGCACCAGAAACGGCGCGCTGCGTATTTCATCAAAGCGGCGGTCATAGGAAACCGTGCTGTGCGGATTGTATGTCGCGCGCAAATGATCCAACAAATCCGGCACGACGATAAACAGCGGTTGGTCGCCTTTTTCCTCGCGATAATTGGCGATTGCGGCGGCGAGATGCGTTTTGCCACTGCCGTATTCGCCTGTTAAAACGAGCCAACCTTCGGGCGCGTCGGCATAGTGTTTA
>CAZXYP010000069.1:0-18527 GCA_964644955.1 uncultured Anaerolineales bacterium | reverse complement strand
TGAACAATCTGGCTGCAAGCTTCAGCGCCTTGGCAATCGGTTATTGTCTGGCAGTTGTTTTTGGCGTCCCGCTTGGGTTGGTTATGGCGCGTTCGCGCTGCGTGAACGATACGCTTGCACCGTTCATTCACGCGCTGCTGGCTGTGCCGAGTTTATTGTTTGTCCCAATTTTTTTCGGGCTGTTTGGCGTCAGCCGCATCACACAAATTGCAGTCGTATTCATTTACACGTTCGTGCTGATTGTTATCATGGCGGAAAGCGGGTTTCGTCAAGTGAATGCCGGTTATCTGGAGATGGGACGCGCGTTTGGGGCGCGCCCGTCGCAAGTGTGGCGGCGCATCATATTGCCCAACGCGCTGCCGACGCTCATGGCGGGCTTGCGGCTGGGCATGGGGCGCGCCATTCGCGCAATGATCAACGGCGAAATGGTGATTGTGCTGATCGGGCTCGGCGCGCTCTTGCGCCAGTATGGCAATCGTTTTGACGCGGCGAGTGTGTACGGTATTTTGCTCGTCATTGTCGGCATCGCGTTGACACTTGATTTTATTATTCGCCGTTTGGACCGGAAACTAAATCATTGGCTGGAGTGAATGCCGCAGATGTGTCAAACCCGCCAAGAGTGAATCGCATCTGCCAAAGCGCGTTGGATTGACGAACGCGCGTATCGCGCTAGAATTACGCCGCAACAGTCTCATCGGAGGAACTAAAATGCCGATTTATGAATACGAATGTGAAAACCTGCACCGCTTTGAAAAATGGCAATCCATCAAAGATGACCCTTTAACCGAATGTCCCGATTGCGGCAAGTCGGTCCGCAAGATTTTTCACCCGGCGGGAATTATTTTCAAAGGTTCCGGCTGGTACATTACCGACAGTCGCAAAGCCGATTCCGCTGGCGGCAAAACGGAATCCAAAAGTGAAACCGGAAGCGAAACCAAATCCGAAAGCAAAGAAAGCAAAAGCAGTTCCGAAAGTCCCACGACCGAATAAAAAAACGGCGGCAGGTTCCAACTCCTGCCGCCGTCATTCTCCCTTTACATTTGAAAATTGCCCGTATGCTGAACAATCTTGTAGGTAAAGTTCGTCACATACGTGAGCAATTTCTTTTTCAAGCGCCCCCATTCTTCACTTGCCAGAATCTTATCCAGCGCGGCGCGGTCTTCGACCACGCCGCCGGTCAGGATTTGCGGACCATTCCCGTACACAGTGTACCACGCTTCCGTCGGTTGAATGCCCAGACGCATCAATTTCGGCGCGAATTCTTGCACCACATATTCAAAGTATTCCGATTCCTTGCCTTGACGGATGTCCCACGACATCAAGAGTTTAATCATAAGTAGTTTGCACTTTCCATCCGGCTCAATGATACAGAACCCCGCATCGCCTTTTGAAAAATCATAACAAAGGAAAGGGCTTTTGGCAAACCATGCGCGCCTTGATACAACGCGTCACGCGCGGCGCGGTCTCGGTCAATCATGAAATCGTCGGCAGCATCACGCGCGGGCTGGTCGTGCTTGTCGGCGTCACGCACGCAGACGACGAGACCGCCGCGCAATTTCTGGCGCAAAAAATCGCAAACCTGAGAATCTTTGAAGATGCCGACGGCAAATTCAATCTTTCTGCGCTCGACGTCAACGCCGAAGCGCTGGTCATTTCCCAATTCACTTTGTATGCCGACGCGCGGCGCGGGCGGCGTCCCGATTTTATTGCCGCCGCGCGTCCCGAACATGCCGAGCCGTTGGTCGAGTCTGTCGCGCGGCATTTGGAACACATCGGTTTGCGCGTCGCGCGCGGACAATTTCAGGCAAAAATGCTGGTCGAAATTTGGAACGACGGTCCCGTAACCCTTTGGCTGGATACGGACGAATTGCGCCCACGCGCCTGAATTATTCTGCGCGCCCAAACCGCGCCGCCAGTTCCGCACCCCAAAGAATGATCGCTGCCGACAGATAACCCCACAACATGAGCCCGATGACTGCCCCGAGCGAGCCGTACACAAAATTCAGGCGCGAAAAGTACCCCAGATACACTACATACCCGAACTTGGCAATCTGCCACAAGACCGCCGCCGCAAGCGCACCCCCCAACGCCGCGCGCCACGTCACACGCGCGTGCGGAAAAAATTTATACAGCAAGAAAATCACGACAACGCTCAGCGCAAAACCCAACCAATTTGCCGCATCCCGCTGCCACGCCCGCGCATCAAACGCGTCGCCGAAAAGTCCTGACAAAAAATCCATGGTTGCGGAAGACACCAAAATACTGACCAAAAAAAACGCGCCCAAAATCGCAATCACCGCAATCGAAAACAACCGTTGTAACCAAAACGCGCGCGGCACCGACGCGCGCCACGCGCGATTCAATGCCTGCTGCAATACATCAAACACGCCCGACGCCGACCACAAGAGCGTCAACAACCCAATGACCGTCGCCGTCCCGCGCAGGTCCACCACCTGATGCAAAATTGCTCGCACCTGATTTTCCACGCCGGGCAGGTATTGTCCCGCGAAACGCATCACTGCTTCCAGCGCAACATCTTCGGCAATGAAAAATGACGCCCCTCCGACGAGCACCAACAAAAGCGGAAACAGCGCGAGGAGCGCGTAATACGAAAGCGACGCCGCCAACAGCGACATTTGATTGCGATTAAAGGCATCCATTGCGTCCAGCACGACCGCGACAAGATAAAACCGCCGCAACGAAACCATGATTCGCGCGACGGTTTGGGCGATACGGTTCGAGGCGCCTTCAAAGCGTTGACGCATTTTGCTCGACCGGTTCCACTTCAACTTGCAAACGCCCGGTCGTATTGTAAAACGCGCCGAGCAAAAGCAAGACCAACGCGCCAAACACGCCCAAGCCCACGGCAAACAGCAGCGCCAAAAAAACAATACCCAAGACGCCAAAGCCTGCAATGCCCGTCAAGGTTTGCGAAACATTTTGCAGCTGCATCATTTCGAGCAAATTGAAACTGAGCCGCTGCCCAAGAATTTCAAATCCGACATCGCGCCAACTCAAAAGCAACCCGCGTAATCCCTGCACCAAGGTAAAGAACGCCCAACTGCACACCAATGCCGGAAAACACGCGATGACGGCGCCCGCGATGAATCCCCATTGCGCCAGCGGCCCCAGCGCAAAACGACGAATGACAACGGCACGTTTTTGCATACGCGTTTACTCCTTGCCGATTTCGGCGCTCATGCTTTCGGCGGTCATCGCTTGCACATAGTATTGACAATACTCGCGCAACATGCGTCGCATCGAGTACATTGGCGTCAACGTCATGATACTCGCTTTATTGCGCGCCAACCATCCGTGCGGAATCCCATCCTCACCGCGTTCATAATACAATGGCACGATTTCGTTTTCCAAAATCTCGTACAATGCATTGGCGTCGTCCTCATCTTGTTCCGCTTCGGTCACATACTCTTTCGTCGGGTCGCCAATCGCCCAACCGTTTTTGCCGTTGTATCCCTCTGCCCACCATCCGTCCAGAACACTGAAATTCAACACGCCGTTCGCCGCCGCCTTTTCGCCGCTCGTGCCGCTGGCTTCCAACGGGCGACGCGGATTGTTGAGCCAAACGTCCACACCTTGCACCAAGTAGCGCGCGTCGTCAATGCCGTAATCTTCAATCAAAACCACTTTGCCTTCGAGGTCCTGTTCCAGCGTTGCCTCGTACACTGCGCGAATGAACGACTGCCCCGGAAAATCCGCCGGATGCGCTTTACCCGCAAGAATAATTTGGACCGGACGCCCGGCTTGATTGAGAATCTTTTTCAAACGCACGGGGTCGTGCAAAAACAAGGTCGCGCGTTTGTACGTCGCAAAGCGTCGCGCAAATCCAATCGTCAACGCGTGAGGGTCCAACGCGCGTTGGGCGCGTTCCAGCGCGCGCGCGTCTGCGTCCAAACGACGCAGCTGCCGCGTCCACACTTGCCGCGTAAACTCGACCAATGCGCGCTTGCATTCCATTTGGATTTCCCACAGACGCGCATCTGACGCGTCGGCGAAACGTTCCCATAATTTCAGGTCGTCCAAGCGCGCATACCAATCCTTGCCCAATACTTGACCGTAATAGTTCTGACGCGCGGGCGCAAGCCAGGTCGCCGTATGAATGCCGTTCGTGATATGTCCGATGGGCGTATCCGCTTCTTTTGTTTTGAAAACATGCATCCACATTTTGCGCGAGACCTCACCGTGCAGCGCGCTGACGCCGTTGCGTTGGGCAGACAGATGCAAACCCAAGACCGTCATACTGAACCTGCCGTCATCAGCGCCCAACGCCATGAATTCCTCGCGCGTCAGACCCAACTGCGGATAATACGCGCCAAAATACTTGTCCATCAAATCAAATTGGAACGCGTCATTGCCCGCCGGCACCGGCGTGTGCGTGGTGAAAATGGAGTGTGCGGCGACCTGTTCTTTCGCCTCTTCAAACGACATGCCCTGCGCCACCAACTCGCGCGCCAACTCTAACGTCAAGAACGCGGAATGACCTTCGTTCATGTGATAGGCGCTCGGCTGCAAACCCAACGCGCGCAGCACGCGCACGCCGCCAATGCCCAGTACAATTTCTTGCATGATGCGAATTTCGTGGTCGCCGCCATACAAACGCGCCGCCAACACACGGTCGTTCTCTGCATTGCGTTCAATGTCGGTATCCATCAAATAGAGCGCCACGCGTCCGACCTGAATCAACCACACTTTGGCATACACCGTCCGCCCCGGCAGTTCCACGCCGACAATCACTTCGTTGCCCTCCGCGTCTTTTGCCGCCAACGCGGGAACCTGCGAAAAATCCAGTTTGTCGTACCGGGCAATTTGATTGCCTTGCGCGTCAATCTCTTGACGAAAATATCCTTGCGGATACAAAAACCCAATGCCGATAAGCGGAATGCCCATGTCACTGGCTTCTTTCACATGGTCGCCCGACAAGATACCCAAGCCGCCCGAATATATCGGCAGCGATTCGTGAATTCCAAACTCGGCAGAAAAATACGCAATCGAATGGTCAATGGCATACGGATAGGTCGCTTCAAACCACGTGCTTTCGCTCCGCATGTATTCTTTGTATGTCGCAATCACGCGGTCGTATTGTGACAGAAAATCCGCGTTCGCGGCCAGCGCAATCAATCGGTCGGGCGCAACGGTGCGCAAGAGCTTGATGGGATTGTGCCCCGTCTCTTCCCATAACAAATGATCAATGCGCTGCAGCAGCGCGGTCGCATCGGGGTTCCACGACCACCACAAGTTATAGACCAAATCCCCCAACTCGTGAATGCGTTCCGGCAAATCGCGCATGATTTTTGCCGTGCGTTCGATTTCGCGCGCCAGCGCGGCTTCGCGTTCGACCACTTTGGCGTTTTCCGCGCGCGCAAAGTGGTACATTGCCACATACTCTTGTGCGGAATGCGTCCATGAAAAATCCGCGCGCATCCCGCGTTCTTGTAACGCGCGCCATTCGGCGGGACGCGCAAATGTCTCCAGCGCGCGCACGACCGCGCCGTACAAGCTCAACAAGTCCGCGCGGTCAAACACAAACCCGGTGCCGGTTTGCGCGCGCACATCATAATCTTCCACCGAATCCGCCAGCCCGCCGACACGATGCACAATCGGCACACAGCCGTAGCGCATTGCCAACAACTGCGTCGTGCCGCCGGGCTCAATGCGCGACGGCATGAACAAAATATCCGCGCCCGCCACAATCTGATGCCGCAACCGTTGGTCGAAGGTTTGGAAAAACCGAACGCGCTGCGGATATTTCTGCTCCAACACTTTGAACGCGTTGTGATATTTTTCATCGCCCGCGCCCATCACAATCAGCTGCGCGCCCTTTGCCAACACCGGCTCGATAATTTGGAGAACCAGATCAATCCCTTTGGCGTCATTCAAGCGCGAAATAATGGCAAACAACGGGTCGTCTGTGTCAAGCAAATCCGCGGCGGCGCGCAGCGCGCGTTTGTTGTCCGCACGCGCCTCCAAATGTTCCACGTCAAACGCCTGCGGAATCGCCGCATCCTCCGCGGGATTCGCGTGCGCGAATTCGAGTCCGTTCATGATGCCGCGCAGACGCGCCGCGCGCATTCGCAAAATCGGGTCCAGCCCTTCGCCAAATTCAGGCGTTTGAATTTCTTGCGCATACGTCGGGCTGACCGTATTGATGGCATCGGCAAACAAAATGCCGCGCGCCATGAAATTCAATTCGCGGTTCACCTGATTCGGCAGCGCGGGATGCGCGATAAATCCAAATTGTGCCAAGCCCGCGATTTCCAAAATGCGCTCGCCGAACGTGCCAAAATACGCGAGGTTGTGAATCGTGTACACCGACGCAATGTTTTGATAAAACGGATTGCTCGCGTACAGCGTCTTGAGCCAGTTCGGTACAATCGCCGTCTGCCAATCATTGACATGAATAAGATCCGGCTGCCAATGCAAGTGCGGCAGCATTTCCAACGCCGCGCGCGAAAAAATCAAAAAGCGTTCGGCATCGTCGGGATACATGTAAATGCCGTCGCGGTCATACAAGCGCGCGTTCTCGATCAAATACACCGGCACGTCACCCAATGCCGCTTGCAAGACACTAACCGTCTCACTGAATCCGTCCAATTGCACGGAAATCGCATCCACGACGCGCGCCGCCCCATTCGTCTGAATCACACGATAACGCGGCAGCGCCACGCGCACATCGTGTCCCAATTTTTTCAATGCCCGCGCCAACTCGCTGACCACATCTGCAATCCCACCGGTCTTGACAAACGGTGTAACTTCGGACGACAGGAGCAAAATTTTCAGGGCTTTCGGATTATCCATGCAAAGATTCCTCTTGATTCCATTGTTGAATGAGCGCCGGTAATTCGGCGAGTTGATGAATCGTCGCGTCGGGAGTCAGCCGCGCGGCATCATCAAACTCTGCGTGCGGCGTGGGCGATTCGTCCCAACGTCCCTCAATCAAAACCCCGCGCATGCCCGCGCGATGCGCGCCCAGAATGTCAAAACTTGCCGCATCGCCAACCATGACGATTTCGCGCGGCGCGCAGCGCCACGCCTCCAAAATCGGTTGAAACGCGCGCGGGTCGGGCTTGCGCAGTGAAATTTTTGCGCTGCTGAGCAGCGGGTCCAAAAATTCTGCTACCGCGCCGTTTAGCGCAATGCGTTCAATGAACGCGTGGTCGGTCGCGTTGGACAGCAGCCCGAGGCGCAGCGGCTGCGCGCGCAGTTTTCTTAAGGTTTCGCGCGCGTCGGCGTAGGGCTTCCAGCGCGCTTCTTCGGGTCCAAAAAATTCCTCCACCGCGCGCGGAATCACCGCGTCGGAGACCGAAGAGATGCCATATTTTGCGAACGCGTCATGGAGCGCCTGCTCTGCCGTATATTCGACATTCGTCTGCATCGCGCGTTTGCGTCCCGCCTCGCGCAGTGCAGTAAATTCCGTCGCAAAATCGGGCGGCACAGTGTACCCGCGCGCATTCAAATACGCCAACAGACGCGCCGCGCCCCCGGCAGTGACACTCTCCCAATCGCCGTCGAAATACATGAGCGTGTTGCCCAAATCAAAAACAATGCCGCGAATCATTTCTAGTACTGCAAATCGTGCGGCACCACATTCCACAAGGGCAAACCCGTGAGATGCCGCCGTAAATTTTCAGCAAACAGCGCCGCCGCGCGGTCGTCATATTTCCCGGTCGCGCCCGCGACGTGCGGCGAAACAATCACATTGTCCAAATGCCATAATTGATGCCCGCGCGGCAGCGGCTCAATCGCAAACGCATCCAAGCCCGCGCCCGCAATCCAACCTTCTTTCAGTGCAGTCACCAACGCGCGGTCGTCCACCAATTCACCGCGCGCGACATTGATGAGCAGCGCGTGCGGCTTCATTGCGCGCAATTGTTCCTCGCCAATCAGATTCCGGGTCTCGGGCGTCGCCGGCGCGGCAAGCGCCAACACATCGCATTGTTCCGCCATCTCGGTGATTTGTTCGGGCGCAAACCAGCGTTCGGGAATTCTGCCTTCGGGGTCGCCCACGCCGGGTTCGCTGTAGCGCCGACGCGGGGTTTGCATCGTGCGCCGCATCGCCAGCACGCGCATGTGAAAGCCGTATTTGGCGATGCGTCCGATTTCGCGACCGATACTGCCGTATCCGACAATGCCAAGCGTTTTCCCGCGCAGCTCCAGTCCGCTCAATACGTCCCATCGGTTGCGAAGCCATTCCGCGCGTTCTTGCAGCCGCACCATTTTTGGAATTTTGCGCGCGAGCGCCAGAATCAACGCAAAAGTAAATTCCCCAATCGGCACGGCATGAATGCCGCTTGTCGTCGTCACGACGATGTTCGTATCCCAAATCGGATGCCCGCGCAAATGGTCCACGCCGGCGGAATGCAGCTGCACCCATTTCAATTTCGGCGCGCGCGCCAAATCGCGCGGCGGAATCATGCAATAGATGATTTCCTCTTTACCGTCGAGCAAAGCAGAAATTTCTTCGCGGTCATGGGTCACCGACTGTTGGCGAATTTCCAGACGCGGCGAAACGGCGCGAAGCTCATCGAGCAACTCATCGTCAAACCGCATCGTCAACAAAACCGAAATGCCGGGATTCATGCGAAGTTTACTGCGCAGCGCAACGGGAGAAAATCGAACGTCTGGCATTATAACGGATTCAAGACGGAGGGGCAAAAGCGCGCCGACACCTCCTGAATTTGCTCGATGTTTTGCGCGGTTTTTCGCAAGTCGCCCTAACCTGAGATATAATCGCGCGGAGCGCCCGTCATGCAAACCGCCTTAAACCATCGCGCCGTGCGGTGGCTGGGAATTTTTGCCGCAATCCTGGTCTCGGGATGTTTTGCCATTCTCGCGTTGAATCTTTACACTCCGCCGCGCGAACTCGCGCAATTGTATCCGACGCGCACGCCGACGCGCCGCCCGCCGCCGACCATTACGCCCGTCGCGTATCCGCCAACGCCCGCGCTGGTCTTGAGCGATACACTGCGCACGCAGAAAAATTTTCCCGACGCGCGCGGCGTCAAATTGCCGTACGGGTATGTGGACAAGACGTATGTGTTGGAACCACCGCTTGACCCGGGCTTTGCGCGCGCGCTCAATCAAACATTTACCGCACGCGACTATTTGAACCTGTCGCTGAACGCACACGCGTCGCCTGTCCCCGATTCGCCCAACGTCGAATACGGTGTCTTGTTTTGGCACGGCGAAGACGACGCGGGACGCGAACGGTTTTTGGCGTTCACCGTCAACACGCAATCCGAATTTCGTTTGCTCGCTTTTGAACCCGTGACCGATACGCAAGCCAGCGCGAATGCAGTGCAAATCAGCGAAATCATTCCCACAACCACTTCGAGCGCGATTGAAATTGACGGCACGACGAATGAACTGCGCGTGGATGTGCATCCGCGTCGGCTGCTCGCGTATGTGAATGACGAACTCGTAATTGATACGGATGCAAAAATCATCAACGAATGGCGCTTGCGGCGTGATTGGGATGGACGCGTCGGCGTGATGGCAGTGACAATGGACGAACCCGGCGCTGCCGCGCGCTTTACGCAATTTGATATTTACGCGGACGTCAAACAACCATGAATCCAAATTCGCGCACCGACGACGCCCCCTTGTTGTTGACCATCAAAATCGGCAACACCAATTTGGGCTTTGGCGTACATCAAAGCGGACAGCTCGTGCGCGCGTGGCGCGCCGAAACGCGCGTCGAAAAAACCGCAGATGAGTATGCGGCATTTCTGCTCACTTGCTTTCAAGACGCGAACATTGCGCCGACATCCATTCGCCGCGCCGCGCTCGTCTCGGTGGTGCCGCCGCTCACGGATACCATGCGCGAGTTGTGTAAAAAATATCTCTACACCGAACCATTCATTGCGGCGTCGGGCATCAAGAGCGGCATTCGCGTGCATTACGATGACCCGCGTGCCTTGGGCGCAGACGGGCTCGCCGTCCTCGTCGCCGCGCGCGCCAAGTACGGCGCGCCCTGTCTGGTCATTGATTTTGGCACCGCGACTACGTTCAATGCGTTGGACGCGCGCGGTGATTTTATCGGCGGCGCGATTGCGCCCGGGCTGAACATGTCCGCCGAAGCGCTGCATCAATTCACGGCAAAATTGCCGCGTATCGAAATTGCCGCGCCCGAACGCGCGCTCGGCACAAACACGCGCGACGCGCTGCGTTCCGGGATTTTTTTCGGTTATGTCGCTCTGGTGCAAGGCATGGTCGCGCGATTGATACAGGAAATGCAAGAACCCGACGGACGTGTGATTGCCACCGGCGGCATGGCGCCTTTGCTCGCGCCGCACTGTCCGGAAATTGAAATCGTGGATATGGAACTTGCACTCGACGGCCTAAGTATTTTGTATGAAATGAATGTGGACAAAACAAAATGAATCAGCCGCGATTTGACGCCATCTTTTTTGACCTCGGCATGGTGCTGGTCACCTTTGATTGGAATCTCGCGATGCCGCGTTTTGTCGCGCGCGGCTGCGCGCCCGAACGCGTGCGCGCCTTTCTGGATGCCCCCATACATGAAGCATTTGAGCGCAACGCCATTTCATCTCTAGAATTTTTTCGCGCCGGGCAAGCGCTGACGGGATTTGACGGAACACTGGACGAGTTCAAAATGTATTGGAATGAAATTTTTGAGGCGATTCCGCCGACCATCGCATTGGCGCGCGCACTCGCCGCCTTTTATCCATTGTTTGTCATTTCCAACACGAATCCGTGGCACATGGAATACGTCGAAAATAAATTCGCGTGGCTGCAACTTTTTCGCGAACGGATTTATTCGCCCGACGTACACGTTCGTAAACCCGACGCGCGCATTTATGAAATCGCGTTGGCGCGAGCAGGCGTCGCGGCGGAACGCGCGTTGTTTCTCGACGACCGTTTGGAAAACATTCACGGCGCGCAAGCCGTCGGCATGAACACAATTCACGTGCCAACCCCGGAGAGCGCCGCGCGCGAGCTGAGCGAGCTTGCCCACGCTGCAGCGCTTGAACTTGCAACGGTTCAACCTCATACATCATCATGAATCTTTTTCACGACAAAACGATCATTCTCGGCGTGACCGGCAGCATTGCGGCGTACAAGAGCGCCGCGCTGGCGAGCCATCTCCATCAACTCGGCGCGCACGTCCACGTCGCCATGACCGATGCCGCCGCGCATTTTGTGGGACCGCTTACGTTCGAGGCGCTGACGCATCATCCGGTGCTGCGCGATGTTTTGGCGCTAACGCCCGAATCGGAAATCGAACACGTCGCGTTTGCCAAACGCGCGCAGTTGATACTCATCGCGCCCGCGACCGCCAATACAATTGCGAAACTCGCGCACGGTTTTGCCGACGACGTCATCAGCGCGATTGCGCTCGACACACGCGCGCCGATTTTGCTTGCGCCCGCGATGGAAACGGGCATGTGGGAACATCCCGCGACACAGCAAAATATCGAAACGTTGAAACAGCGCGGTGTCTTGGTGATGGAACCGGGCGCAGGAAATTTGGCGTCAGGCGCGCAGGGCAAAGGGCGCATGGCAGAACCCAACGCGATTGTGGCAATGGCGCGCCACTTGCTCGCGCGCAATGGTCCGCTCGCGGGCAAACGCGTCGTCATTACGGCAGGCGGCACGCGCGAAGCCATTGACCCCGTGCGCGTGATTTCCAATCATTCGTCGGGCAAGATGGGGTACGCGCTGGCAGACGAAGCCTTGTCACGCGGCGCGGAGGTTTCGTTGATTACGAGCGTGAGTGATTTGCCGGACCCGTTCAGCGCAAACATTACGCGCGTGGTTTCGACACACGATTTGTTTGATGCGGTCTTGCGCGAAATGCGCGGCGCAGATGTTTTGGTGATGGCTGCCGCGCCCGCTGATTTTCGTCCCGCGTCGCGCGCGGACCAAAAAATCAAAAAAGAGGAACGCGTCGAGTTGACAATTCCGCTCGTACGCACTCCCGATATTTTGGGCGAGGTCGCGCGCATCCGTCAGGAACGACCAGACGACGCGCCGCGCATCGTCGTCGGTTTCGCCGCCGAAACGAACGATTTGATTCAAAACGCGCGCAATAAATTGGAACGCAAACAGTTGGATCTGCTTGTGGCGAATCCCGTGCCGCAAACGTTTGGCAGTGACAATGTCAAAGCGACTCTGTTGAAACGCGATGGCACGGAACTGGATTTGCCGGCAATGCCAAAAGAAGAATTGGCAGGCGTGATTTTTGACCAACTCGCGTAAAAGAAACGGACGAGCATAGACTCGTCCGTTTTTTTCGCCGTTGTTTCCGTCATTTCAGCCCAATGAGAAACCTCAATCATTCCGCCTGCGCCTGCGCCCACTGCCCAAAATACTTTGCCCGATGCGGCGCTGCCAAAAATCGCGCCGCGTATAGCGCGTAAAATTGCGATACACAAAACTTTGCAGTCCGCCCAAAACCAAACGCGCAACGATGATAACCAACGCGACCCCTGCCCCGACCGGCAGCGCCAATTCCGCATTCAAAAACGAAAACGCCGCGACAAAAATCAAAAACGCAATGACCAACGCCACAAGGGTTTGATTCACGCGGCGTTTATTTACCGGCATGTACACAATCAACACCGCCGCCAAAATCGCCGCGCCGATACCAACTACTTTCGGGTCAATCGTCATGTCGCTGCTCCTTCGAGTCGAACCGTGTGCGCCGATAGTAGCACAAATTTTCTAATTCAACAATCACAAAAAAACCGTCGTCCCGGACGACGGCAGAAAAATTTGTGCCTGCCAAAATCACATTCCATCATCGCTCTCGCGCAAACGATTCACCAGCGTGCGATAAAAATACGTTTTCGCTTCGAGTCGCGCAAACCGCGCGCGATGGGGACTCGTTTCACATTCCACCACATCGCCGTCTTCGAGTTCGTAATCGGATTGTCCGTCAATGGTTAAAATCGGCGTATGCGGCGACTGGACCTTTAATCGCACCCGCGCACCTTCCGGCAGCACCAACGAACGAATCGGCGAAAGGTACGGCGAAATCAATGTCAGCAGCATCGTGCGCACCGACGGCGCCAGAATCGGTCCGCCTGCCGCGAGTGAATACGCGGTGGAACCCGTCGCCGTTGCCACAATCGCGCCGTCCAACGCAAACTGCTGCAAGACTTCGCCGTCAATCGCGGCTTCAATCCGAATCACGCGCGCGAGCTTGCCGCGACTGACCACAATGTCATTGATGGCATCATACACACCCATCACTTGCTCACCGCGCCGCCATTGCGCCTGAATTATGGTGCGTTCTTCGACCCAGTATTCACCATACAGCAGGCGGTCCAAATTTTGCAAAAACGCTTCGGGACGCAAGCCGGACAAAAATCCGACGTGTCCCAATTTCACCCCAATCGCCGCCACGCCGCATGGGGCGCCCACACGCGCCGCGCGCAGCAGCGTGCCGTCGCCGCCGAGCGTGAGAATCAAATCCACGCGGTGACAAATGTGTTCCACCTGGTCTTCGTCCCATGCCGAAGTCACAATCGGTTCGGGCGCGCCGCGCGCCAAAATTTCCTTTTGCCACTCGTCCGCCAATTCCCGCGCGCGGTCTTTGTGCGGATGAAACAACAACGCAATGCGATTCATGCAATGAATTATATCATGCGCGGGCATTGACACGCGACGCGAACCGCCGAGACCCCAAAGGTTTCCGAACGTCGTCGTTTTTCAAGTCGCGCCCGCGCCAAAAACCTTTGGGGTCTTGTTGACATGCGCCGCGCATTGGACTATTGTTGGCATGATCAACGTACAACCCATTTCCGACTCCACGACGAGGTGACGCATGAATTATCCACTCGACGCACAAATCACGCCGCGCTTTGCCGGCAGCCCCACGTTTTTTCGTTTGCCGCAGCAAAAAGATTTGGAGGGACTCGACGTTGCCATTCAGGGCATTCCTTTTGATAATGCCGCGTCGTTTCGTCCCGGCGCGCGTTTCGGTCCGCGCGCAGTGCGCGAAATGAGTTCGCTGCTGCGCCCGTACAATCGCGTGTTGGACATTGACCCGTACAAGATTTTGAATTGCGCCGACGTGGGCGATTGTCCGGTGAATCCATTCAACACGCTCGAATCGCTCGACCTGATGGCAAACTATTTTCATGGCGTTCTCCGCGCGGGTGTCATTCCGCTTTCATTCGGCGGTGACCATCTCGTCGCGTTGGGCGAATTGCGCGGCATCGTGCAAGCGCGCGGTGGTCCGGTTGCCGTGCTGCAAGTGGACGCGCATCTCGATACGTGGGATACGTATTTCGGCAACAAATACACACACGGCAGTTTCATGCGCCGCGCGATTGAAGAAGGATTGGTGGACGCGGCGCACACGCTCCAAGTCGGTATTCGCGGACCGTTGTTCTCCGAACGCGACATGGACGATGTGCGCGCGCTGGGCATCGAGATTTTGCCGATGGATGCGGTCGTGGATTTTAGCGTTGACCAAATCGCCGCCGCCATTCATGCGCGCATCGGCAGCGCGCCCGTATTTCTCACGTTTGATGTGGACGGCGTTGACCCCGCGTTCACGCCCGGCACCGGCACGCCCGAAATCGGCGGCTTTACGTCACAGCAAATGATTGCACTCTTGCATCGCCTGCGCGGCTTGCAGCTCATCGGCGCGGACATTGTCGAAGTCGCGCCCGCGTATGACAGCGCCGGCATTACTGCCTTGTTCGCCGCCCGCGCGGGATATGAAGTGTTGAGCTTGTTGGCGCTGCAGCGGCAATCAAAATAACGCGTGTTATAATCGAGCGAGATTTACTACAGGTGCCAACAATGGGGAAAAAGAAAGAGCTGTTGGTCGAATTGTTCGAACATTGCAGGCAAGTCGGGAACATGGAATTCGATAACGATTTGGTGAAACAGCTCGCAAGGAAACACGGGTTTGGGAATCCGTTTGACGTCACGAAAATTGACAACTCGGCAAAGTTACCAGAAGATCTGCGCTCGGCAGATTATTTTCTCATCCATCTGGGAGAAGGAAGACATCGCTTCGTGAAAGGTATCTCTCTTGGGTATCACACATTTGAGCCGATATTGAATGAAGAGAGTATCGAGTGGAAGTACCGAAAGAGTCTGCTGAATGAGTTTGACACGAGCGAGTCCACGATTCTCTCTGTCGCAAGTAACCAGCGCATTCTCCATGACTTTTTATATGACGATATTGTGGCAAGTCCAAAAGTTTATAACTCGCGGAAAACGAACACTGACCTAACGTATTGGATAGGCAATCAGTTCGTGAATGCACACCGACTTCAAATCGAAATCGATCTAACTGTCGAATTGCACGGTCATGTCACTGTCTTTGAAGGCAAAAAAGGTTTCCCCGAAGATTTCGCAATCTATCAAATTTTTCATCCTTTCAAATACTACACCAACTTAAAGAACGCGAATCGTCTTCCCGTGCATGAAATCACCGGATGCTATGTGCTGCAAAAACAAGGAGACCAAACTTCCACTTTGAGAATATACAATTACACCTTTGACGATTCAGAACATCTTGAATCCATTCGCCTCCTGAAAAAGGCGCAGTATCAGTTAATCCGGAGATGAACGTGACGAGTGTTCCCTCACACCTTATTGACCGGGTGTTGCTCGGTGACGTTATGGGACTGCTGAAGCAGTTGCCCGACAAGAGCATTGATATGGTGTACGCGGACCCTGACTATAACGTTGGAGTCAAATACGGCGAAACATCCTATACGCGCGGATTCGAAGAGTACATCGGTTGGTATATTGAACTTGCAAAACAAGCAGTTCGTATCATCAAGGATGACGGCAATCTTTTCTTTATCAACTATCCCAAGCAGAATGCGTATTTACGCGTAAAGTATCTGGACGCGGTATGCTATGAAGTATCAGATTATTCATGGGTTTACAACAGTAATGTTGGGCATAGCCCAAAGAGACTAACAACCGCACATCGGAGCATCCTCCATGCGCGCAAGACTTCAGACAATAGATTCTATAAGGATCAAATTGCAGTCCCGTATCAAAATCCTACCGACAAGCGGATCAGACAAAACATCGCCAATGGATCAAAAGGACGAATGCCTTACGATTGGTTCTACTTTGACCTTGTAAAGAACGTCAGTAAGGAAAAAACATTTCACGCCTGCCAAATTCCGCAAAAACTGGCTGAAATGTTAATTCTCAGTTGCACCAAGCCCGGAGATGTGGTTGCTATACTATTCGGTGGCAGCGGCGCAGAAGTTGCTGTATGTAAACAGCTTGACAGGCGGTTTGTCTCCGCCGAAATCGATCCCAAATATCATTCCATGATCATGGATCGGTTAATGCACAACACAATTGAAGAAAAGTATCGGATTCCAAAGCAGGTAAATTCACAAAAGTCCAATCATCGCCAACCGGCGCTCTTGGAAAATAAAGAGCAGTATGTGGGGCAGGGGAGAAAATGAATTTCATTGAAAAAAATCGCAACGTCGAACCGCATGACGAAAGCATTTTGTACTTGTATCTGCAGGATGCGAACGGCGTGCCTGTGTCCAACAAAAAAATAAAAATCTACGCGGGTCCGCCGCCCACCGGCGAGCCGCCGTATTTTGTGGACGATGACCCGAACAATCCGAATCGCCGCACCGACGCGGGTGGAAAATTTCAATTCATTGTCGCCAACGGCGCGCCCGCGCAGCGGCTTGATTTTTGGATACGCGTGCTTGGCAGTGACGGCAATCCCGAAAGCGCGCCGATTCAATTTCCGTTTCCCGCAGGACAGGCGCGTTGGGTAATTGTAACGTTGGGGCAAGAAGGCGCGCCCACTCCGCCCGATGATGGCGATTCATCGCCCAATGTCAAACCCATTCCCGATGCGACCATTGATCCGCGCCTCGCCCAAGAATTACGCGTGATGGTGAACGCGCTCAAACCCGCGCCCGGCACAAAATATTGGAAATTGATTTCGGCGCAGTATCAAAATCCGGATGAATCCGGCGGCGGTGTCAACATTGTTTGTTTTGTTCAGGATGAAAACGGCAATCCGATGCCCGGACAGCGCGTCACGTTGAGAACAACGGGCGGCGACACCGCAACGCAAATCACCGACGAACGCGGACACTGCGACCATCCGATGGGCGGCGGTTCCAGTTTCGCGCCCGAACGCAACGAGCGCGGACCGCTGACCGTTTTTGTCGAAGGGCTGCCAAGTGACGATGTGAACGGAATGGGTTTGCCGTTGCGCCGACACGTGCAATACATTTTGACGTGGCGGCGCGTCACTGCGCAAGCCGCAGAAACACCGACGCCCGCGCCTGCGCCAACTCCACCACCCGCGCCGACGCCACCGCCCGTTACACCGCCGGCGGGAAATGTGCGCGGGCGCATCAGCAACGCGACCGCCGGCGCGCGTCTCGTTTTGAAATCGCCCACGCGGACGTTGGACGCGTTGGTTGCGTCCGATGGCTTGTACAGTTTCACCAATGTTCCGGTCGGAACGTACACGCTCGAACTGTCCGGCGTCGGCGTCATCAATCCCGCGTTGAATGTGGTCGCGAATCAAGCCGCCGTGTTTGACTATCCGCCCGCGACGAATGCGCCCGCGAAAAAAGTGTTCAAACATTATTTGTTGTTGGGTCCCGGCACGCAGCCCGGAACCATGACAAATCTGATTCTGGCGCTCGATTACATTGTGCATTTCGCGCCCGTCGTCGGCTTCACCATTGACGAAGCGCTGAATGCCGAACACGTCACGATTGTCGGCGGCACAAGCGCCGTAAGCGCGCAAGATGAACAACGGCTGCGCGACGGCGGCTGCATCGTCGCGCGTTTGCAAGCCGCAGACAGTTACGCGTTGGAAAATCTTTTCCAGCAACTGCTCGCGTCGGGTTCGCCGTTTCCGGCTTGACCATCCCAGACCTGACAGGTTTTTGTCGCGTGCGTTTTACATGCCGCGCGCGTCCAGGATTGCACGAGTGTCGTATGTGACGCGCTTGTTTTTGAAACCTGTCAGGTCTTGCCCTAAAGATCATGAGTAAACTTTCCCTTCACATCAGCGACTGGTTGAATCCCGATTTGACGTACGAATTCATCGAGCGCACGCGCCCGCACCTCATCAAAGTCTTTGGCGACGCGGGACTCGACGACGCGAAAATTCGGGAAGCAAAAACGCGTTCGCCCGCGAGTGTGTTTGTGGGGCGCATGTATTTTCCCGAACAGGGCATCGAGCGCGACGAAAAGACGCCCGTAGATACAGTGTTCAATTACGACCCCATCGCGGACGCGCGCAGCGCGTTCAATCAGATGCGCGGCATCATGGAAAAAACGCGCGGGTTGGTGACGATTTGGGAAGGGTATAACGAAATCCCGATTGATACGGCGCAGCCGGTGACCGAACGCGAACGCCAAAAGGCGCGCAACTATAACGCGTTCACCGTCGAGATGGCGCGCTTGATGCACGAAGCCGGCTTGCAGTACGCCGCGTATTCGTTCAGCACCGGCAATCCCGTACACGTGGAATTGTGGGATTTGTTGGAAGATGGATTGCGCGCCAGTGA
>CAZXYP010000068.1:0-18607 GCA_964644955.1 uncultured Anaerolineales bacterium | reverse complement strand
GCAAGCCGTTGTCAAAATGCAAGAGCGGCGACGACGCGTCGAGCGCCACATTTTTTTCGGCGGCGTGATACTGTAAGCCGCTCAAACGATTCGCCCACGGATAGAGCAGGGGAATGCCGCACGTGCGCCCTTGCTGCGCGAACGTGTCAATGTCCTCGACGCGCCCGAGCAATTCCTCCCCGCGCTGCTGCAGCGACGCGCCCAACATGCCGCGCTGCGGCAGCAAGACCGCGCGCAAATCGCCCGCGCGTAATTCATGCGCCGATACGTCAATGGTCATGGCACGGATTTTTTTACGCGCGCCCGCGCAGGTGACGATAACGGCGAATCAATGCGTTGGTGGAACTGTCGTGCTGCAATTCGGGCGCGGCTGCGCTTGCCAATTCGGGAATGATTTGCTGCGCCAATTTTTTGCCGAGTTCGACGCCCCATTGGTCGAACGAATCAATGTTCCAAATCGCGCCTTGCGTGAATACGCTGTGTTCGTACAACGCGACGAGTGTGCCAAGAATTTCAGGCGTGAGTTTGTCTGCAAGAATGACATTGCTCGGACGATTGCCTTCAAAGGTGCGGTGCGGCACGAGCCAATCCGGCGTGCCTTCCGCTTTCACCTGTTCCGCCGTTTTGCCGAACGCTAACGCTTCGGCTTGCGCGAAAATGTTGGACATTAAAATATCGTGATGCTCGCCGAGCGGGTTGAGCGTGTTGGCAAACCCAATGAAATCGCACGGAATCAATTTTGTGCCTTGATGAATCAATTGATAAAACGAATGCTGCCCGTTCGTCCCCGGCTCGCCCCAATAAATCGGACCGGTTTGATAGTCGGTGATGAAACTGCCGTCCAGCGTCACATGCTTGCCGTTCGATTCCATCGTCAATTGCTGCAAGTACGCGGGAAAGCGTTTGAGATACTGGTCATAGGGCAGCACCGCGACGGTTTGCGCGTCGAAAAAATCATTGTACCAAACGCCGAGCAGTCCGAGCAGCACGGGCAGATTCTTTTCAAACGGCGCGGTGCGAAAATGTTCGTCCATCGCGTGAAAACCCGCGAGCATGGCGCGGAAATTTTCGGGACCAATCGCCAGCATCGTCGAAAGCCCGATGGCGGAATCCATCGAATAACGCCCGCCGACCCAATCCCAAAAGCCAAACATGTTGGCGGTGTCAATGCCGAATTTGCTCACGGCGTCCGCATTCGTCGAGACCGCGACAAAATGTTTGGCAATCGCGCTTTCGTCGTTTGCGCGCGCCAAAAACCATTCGCGCGCGCTGTTGGCGTTCGTCATCGTTTCGAGCGTCGTAAAAGTTTTCGACGAAATGATAAACAGGGTCTCGTCCGCCGCGAGGTCGCGCGTCGCTTCGGCGAAATCGGTGCCGTCCACATTCGAGACAAAGCGAAAGGTCAGGTCGCGCGCGCTGTAATATCTCAACGCTTCATACGCCATCACGGGACCCAAATCCGAACCGCCGATACCGATATTGACGACGTTGCGAATGCGTTTTCCCGTATAGCCCTTCCATGCGCCGCCGCGCACGCGTTCCGCAAACGCAGACATTTTGTCCAGAACGGCGTGAACTTGCGGCACAACATCCGCGCCGTCCACGAAAATTTTTTCACTGCGCGGCGCGCGCAAGGCGACATGCAAAACCGCGCGCTTTTCGGTAACGTTGATTTTGTCGCCGCGAAACATCGCGTCAATTTTTTCGCGCAAACCGCTTTCCTGCGCAAGCTGCAAGAGCAATTGCATTGTTTCGTCATTGGCGCGATGTTTGGAATAGTCGAGATACAAACCTGCGGCTTGCGCGGTCATGCGTTCGCCGCGTGTCGCATCGTTCGCAAACAAATCGCGCAGGTGAACATGTTTGATGGCTTGATGATGCGCGGCGAGCGCGCGCCACGCAGGCGATTGGGTAAGGGATGTGGATTCAGTCATTGGCTTGACAAACCGCGAATCATGCGCACAAGACGAATTCGATTTTCCGGATTTGCTTTATTCGTTTTGTGCGCGGTTGAAAATTATTTGCCCGGCAGTTCGTGATGACCGCCGAATTGAAAGCGCATGGCAGAAAGAATCTTGTCGGCGAAATCCGCTTCGCCGCGCGATGCAAACCGTTCATACAACGCCGTCGTCAAAACGGGCGCCGGCACGCCTTCTTCAATCGCGGCGAGAATGGTCCAACGACCTTCGCCGGAATCGGACACGCGTCCCGCGAATTCGGTCAGCTGCGCGTCTTGCGCCAGCGAAATCGCCGTGAGGTCGAGCAGCCACGACGCAATGACACTCCCCCGCCGCCAGACTTCGGCAACATCCGCGAGGTTCAAATCGTACTGATACTCTTCCGGATGACGCAGCGGGGTTTGTTCCGCGCTGACGCCGTGCGTTTGTTTGCCGACGTTGGCGTGTTTGAGAATGTTTAACCCTTCCGCGTATGCCGCCATGATGCCGTACTCGATGCCGTTATGCACCATTTTGACAAAATGGCCCGCGCCGTTGGGTCCGCAGTGCAAGTATCCGTCTTCCGAAGTCCCGCCCACTTTTTCGCGTCCCGGCGTGCGTTCGATATTGCCGCGGCCGGGCGCGAGCGTCTTGAAAATCGGGTCGAGATACTGCACCGCGTCGTTGGGTCCGCCAATCATCATGCAGTACCCGCGTTCCAAACCCCACACGCCGCCGCTCGTGCCGACGTCCACATAACGAATTTTTTGCGCGGACAATTCCTTGGCGCGCCGCAAATCGTCAATGTAATAGGAATTGCCGCCGTCAATGATAATATCGTCCGCGTTCAATTTTTCGCGCAGCTCGCGCAAGGACGAATCCACCACCGCCGCGGGCAGCATCAGCCAAATGACTTTGGGCGAATTCAACTTGCCAATGAATTCATCCAACGTCGTCGTACCCACCGCGCCCTCGCCTGCCAATTCTTTTACCGCGTCCGCGCTGCGGTCGTACACCACACATTCGTGTCCATCGCGCATCAAGCGGCGCACCATATTCGCGCCCATGCGTCCCAAACCAATCATGCCCAGCTGCATTTCATCTTCCTCCGCGCAATTTTAGAATGCCGAAATTTCGGCGATTCAAAGAATCGCATAAATTCTCGGAATTCTAAACCTCAATAGCTGTGCGGCGACAGACGCACTTTGCCGCGAAAAATGTAATAGACGCCCGCCGAGTAAAGCAGCACGAACGGCATTCCGATGAGCGCAATAATCAACATCACAGTCAACGTATTGTCTTGCGACGCCGCGTTGAAAATGGTCAGGTTGTATTGCGGGTTTGTTGTCGAAAGCAGGAGATTGGGAAACAAACCGACGCCGAGCGAATACAAGCCAAACGCAATGAACACGGCGGAACAAACGAACGCCCAAAATTCCGCGCCGCGTCGCTGCATGACAAAAATGCCCGCGAACGCAATCGCGGCGATGAGCGGCAAAATCAGGGGCCACCCTTGCAGATACACCATCGCCGACGGAAACTGCTGCATAAACATCCACACGACGACAATGGCAGCGAGAACGGCAAACGCGCCCATCAACCCCGGAATCCATTTTTGCACGCGCGCTTGCATGTCCCCCGTGGTCTTGAGATTCAAATACATCGCGCCGTGCAGCGCGAGCAGCGCAATCGTGGTCACACCCATCAACAGCGCGAACGGATGGAGTAAATCCAAAACGTTATTGATGGTGATGTTGCCCTGTTGGTCGAGGGGAACGCCGCTCAGGATATTGCCGAACGCGACACCAAACAACAGCGCGAGCAGCGCGGACGAGAGCGCAAAAATCAAATCCCACAAACTGCGCCAGCGCGCGCTTTCGCGTTTGCTGCGAAATTCAATCGCGACGGTGCGCAGAATCAAAAACAACAGCACCAGCATCATCGCCGCGTAAAAACCGGAAAACAGCGACGCATACACAACCGGAAAGGCGGCAAACAAAACACCCCCCCCCAACACGAGCCATACTTCATTGCCGTCCCAAATCGGTCCGATGCTGTTGAGTGAGATGCGCCGTTCCTCGTCCGTCTTGGCGGCGAACGGATGCAGGATGCCGACGCCGAGGTCAAAGCCGTCGAGAATCAAATAACCCGAAATGATGACGACAAAGAGAACATACCAAATGACATTCAGCGACATGTTTCACCTCAGCCCTTTTATTTGCCCGACGCGCGCGCTTGTCGAAAAACTTCACGGAACGTATCGGGCAGGGACGCGGGAATTTGTTCCTTGTCCAATGATTCGGGGCCCTCTTGAATCTTGTGGTTGAGCAAAAAGAGAAACAGCGCAAACAGCAGCGCATACAGCAAGACAAACATCAGCAGCGACAAAAATACCTGGTCACCGCGCAGCAGCGGCGAAACCGCGTCTTGCGTGCGTAACAAATTCCACACAATCCACGGTTGGCGTCCGATTTCGGCAGTCCACCAGCCGGAAATGGTCGCGACTTCGGTCAGCACAATCGTGGATACAAAAACCCACAACAGCGGACGCACGATATACACCTGCCGTCCGAACCACCAAAAGAAAATGCCGACTGCGCCGATGAGCGGGAAAATCACACCCAGATTAATCATCAGGTGATACACTTGAAATGTGAGATTGACCGGCGCCCACGTGTCTTGCGGGAATGTGGTCAAGCCCTGCACGACCGCTTGCGGATTCATGTACGCGAGAATGCTCAAGAGACAGGGGATGCTGATGCCCGTCGTCGTCTGCGCGGCTTCATTCACCCAACCGACAATGTACATGGGCGCGCAGGATTGCGATTGCCACACGCCTTCCATCGCCGCCAATTTCGACGGTTGATAGTTTGTCACCGTAACCGCCATTTGCGCGCCGACGATAAACAATTGCAAAACGCTCAGCACCGCAAAAATCCACAACGCCAACGCCAACGATTTTTTTGCGAACGCCTGATGTTTATGTTTCAACAAATACCACGCGCTCACGCTCATTACCAGCGATGCCCCCACCATCCACGACGCGACCCAGGTATGCAAGAGACGCGGCAAAAACGACGGCGTGAACACAATATCGGCAAACGAAGTCATGAACGCTTGCGTGCCCCACTGCGTCTGCGCGAGTTCATAGCCCTGCGGCGTTTGCATCCACGAATTCGCCATGATAATCCACAACGCGGAAAAGTGCGCGCCAAAGACGACGAGGAACGTGGCGAGCAGCCACATGCGCGGACCCAGACGATTGCCGCCGAACAAGAGCAAGCCGAGAAAACCGCCTTCGAGGAAAAATGCAAAGACGCCTTCCGCCGCGAGCAGACTGCCAAAGATATTGCCGACGTACCGCGAGTACTCTGCCCAATTCGTGCCAAATTCGAATTCTTGCACGACGCCGGTCGCAATGCCCATCGCAAACACCAAGCCGTACACCTTGACCCAAAAGAACGATGCCTGTCGCCACAACGGGTCCTTGGTGCGAATGTATTGCCAGCCCATGATGACCATGAGCAAACCCAGCCCCATCGAAATGGGTGGATAGATGAAATGAAAACTCGCCGTCAGCGCGAATTGGATGCGCGATAGAAATTCAGGGTCCATACAGTCCTCGTTTGAGAACGCGAGAAATTTATGCTTCGTCGGTATCCACCGAAATGCGTTCGGTGCGCTTGCGCGTCGTCATCGTCCAACCCCATTCCAACGCGGTCTTGGCGCGACTGTCGCCGCCGGTCAACAATGCCAAATGCACACCTGCCCACGCGAGCTGCGCGGCTTTGCCTTTTATCGTTTGCCCGGTCGGCAGTTGGGCGACGGCAGCGCCGCGCCCGATGGTTGCCATGATGCCCTTGTCGAAATAATCAAACGGTTCCGTCTCTTTGCCTTTCAATTGATGCATGATGTTGTCGCCCGCGTGTTCGCCGGATTGCAGCGCGACGCCGCCGAGCTGCGGCAGAATTTCGCGCGTGTTGTCATCCGTAATCCATGCAATGTCGCCAATCGCATACACCTCCGGATGTCCGGCAATGGTCAAATCGAGCCCGACGGGAATGCGCCCGCCTTTTTGCAGCTCAATGCCCAAAGTGTGTGCAATCGGATTGGCTTGTAAACCCGCGCCCCACACCAGCGTATGCGCGTTGACGATCTCACCCGACTTGAGATGCACGCGCGTTGGTTCAACTTGAACCACTCCTTCGCCGAGTTTGAGCGTGACGCCGCGCTGTTCCAATGCTTTTTTCGTGTACGCTTGAATATCCTTTTTGAACATTGTCAATAACTCGGTACGGCTCTCGACCAAAATCACCCGCGCTTGCTGTACCGGCAGGTCGGGATAATCATGCGCGAACGTGCCGCGATACAATTCGATGAGCGCGCCCGCGCTTTCGACGCCCGTCGGTCCGCCGCCGACGACCACCACATTCAACGCGCCATCTTCAACGAGCGCATGATTCTTGTCCGCGTCTTCCCATTTTTGGAGGATATGTTTTTTGAGGCGGACCGCATCGGGAAGGGTGTACAGCGGAAACGCGTTTTCTTGCGCGCCTCGTACGCCAAAGAAATTGACCATCGCGCCCAACGCGATCACGAGATAATCATACGTGAGCGCGTCCATGTCCTTGAATTGAATTTGGCGGTTTGCCAAATCAATGCCCGTGACATTCGCCTGATGCACGCGCAGGTTTTGTTGTTTGCTCGCGATATCGCGCAAGGGGTGTGCGACTTGTTCATTCGCAACGACATCCGTCGCGACTTGATAGAGCATCGGTTGAAAGGTGTGATAGTCGTGCTTGTCAATCAAGATGATTTCGGCGTCGGCGTGTTTGAGTTTTGCGGCGGCGCCCAAGCCGCCGAAGCCGCCGCCGAGAATGACGACGCGAGGTTTGTTCCCCATGAATGATTGCTCCTGTTGCCGGAACTGGATAGCGCTTAATGTGTGGGATGAATGTGTGAGAATTGAAGAGGATAATACATGAAACGCGCCATTCCTTCAAGCGCGCTGCGCGTTAGGGTGCAATTCACATTGGGGGCAAGTTTTCGGGCAAATAGAATTTGCAGCAACGAAAACGCAAAACGTCCCTGCGGACGTTACGGCATAAGAGTCTGCGATAGCGAATCTATGCGATTCGCCGCAGACCTTGGCATCCTTGTTGCCGCGATTTCGCCCCAATTGTGTTGGGGACATCGCCCGTCAAACTCGCCCCAAGAGTGAAATGCACCCGCGCGTTATTGTTTCGGGGAGTTCAAAGAGGTGTCTTGCCCGCAAGCGCGTAACGGCGCAGCAGCGGCGCGGGGCGATAACGGTCCTCGCGCCATTCCGCGTACAAACCTTCCATCACGCCCAATACGGTATCGAGCCCCATCAAATTGCCCCACTCGAACGGACCGTGCGGATAATTCGTGCCAAGTTTCATCGCAAGGTCAATGTCGTACGGCGACGCGAGGTTTTCTTGTAATGCGCTGAACGCTTCGTTGATGAGACAGCACACAACCCGCGCGCGCACCAAGCCCGCGCCGTCCGCAACCGCGCCAATGTTTTGTCCCAACGCATTCCAAAAATTTTGCGCGCGTTCCCACGACGCGTCACTTGTTTGCAGCGCGCGCGCGAGCTCAATCGTTCCGTGTTCGGGAATCGGCGGCAGAACGCCAAAACCGACGACGCGCGCGGGATTTTGAATCCAACTCGCCGCAACCGTCGCGCTGACATTCAACGCGCACGCGAAAATCAGCGCGTCCTTGCCCGCGCGTTCCAACACCGCGCGTTTCTTTTCGAGCGCTGTGTTTTCGACCTCAATAAAAATTTCGTACGCGTCTATATTTTGCGCGACGAGAAATTCTTTCGTCGTGAACGACGCGACGTGATGCGCGCCGCGTTCGCACATCGTCGTGAGCGGAATTGTAAATTGCGGCGCGCCGACAATCAAAACATTCATTCGTACAAATATATCCGCCTGCGGTTTTATTCGTACCAATAAAACCCGCGTCCCGTTTTGCGTCCGAGCCGTCCGCTTTCCACCATCTGCTGCTGAAGCGGATGCGGGCGATATTTCGGGTCTTGAAAATACGCGTTGTACACGGATTGCGTCACGGCAAAATTGACGTCAATGCCGATGAGGTCCATCAAGCGGAACGGACCCATCTTGAAACCAGCCGATTCCATCAACGCATCAAGCGTCGCCGCATCCGCCGCGCCTTCGCCCAGCAAACGCAATGCTTCGCCATAAAACGGACGCGCCACGCGATTGACAATGAACGCGGGTGTGTCTTGGCACGGCACAGATGTTTTCTTGAGACGTGTAAGCACATCCAATGCCGCGCGCAGTGTATTCTCACTTGTTTCGTCGCCGCGAATGACTTCGACGAGCGGCATCACATGCGCGGGATTAAAAAAATGCAGACCGAGAAATTTTTCCGCGCGCTGCGTCGCGCTTGCCAGCACGTTGATGCTGAGCGACGATGTATTGCTGGCGAAAATGGTGTGTGCGGGCGCGAGCGCGTCAAGTTGTCCGAACAATTGGCGTTTGAGTTCCAATTGTTCGGGTACGGCTTCGATAATGAGGTCGCACTGCGCGGCATCCGCGAGATTGTGCGTGGCGTGAATGCGCTGCTTGGCATCGTCCGCCAAAACGGCATCCAATTTTTTCCGCGCGACGCTTTCGGCTACATTTTTGTGAATGCGTTCGATGCCGCGCTGGACAAATTCAGGCGCGACATCGTACAGCACGACGCGATACCCGCCCAACGCCGCCGCATGTGCGATGCCGCTTCCCATCGTTCCCGCGCCGATGACAGCGATTGTTTCAATATTCGTCATGAAATACAGGAACCGCGAATCTTTGCGAATCTACGCGAATGGAATGTGCCTTATTCGCGTAGATTCGCGGTTTCATCAAGACTGCCATTCCGCCGCGTCGTATTTCGGCAGTTCACACCGCAGCGCGCCATCGGTGCGGTAGCCGAGTGCATAGCCCGCTTGCATCAGTTGATGAATTTCGCTCGTGCCTTCGTAAATAATGGCACCGCGCGAATTTCGCAAATAGCGTTCCACATCGTACTCGTCGCTGTAGCCATACGCGCCGTGAATTTGAATCGCTTCGTTCGCGGCTTCAAACGACGCGTCGGTGGCGAACCATTTCAACAGCGACGTTTCTTTGGTGTTGCGAATGCCCTGATTTTTCATCCAGCCCACTTTCAAGAGCATCAATTTGCCGTATTCGTAATCGCGCACCATGCGCGCGATTTTTTGCTGGACGAGTTGATGCTTGCCGATTTCGCGTCCGAAGGTTTTGCGCGTGTTGGCGTAACTGACGCTCGCTTCCAACGCCGCGCGAATCAAACCCACCGCGCCCGCGCCGACCGTGTAACGCCCGTTGTCCAAACACGACATGGCGATTTTGAAACCTTCGCCTTCTTCGCCCAAACGATTGGCGACGGGCACGCGCACGTCACTGCAATTGACCCAACCTGTCGAACCCGCGCGCACGCCGAGTTTGCCGTGAATGTCGCCGCGCGTGATGCCTTCGCGGTCGGTCTCGACAAGGAACGCGGAAAGTTGGTCGTGCGGGTCGGGACGTTCAGGATTCGTGCGCGCGACCCAAAGAATGTGATGCGCTTTCGACGCGAGCGAAATCCACATTTTTTCGCCGTTGAGAATATACACATCGCCGTCGCGTTTTGCGGTGGACGCCATATTTGCGACATCACTGCCGACGCCGGGTTCGGTGAGACCGAACATGGCGTATTTTTTGCCTTCGGCTTGGGGTTTCAAAAATTTTTGTTTTTGTTCCTCATTGCCCCACTGCAAAATCGCGAGCGAATTCAAACCGACATGCACGGACATGACAACGCGCAGTGAGGTATCCATTACTTCGAGTTCTTCACACACAAGACCCAACGTGATGTAATCGAAACCTTGCCCGCCGTATTTTTGCGGAATGCAAATGCCGAGAATGCCGAGTTCGCCCATCCGCGGCAAAATGCTCGGATGCATTTCCTGTTTGCGGTCGGACTCTTTGATAATGGGCGCGACTTCTTTTTTGCAAAACTCGCGCGCCATTTCTTGGGCTTGTACGTGTTCTTCGGTGAGAGTAAAATTCATGGTTATGCTCCGTGTCGTTGGTATGAGATTGGAGATTGGAGATTAGAGACTGCAAATATTCACGAATCCCTAATTCTCTCGCCATTGGCAGCCAGTGATTCTGCCGTTTGTCACTCGTCGTGCAACAGATTCAGAAATTCGCTAAATGAATTAGCTACAAAGGACATGTTTTCAAAAATCGCATGTGAGTCCTCGTCCAATTCGCGTTCGTGATCCCAAAAGTATATTTTTGATTCGTAGGGAGCTTTGACGCCGAGCACGAATTGATTGCCAAAGGGATCAGCGGTAATGGGTATGAATTCGTCGGGCATACGCCCTTTGAATGCCTCTATACTCAAATCTAGTCGCGCCCATTCAGGACCTGAGTGAATACCATAAAAGAATCTCACAATATCTGACTGTAATCGTCCGCTTTCCAAAAAATCAATCATATTTGGATTTGGCTCGCCGCCGTTGTGCTCAAGGAGAAATGCACGATAATCAGCGGGCAAACGAATGCCATGTTGTTTTTCAAAGTGCACAAGGGCATTTTCGTCAAGTGTGCCAAATTCATTGGGTGACTCGATGACCATTGGCATAAACGAATTCCTAGTCTCCAATCTCCAATCTCTAGTCTCTCTGTGGCTTGATACGCACGAAATTCAAAACCCGCGCCCACGCGTCCGCCGATTCGTTGGCGAATTCCGTAAACTTGCGGTCAAAGAAACTGTGCGGCGCGCCGTCATAGATTTTTAAAAAATGTTCGACGCCTGCCTTGTCCAATTCCGCGTCGAGTTGATGCACCATTTCGACGGGAATCCCCTGGTCCGCTCCGCCGTATAAACCGAGGACGGGATAATGAATCTTGTGCGCGTTCTCCAATGCCGTGCCTTCCATGCCGGGAAACTTGCGCGTCATGCCCGAATAAAAGGGAATCAATCCGGCGAGGTTGAAATTCTGCGTGCCGGTGAACAGCGTGAATGTGCCGCCGATGCAAAAGCCGGTGACAAAAGTTTTTGCGTCGCAATCTTTTTGCAAAAAATCCAACGCGGCGGCGACATCCGCGTAAAATGTCGGCAGTGTCATGGCGGCGACATTCGGCTGCCAATCGAATTCATCATTGCGCGCGGTCAAACCCGCAGTCCGTCCGAAATAATCCATGCCCAACGCGCGCACCCCCATCTCGGCAAAACGTACTGCCAAATCTTTATAGAATTGATGCAAGCCGCGTATATCGGGATAAATCAACACTTGCGCGGAAAATTCGCGCGTCGGTGTTGCCAAAAACGCATTAAATTGATTTCCGTCGCTTGCAGTCAAAACCAAATCTTGTGTCGTCGCCTCGCCGCGTTCCCCCGGCGGCACCGGCGGTTGTGATTTACTGTCGTAGCACATCGTGCGCTCCTCGCGTATCGCTTATCGTTACACTGATTACCGATGACTGATGACTGATTACCATCACACTCTCACGTCACCACTGATCTCTCGCGCGAATATTTTTCATACAACCTGTCTTGCATCACACGCCGCATTCGTTCCATCGCATTGTAAATATCGGTGAATGTCGTGTAAAGCGGCGCGATGCCGCAGCGGATATTGTCGGGGGGACGAAAATCGGGAATGACGTTCATGTCCTCGATGAGCGCGCGGTCAATGCGCAAACCGTCGGGATGCCCGAACGAAACATGCGAGCCGCGTATTCGTGAATCGCGCGGAGAATTCAAGGTGACGCCAAACGGTTTCAGCCACGCGTCATACAACGCAATCATGTATTCGGTTTGGGCGATGGATTTCGCGCGCAAGTTTTCGATACCTGCTTCGAGCAATAAATCCACGCCACCCTCAATCGCAAGCAGCGCAAGTATTGGAGGCGTGCCGACGAGAAAACGCGCCATGCCGGGCGCGGGCGCGTATTCAAAATCCATGGCGAATTGATTTTTTTGCCCGAACCAGCCCTGAATCGGATTCAATAATTTTTCTTGCAAATCGCGCCGCACGTACAAGAACGCGGGTGCGCCCGGTCCGCCGTTCAGATATTTGTACGTGCAGCCGACAGCGAAATCGGCATTGCACGCATTCAATTCCACCGGAACCGAACCGACCGAATGCGACAAGTCCCACAGCACGAGTGCGCCCGCGCGCTGCGCCGCATCCGTAATCGCGCGCATGTCGTACACCGCGCCGCTTTTGAATGCCGTATGCGTCAAGGTGACAAGCGCGCATTGTTTCGAGTCAAGCGCCTCGAGTACGGTTTGCGTGGAAATGGCAACCTCGTCTTGCGGCGAAACATTCGTGATGTAACAATCGCGCGCGCGCGCGATGCCTTGTAAAATGTACGAGTCGGTCGGAAAGTTGATGGTTTCGCTGACGATTTGTTTGCGATCGGGACGCGCGTCGAGCGCGCACATGACAAGTTTGTAAAAATTAATCGAGGTGGAATCGGCGACAATCACTTCATCCGCTTGCGCGCCAATCAACCGCGCGATTTTTCCGCCGATGCGCGCGGGCGCGTCCATCCAACCCTCGCTCCAACCGCGCACCAAACGTTTGCCCCATTGATTCACTATCGCGTCCTGCAAAACCGCGCGCGTGCGTTTCGGCAGTCGTCCCAACGAATTTCCGTCGAGATAAATCAAATCGTCTTCCGCAATGACAAATTCATCACGGAATTTTGCGAGCGGGTCTTGCGCATCCAATTCGCGCGCGTAATCCAGATCAAACTGCATCATGTTCAAGTCTCGCGTATCGCGCATCGTCACCCACTACTGCACTATCGCACGATTGCACTATCGCACTACCTAAAACATCACCATTCCGCCGTCCACATTGATGGCTTGCCCCGTAATCCCGCGCGCCTCGTCGTCAATCAACATCAACGCCACGTGCGCGACTTCTTCGGAAGTGATGAGGCGGTTTTGCGGCGAAAGTTTGGCGAGATAGGCGCGCGCGTCCGCTTCGGACATTTTTGTTTTTTGCGTCATGTTGGCGACGCTGGCGTCGGTCATGGGCGTGTCCACATACGCGGGGCAAATCGCGTTGACCGTAATGTTGTTGGCGACAAATTCCATCGCCAGCGCGCGCGTCAAACCAAGCACGCCGTGTTTGGATGCCGTGTACGCCGCCATGTATTTGCCGCCCACTTTCGACGCAATGGAAGCGATATTGATGATGCGTCCCCAGTTCGCGGCGACCATCATCGGCGCGACGGCTTTGGTGACGTAATAGACCGAATTGAGATTCGTGTCCATGATGTTGTGCCACAGCGTGTCGTCGTGTCCCAAAAATTTGTGCGAGCCGCCCACACCTGCGTTGTTCACGAGAATCGTAATGTCGCCCGAGTGCGCGCAAATTTGTTGGACCGCGTTTGCGATGGCATCGGGCTGTGTCACATCGCAAACGACAGCGAAGGCTTCACCCCCCCCCGCGCGGATTTCTTGCGCGACGGTTTCAATGTCGGACGCGGTGCGTGCGGACACGGCGACGCGAATGCCGCGCGCGGCGAACGCGAGCGCAATCGCTTTGCCGATGCCTTTGCCCGCGCCGGTGATCCAGGCGGTTTTCATTGCCCAAGTCCTTTGGGATGCGGTTGTGTGTCGAACGGTGATAAAAAGAAATGCGTCGTCATTGACGGAACCTCGCGTGAATAACGAGATTATACAGGATTCTGTGACGAGGACGAACCTTTGCCGGTCATGAGATATGCGAATACAAACAGGATGCCCAGCACAAAATCAATCGAACCTGTCAGCAACAATTGCTGCGGTGCGCGTCCTTGCAGATACAACACCAAAATTCCCAGCGCGTACGGAAATTTTTCGAGGAACGTGACGGGCATCAATCCGCGATAACGCAGCGGGTCACGCGCAATGACGAGAAAAGCAACCTGCCATGCCGTTACTGCGAATGCAAAACCGTAATAATATTCGGGATGATTCAGCGCGGGCGGCATCATTTCACCGATTTGTTGTTCGGTGAAAAACAACGGCAGTGTCACCAACAAGCCGTACACGCCCGCAATGCCGTACACCCATTTTGCAAATTTCATTTCTTTGTTCCTCCGTTTGAATTTGATTTAGCAAATATATCATCGCCGCATAGATTTTTTCAAATCGCCGCGTATTGTTCGATGGATTGCAAAATGCCGCTTGCCATTGCCAATGCGTTTGGCTATACTAGACCAAACGCATTGACGGTGCCGTGACTACAGGAGGCAAGCCATGAGCGGAAAAGCAATCGCCGGTCTCGCGACTCTGGATACCAAAGGACGTGAGGCGCAATTTATGCGCGAACAAATCGAAGCGTTGGGCGACCACGCGCTTGTGATTGACACGGGGGTGATGGGGACGCCCGCGACGCGCGCAGATATAACCCGCGCACAAGTTGCCGACGCGGGCGGCACATCGCTTGAAAAATTATTGGAGCATCCTGACCGTGAAGTTGCAGCGCCGGTGATGGCAGACGGGGCGACAAGGATTGTGACCGAACTCGCGCGCGAGGGGAAAATTCACGCCGTTGTCGCGATGGGCGGTACGCAAGGCACGACGCTGGCGACCAAAGCGATGCGCGCGCTCCCGTACGGTTTTCCCAAAGTGATGGTTTCGACAATGGCGTCGGGCAATGTCGGTCCGTGGGTGGACATTCGCGACATCACGATGATGTTTTCCGTCACCGATATTCTCGGACTCAATCCGGTAATGCGAAAAATTTTAGCGAATGCGGCTGCCGCTGCCTCGGGCATGGCACATTCGCCCGTGCAAATGGAACGCCGCGCAAAACCGTTGGTCGGCGTCACGACGGTGGGGATTACGACGCGGGGCGCGATGAAAGCGATTGAGGTTTTGGAAAACGCGGGCTATGAAACGATTGTGTTTCATGCAATCGGTCCTGGCGGGCGCGCCATGGAACAAATGATGCGCGAAGGCATTATTGGCGCGGTGCTCGACTATTCCACGATTGAAGTATCGAATGAAATCTTTCATGCGCTGCTGGCGGGCGGTCCTGACCGCTTGACCACCGCAGGCAAATTGGGTTTGCCGCAAGTGTTGTGCCCCGGCGCCATCGAAGTGCTGGTGTATAACGAGCCGCACACGGTTCCCGCGCCATTCAATACGCGCACGTTGATTCGGCACAGCCCGCAAATTACGGATGTACGTTTGAACCGCGATGAGATGGCGCAGGTCGGGCGCGAAGTCGCGCGGCGGCTGCAGTTTACCAAGAGCGACGCGGTGTTCATGATTCCGACAGCGGGGTATGATTCGTACGCTGTTGCGGGCGAAGGGTTCCACGACCCTGAAGCGGATAACGCGTTCGTGGATGAATTGAAAAAAGGTTTGCCGTCGAACATCAGAATCGTTGAACGCAGTACGCACATTGACGACCCTGCGTTCGCGACGGAAGCCGCGGAGACGTTGATGCGATTGATTGAAGTGCGTACGTAACGCGGAACCCGATGGAAGGAGAGAGAATGACAATGCGATGGCTCGTCTCATTCCCTCTCGCGTTTCTCACGGCGTGTCCATCTGCAGCACCCACGCCCGTTCCAATGCCCACTGCCGCGCTAAGGAGTACCTAACGCCGCCAACCGTCGAACCAATTTTTGCGGAAATTCCACGCCCAACGGCAATTGCAATGACATGAATCGCGAGGCGGCGAATCGAGGAATTGTGCGCCAGAGCGTACAAGGACATGTCGCAGGAGAATTTGGCGCGGACGGCGAGTCAGGTAAAAACATCACCTGCCGCGCGCAAGTGGCAGCCAACGCGCGTGAGGAGGGAATTGAAACACGGATGCGTGAGACGGACCGCGTTGCCAAAATTCAAAATACGCTGCGCGCTGCAACCCCTGTGCAATGGACTGCAATTCAAGTCATCTCAGTGTCTAGAGGTTAACATGGCAAAACGCTACGCACGCAAACAATTTTTGGAACGCTTGCGCGCAGAAATTGCGCGCGGCAAGCCGCTGGTGATGACCGGCGCGGGGAATGGCATCGCCGCGAAATTTATCGAACGCGGCGGGGTGGATATTCTCGGCGTGTACAATACGGGTTATTTTCGGATGCAGGGTTATGGTTCGCTCGCCGGCATGTTGCCGATGGCAGACGCGAACGAAATGGTGTTCAATATGGGGCGCCGCGAAGTTTTGCCGCAAGTGCAAGAGGTGCCGGTGATCGCGGGTTTGAACGGGGTAGATGTTTTGCGCGATATGAAATTGTTTCTGGAAGATTGCAAGCGCATTGGTTTTTCCGGCGTGCATAATTTTCCGACCGTCGCATGGTTCGACGGTGATTTTCGAAAAACGCTCGAAGGGACGGGACTCGGTTATCAGCACGAAATTGAGATGCTGAATTGGGCGCACGAATTGGATTTGCTCACCATCGGTTATGCGTTCAATGAAAGCGACGCGGAATTTTTGATGCGCGAAGCGATGCCCGATATTTTTATTTATCACGCGGGTATCACGCGCGGCGGTTCGACGGGTTATAACGCGAGTCAATCGTTGGAGGATATGGCACGGCGTTCACAAAAACATTACGAGCTCGCGAAAAAAATAAAACCGGATGTGATTTTACTCGCGCACGGCGCGGCGCTGGTGAATCCCGAAGATGCGCAGTACATGCTCGACCACACCGATTGCGACGGCATCCAACTCGGTTCGAGCATCGAACGGATGGCGGTCGAAATGCCCTTGCAAGAACGCGCGGCGGCGTTCAAACAAATTCAATTTCGAGGATAAGAGGAGGAAATATGTGCCGCAGTATCAAACAGCTGCGTTTTGCGAGCACTGTACCGACCGAGCAAGAAATTCACGCCGCCGCATTGCAATTTGTGCGCAAGGTCAGCGGCTATCGTGCCCCGTCGAAACGCAATCAAGTCGCGTTCGACAATGCAGTGAATGAAATCGCACGTACAACCCAAAAATTGCTTGCGGAGCTTGAGCACCAAACATCCGCACGCAATTTGCAATCTGAAATCAAAAATCAAAAATCATACCTCTCACCAAAGGAGCCGCATCATGCGTAAAGTTCGTTGGGGACAAATCAGTACCGCCAATATCGGAACGAAAAAAGTGCTGCCGGGAATGATGCGCGGCAAATACAGCGAAGTTGTCGCCATCTCGTCGCGTGATGTGAACGCCGCGCATAGAGCGGCGAAAGCCCTGGGCATTCCCAAAGCGTACGGGTCGTACGAAGAATTGTTGGCGGACCCCGATATTGACGCGGTGTACAATCCGCTGCCGAATCATTTGCATGTGCCGTGGTCCATCAAGGCGTTGGAAGCGGGCAAACATGTCTTGTGCGAAAAACCGTTGGCATTGACTGCCGCCGAAGCGCAAACGTTGGTGGACGCGGCGAACAAATTTCCGCACCTCAAAGTAATGGAAGCGTTCATGTATCGCCATCATCCGCAGTGGGTGCGCGCGAAAAAAATGGTGGCGGATGGAAAAATCGGCACACTGCGCACGATTCACTCGTTTTTTTCATACTTTCTCCTCGACCCACATAACATTCGCAATCGGGCTGACATTGGCGGCGGCGGGTTGATGGACATTGGCTGTTACAATATCTCGCTCTCGCGGTTTATTTTTGGCAAGGAGCCGCAGCGTGTCGTCGGCATTGTCGAATACGACCCGAAATTAAAGACCGACCGTCTCGCGTCGGGCATCATGGATTTTGGAAACGGCACCGCGACGTGGACGTGTTCGACGCAGTTGACACCCTATCAACGCGTTAACATATACGGCACGGATGGGCGCATTGAAATTCAAATTCCGTTCAACGCGCCGCCCGACCGTCCGTGCATCATGTGGTACGAGACCAAAGGGAAAATTCAAGAAATCAAAGTTCCGACGACCGACCAATACACTGTGCAGGGTGAATTGATGTCGTTGGCTATTTTGAAGAATTTGGACGTGCCTACACCGTTGACCGATGGCGTCAATAACATGAAAATCATCGAAGCGATTGTCAAAAGCGGGCGCACGGACAAATGGGTCGAGACGGCAGTGTGAGATGGCGCTCGTCCCGTTTGCGGAATTGATGGACGCGGCGGCGCGCGGCAAATACGCGGTCGGCTATTTCGAAAGTTGGAACTTGGAATCGCTGCTCGCCGCTGCCGATGCCGCCGAAGCGACGCGCGCACCCGTGTTGCTTGGCTTTAGCGGGATTTATTTGCCGCACCCGCTGCGCAAAACGCGCGAATTTCTTTCCGACTATTTTGCTTTTGCAAACAATGTCGCGTCGCGGATCTCGGTTCCGACAGGTCTGGTCTTGAACGAATCTCCGCATCTCGCTTGGGTCACTGACGCGATGGATTTGGGTTTTGGTCTTGTCATGTACACGGACGACGCGCTAACGCCTCCATCGCTGGTCGCGGCGATTCAAGCCCTCGCGCCGCGCGCACACGCGAACCATGTCGCCGTCGAAGCCGAAATGCAAGCGTTGCCCGGCGTCGGCGGCGAACTCGCGTCTGCACCCGACGATTTGCGCCTCACAAACGCGGAAGGCGCGCGCGAATTCGTTGCGCGCACCAACATTGATGCATTGGCGGTGAATGTCGGACAATTGCATCTGCACGGACGCGCGCAA
>CAZXYP010000067.1:0-18621 GCA_964644955.1 uncultured Anaerolineales bacterium | reverse complement strand
TGTCAAGCCGGTGTGAGCGGCACCTGTTGGAGCGTAATCGGTACCATCACCAAAGGGCTGGGCGAATTTATTTACAGCGGCGGCTCGACCATCAATTTTGACCACAAGGACGGCAGCGGCAATTCCGATTTGGTAAAGATTACGGATTTGTCCATGCAGCTCGCCGATGTGAACAAAGGCGTGCGCAGTGACAATTCCTTCACGTATCGCGCGACCATTCGCACGCAGGCATATCACAAGTATCGCAGCTTTGATTTCTATTCGAGTGACCGTTTCTTTAGCGAAAATGATTTCCGCGAATCATCGTTCCGTTACGCGTTGACGACCGACAAGGACGCAGCGGGTCCCAATGCGAGCCGCAACGACATGAAAGACGCGTGGGCGACACAGCGCGAGAGTCGCGGCTGGTCCGGCGTGATTACGAATTATGTCGCCACCAGCCCGATGACGTTTGCGGCGGGCTTGAATCGCAAGAGTCCGCTCTATTTGAAAATGGCGTACGCGGTGTTGGGCTATTCGTGTTGGGTCGGCAAGTGCGACGACAAAACCATCAGCGGCGACAGCACCACCGATTTGGGCAGCATCATTAACTTGGATGTCTTTCCGCCAACGCTCGACGATTTTTACAAAATGGATTGGGCAGGCGGCACGACGTCGGATTGGTGCTATCCGTTCTTTGGCGGTGTGGTGGCTGGTATTCCGCAGTGGCAGACGCGCTGTGTGCCGCTCACGCAAGGGTTTGTCTTTGGCACACAGCGCGACCGCGACGGCGACGGATTGCTTGCCGCCGCCGACCCCGACGATACAAAATTTGATACAGACAACGACGGCGTTTCCGATAACAAGGAATTGGAACTCGGCACGAATCCGAACAATGTGGACAGCGACGGCGATGGTCTGAATGATCAAGAAGAAATTTTTCGCGGCACCGACCCGAACAAGACGGACACGGACGGCGACGGTTTGAGCGACAGCGTCGAAGTGAACGGCTGGATGTTTTCGTACGCGACGGGCAAACAAACGCGCGTGTACAGCGACCCGCTCTCGGTGGATTCGGACGGTGACGGGTATCCCGACAAAACGGAAAAAGACCTCAATCTGAATCCGAACGCCATTGACCCGAATCCCATCGAATTTGCGATGAGCATTAGCGACACTGACCGCGTGATGAAACCGGGTGACACGTTCGTGTATTCGCAAACCGTTCGCAGTGCGTTGAAACCCGGCGACCTTGGACGCACACAGCAAATTTATGCGTCGGGCAATACTTCTGTCACCTTGCCGACGAATTTGAGTTTCATTCCCAACTCGCAGAGCAATCCGTTCACGCGCAATTTTGTTTTGGCAAACAGCGGCATCTCTTCGACATTGAACGTGCAGATTTCCAATAGCGCAAACAGCACCGGCTTGAACATTGCCAACGCGGCGGCAGCGAACATGTTTGAAGGCAGCTGTTGTCCGTCAGGCAGTGCCATCGGTTCGGTGAGCAACAGTGCACTCTTTCGCGTGACAGTGGACAATGATTTTCCATCTTCGGCAATCAACGCGCCGACGTACGTCAAAGCAGGCACGCAGTATGTTTTGGGCGGCACCGCCCAAGACCCGATTTCGTACATCAAGAACGTGCAGCTGCGCGTGAACAATGGTTCTTGGCAAGACACGCAAGGCGTCGCCAATGTTTCGACGGGCAACCCTGTATATCCGTGGGCGTTCACGTGGAATGTTCCCGCGACCAGCGGCGCGCATACGCTTTACACGCGCGCGACGGACGCCGTTGACCACACGCAAACGAATTTGACGAGCGCGTTGATTCACGTGGACGCGCTCGCGCCCGCAATTACGTACGATATTTCGGGCAATCCCAAACTCGCGGCGACGCTCGATGTGAATGGCAATTGGCTTGTGCCGTTGAGCGGCACCGTCACCGATGCGTTCGACAGCAATTCGAGCGGCGTGGATTATTTGGAAGTGAACATGACGCCGTTCAACGCGGGTTGGCAGCGCGCGACACTCGACCGCAGTGTGACGCCGCACAAGTGGAGCATCGCGTATGTGTTGTCGTCGTTCGACGCCGAAAACAACACGCTCATCAATCCCACCGCGCAAATGGAATTTCAAGCGCGCGCATTCGACAATGTGGGCAACGACCACACGCAAGCGGCAAATCAACTGCGCATTGACCAGACCGCGCCGACACTCACGCTCAATGACCCCGCGTCCACGCCGGGCGGCGAATACATCAATCAGGGCGGCACGATTGGCGGAACCGTAACCGAAGCGGGCGCAGTGACGACGGGCATTGTCAGCGCGGAAGTTTCGTTCACGCTCGACAAGGTGACGGACGCGCACAATCAGGCATTGATGCTGCAATCGTTCGACACGCCGCTCGGCGCGTATCTGTATCGCGACGTGTCCGCCAACAATCACAATGCGGAATGTATTCCCGACAGTTGTCCCGCGCGCGTGCCCGGACGCATCGGGCAGGCGCTCTCTTTTACCGGCGGCGTCAGTCAAACCGTGACGATTCCGGCATTCGCCGTGCCGCAAACGGCATACACGTTTTCGGAATGGTTCAAGACAAGTTCCAACAACGTCGGCATTTCATCGCTCGTTTCCGGCGCAAACACTGACCGTCAAGTATATCTGAACGCGGGCAATGTGTGCGCGGATGTGTTGAACGGCTTTCGCCAAACGCTTTGCACGGTCGGCACGAATTATGCCGACAACAATTGGCATTTGGTCACGCACGTTGTCGGCGACAACAACAAACAAAAATTGTACGTGGACGGCGCGTTCGTTTCCGAAAATACACTCGGCAGTTCGGGCGCGGGCGCGAATGCTTCGATTGTGTTGGGTCGCGCGCCCGGCGCGACGACGGCGCTTTACACGGGACAACTCGACGAAGTGAAATTGTTCCCGCTCGCGTTGGACGCGCAAACGGTCAAGGGTTTGTACGACACGTGGCAGCCCGCAACGCTCGCGAGTTCCGGCGACGGCGTTTTGAATACGACATGGAGCGCGCCGATTCCGCCGAAACTCGAAGGCAATTATCAAATTGATTTGACCGCGACCGATTTGTTTGGCAATCGCAACGAAGCGCGCGAAACGTGGGGCAAGTGGAACGGCGAAATTGATTTGCTCGCGCCGCGCGTCTTTATTCAAATGAACTACAGCGGCGCGAGTTCCACCGCGCGCACCACTATCAGCGGGTACGCGGAAGATTTGAATCTGACCGAAGACGGGTTCGAGAGTCCGTGCGCGCCCTCGACCTATACGCGCACCTTTAACTCGCTCACGCGCCCCGGCACGGCGACGCGTTTGAACCGCATTGATTTTTCGTGCAGTGTCAGCGGGTTCATTGAGCGAACGTCGCGTTTGAAGGCGTGCGATACCAACAATCGCTGCGCCGCAAATTATCCGCAAGTGTACATGTTGTATGCGGTGAATCCCGGTTGGACGGAACGGATGCCCGCATTTACTGCTTCGCCGGTGCAGCGCGTTGCGTCCTCGATTTGGGGTTCGTGGGGTATTGGCGGTTTGGCGACCGATGACGCGCACGGCAAAGTGTATTGGGTGGACCTCAACGGGTTGCGGCGTTCCAATCTCGACGGCTCGCAGTTGGAAACACTGCCCGTTGGTTCGAGCAGCACGCGCGATATTGCATTGGACAGCGCGGCGGGTGTTTTGTTCCGCGTCGAAAGCGACGGTTTGTATCGTTCGAATCTCGACGGCAGCAACTCGTCGCGCATTGTCAATCTCGGCGGTCAATTTGCCATTGCGGTGGATTCGCCGCGCGGCAAAGTATATGTCGGCGGCAGTAACATCGTTCGCCGTTACAACTATGACGGCAGCGGCGGCGAAACGTTTAATACGGACAACGCCGGAGTCGCAGTGCTTGCGTTGGCGGTGAACACCTCCGACGGGCGCGTGTTCTGGTCGCGGTACGTGAGTACGCCAACTGACCCGACATGTCGTTTTTACAGCATTATTTATTGGAAAAATTATGACGGTTCGGGCAGCAATTTCTATTCGGACAATTACGCGGGTCCGTACAATCCCGGCTGTAATATCCAGTACGAGGCGCTTGCCTACGAGCCGACATCCAACAGTATCTTTTTCCCGAGTTACAAAGAGAACGCAGATTACAGTCATTCGACGACGTTAAAGCGCATTTCCGCAGACGGCAGGGGTTGGTGGGCGAATGATGTTGGTCCGATTTTCTCCGGCACGCGCGGTTTGGGCTTTGCGACATATCGCACGGAACCCTTTGACGCGGCGGACTTGGAGATTTTCAAATCCGCGCCGCCAATCGCCGTGCCGAACGGACCGCTGCCGTATCAAATCGTCATTCGCAATTCCGGCGTCAATCCCGCGACGAGTGTGACGATTACGGACACGCTGCCCGTGACGGTGACATTCCAATCGGCGACGACGAATCTCGGGCAAAATTGTCCCGCGCCGAACGGCGTGAATTTTTCTTGCACGCTCAACAATCCCATCAACGGCGGTTCGTCCGTCACCTTGACCATCAACACGACTGTCAATGGCGATGGGCTTGGACAAATTGGCAACAGCGCGGGCGCGTCCATGAGCGCGACCGACCCGAGTCCAAACAACAATCAATCGCAAAATGTAGTGAACGGCGTCACGCCGACGTACACGTGGACGCCTTCACGCACGCCGACGCCCACGTTCACGCCGTCCAATACGCCGACGAATACGCCGACGTTCACGCCGACCTTCACGCGCGTGCCTGCCACATCAACGCCATCCACATTGGTCAAGAACATTTATTGGACGAACGGGCTGGACAAAATTCGCGCGGTCGCGGCGGATGGTTCCGACCAGCGCACGATTCTGACGCTGTCGAATACAAATGTCTATCCGACCAATTACGGAATGCCGCGCGGCATCGCCTATGACGGCATCAACAAAATCTATTGGGTCGAAAAAGACCGCATCCAGCGCGCGAACCTCGATGGGTCGAACGTGGATACCGTCGCGTATGTGAACGGCGCGAATGAATTGGTGTTGGATGCCGTCAATCAAAGAATCTATTGGCGCACCGGTTTCTTTGGCGGCGTCAATGCGATTTGGAGCAAAGACCTCAATACGAATCAAACACGCCAGATTATCAACAATTCCAATTTCTGCTGTGGACTCGCGCTTGACCCGTATCATCAAAAAATCTATTACGGCGACCAGAGCGGCACGAGTCGCGTTTGGCGCGCCAACACCGACGGCACGAATCCCGAAATCGTTATCAACAATCTCTATCTCGGACCCTACGGCGTCGCGGTGGATACGGTCAACGAAAAAGTGTATTGGGTCGAGCAAAAGAGCGGCACGCCCAATCAGATTCGCCGCGCGAATCTCGACGGCAGCAGTAACGAGGTCATCGTTGACGTCGGAAGCGGCTTTTTCGATTTGCAAATTGACGCGGCGGGCAATCGCATCTATTGGAATCAGGGCGGCGACATTCTCTACGCGCCGCTCGCGCCGAATTCGACCGCGACGACCTTGACCAACATGGGTTCGGTGAATGGCAGCGCACATCTTGTCATTACGTACAATCCCGCGCCCACCGCGACGCCGACGTTCACCAGCACGCCCACGTCAACCAACACCCCGACCGCGACGAACACGCGCGTGAATCCGACGCCAACGCCTGACGGTTACATCAAGAGTGTGGATTGGTCGAACGGCTTTAACGAAATCCGCGCCATCAATGTGGACGGCAGCGGACAGCGGCAGTTGATTTATCTCGCGCCGCTGCAGCCGATACCGAACTATTACATTATGCAAAATCCGTCCGGCGTCGCGTTCGATTCCGTCAACAATAAAATCTATTACGCGTTGTGGAACACCGGACAAATTCGCCGCATGAATCTCGACGGTTCGGGCGATGAACTTGTCACCGTTTCGCCGTGGCCTTATCCGCGCGAAGTCGCGGTGGACGGCGTGAACCAGCGCGTCTATTGGCGCACGGAAAATTATCCCGGTTACGTGGAAAGGATTTTCCGTTACGACATTGGCGGCGGCGCGCCGACCGAACTCGTAAGCGACGCGGGCTTTGACGGCGGGCTTGCGCTCGATGTGGAACGCCAGCATGTGTATTTCGGCAGTCCGACGTTCATCAAGCGGATTGACACGGACGGCGCGAACGGAATCAACATTCTTTCCGGCTTGAGTGAATTGACCAACGGACTCGCGCTCGACGCGTCCGGCGACAAACTGTATTACGCGGGCTACTGGTCCGGACAAATCAAACGCGTCAACACCGACGGCACGAATTCCGAAGTGATTACAAACGCCGGCACAAACATCATGGGCATTACGCTCGATGTCGCGGGCGGCAAAATCTATTGGCTCAATTATTACAACCCGACGCGCATCGGACGCGCTGACCTCGCGCCGAACTCGACCGCCGAAACCTTTTTGACGACGACGATTCCCGGCTATATCGCGGGCATTACGTTCATGTACGTCCCGCCGACGCCGACCTACACACCCACATTCACACCGACGAACACAAATACGCCGACCCATACCTTCACGCCGACCAACACCAACACGCCGACGTTCACACCGACGAATACGCCGACCAACACGCCGACGAATACGCCAACGTTCACACTGACATTCACACCGACCAACACGCCGACGAATACGCCGACCAACACACCGACCAACACACCGACGTTCACGCCGACCAACACACCGCCGCGCGCCAACGCGACGAATACGCCGCCCGCGTCCACGCACACCAAACTCTTGTTCTTTACGCGCAAATACAATGGCGAAATTTTGCGCGTCCCGCCCGGAAGCGCCGCCGCACAAGGCATCGTGGACGCGACGGGTTATCTCAACGGCATCACCGCCGACCCCGTCAACGGCTATTTGTATTACACCGAAGGCACCAACGGGCGCATCATGCGTTCCAATCTCGACGGCTCGAACCAAACGCTCGTCAAGGACAGTTTGGATGACCCGCGCGCAATCGTTTTCGACGTGACCGCGAACGATTTGTATTTCACCGCAAGTGGCGCAGTCGTATTCAAATACGATTTGGATTCGAGTACGCTGACCCAATTGCCCATCGGCAGCGCCACCGCGCTCGCGCTCGATGTGGAACGCGGACGCATCTATTGGGGCGATTATCAAGGCATCAAGTACGCGCCGCTCGCGTCGCCGTCACAGCAAACCATTCTCGTCAATCTGGCGAACGTCGGCGTCAACAGCATTTACCTTGACGCACCGAACGATGAAATCTATTGGAGTCAAGGTTTCCCGAAATTGATTCGCCGCGCGAGTTTGCTGGGCGTTGACCAGAACGTTGTCACCATCGTCACGACAGAAGCAACGCCATCGCCCGACGACGGTACGCCATACGGCATCACCGTTGACGTGACCGGCGGAAAAATCTATTGGCTGCAAACGTTCCGCATGTGGCAAGCGGACAATGTAGAAAATGCCACACCCGTCGGCGTTTTCGGTTCGGGCGGATTCCCCTTGTACGGCGGCGCGCTCGTGATGCTCGAATACGCGCAGAATACGCCTACGCCCACACCGACGAATACCGCAACCGCGACCAACACGCCGACCGCGACGAATACGCCGACGAATACGCCGACGCCGACATACACACCAACGACGATTGTCGGACCGCTCGTCGTGAATTCGTTGAATGATGTGGACGACAGCGCGTGCAACGTTACGCATTGTTCACTGCGCGAAGCCATTAACGCGGCAAATGCGGCAGTGGACATGCAGACGATTGAATTTGACGGGGCGTTGAACGGAACGATTTCTTTGCAGAGCGCGCTGCCCGACATTAGCGACGCCGTACAAATTCTCGGACCCGGCGCGAGCGTCATCACCGTCAGCGGCGATTCCGATAACAACACGACGCCCGATGTCAAAGCGTTCTCGATGTCGAACGGCGATGTGTACATTTCCGACTTGTCCATTGCGTACAGCCGAACCGGAATCGAAAACAACGGCGCGACGTTGTACCTGAATGACCTTGACATGCATCATCAAAGCGCGGGAGCTGTCGGCGTCGGCATCACGGGCGCGGCGGTTACACAATTTTCCGGCAGCATCACGGCAGACAATTTGGACATTCACGACAATACCGGCGACGGCAACGCGGGCGGCATTGTGCAATTTGGCGGAACGCTCACGCTCACCAATTCGCGCGTGCATCACAATACCGGCGCCAACGGCAGCGATTACGGCGCGAACGGCGGCGGCTTGTACATTAACGGCGGCTCTGCCACATTGACGGATGTAGAGATTGACCACAACACGATTCCATCCAATCCGCACGGCGCGCGCGGCGCGGGCATGTACCAATTCGGTTCGGTCACGCTCAACCGCGTTTCCATTCACGACAACAGCGCGCCGAGCGGCGATGGCGGCGGCATCTATCACGCCGAATACGACAGTCGTTCGTTCCTTGTGAATCAAAGCGTCATTTACAACAATAGCGCGCAGAACGGCGGCGGCATTTTCAAGACCTCTTTTGAAGCCGGGCTTGACAAAAACATCATCAACACCACCATCTCGGGCAACACGGCAGCGGAAAGCGGCGGCGGCATTTACGGCAACGTTGGAACACTCTCGCTCAACAATGTCACCATCGCCAACAACACGGCGGATTTTGACAATGACGACAGCGGCACCGGCGGCGGCGTGGCAGGCACGTTCACACTCATTGCGCGCAATTCGCTCATTGCCACCAACATTGACAACAACAACACGCCCGCGCCCGACTGCGAATTGAGCGGCGCGACCATCAATTCGCAGGGTTACAACCTCATCGGCGATTCCGACAACTGCGCGTGGGTTTCAGGCACGGGCGACATTCTCGACCCCGTTGGTTTCACGCTCGGCGCATTGCAGGACAACGGAGGCGATACGCTTACGCACGCGCTTGTGCAATTGACCGTCGCGGTTGACGGCGGCAATCCGTCCGGCTGCGAGGACAATAATTCCAACACACTCACCGTTGACCAACGCAATGAAACGCGCCCGCAAGGACCCGCGTGCGATATTGGCGCGTATGAAGCGCCGTACATTCCGACGCCGACGCCGACACTCACACCGACCAACACGCCCACCGAAACGTTGACGCCAACCGACATTCCAACGGAAACGATTACGCCAACGCCGTCGAATACGCCGACGTTCACACCGACGAATACGCCAACTGATACGTTGACGCCAACGCCATCGAACACCCCAACGCCGAGCGACACGCCAACGCCGTCCAACACACCAACGGACACGGCGACACCGACGGAAACATTTACGCCAACCGAAACGTTCACGCCGACACAAACGCCAACGGACACCTTGACGCCGACGCCGACAGAGACACAAACTTTTACACCGACATACACACTCACGCCAACCGTCACCGATACGCCGATGGATACGTTGACGCCCGAACCGTCGCCGACGGAAATACCAAGTTGGACGCCGACGTTCACGCCGACGTTCACCGCGACCGCAACGAATACGCCAACCGATTCACCGACGGAAACGTTTGTGCCGACCGACACACCGATTTCGACGCCGGAAAATACGCCGACCGATACGCCGACGTTCACGCCGACCATGACGTTGACGCCGACGGAGACGTCCACGCCGGTACAGCCGACGGATGTTCCCGGTCAGCCGCCCGACGCGCCCGTACCGCAAATTGACGCCGCGATTTTGTCGCCCAACAACAATCAAGTTTTCGATTCGCTGAATCAAATCACAATTTCCGGCGGCGCGTTCAGCACGCACGCATTAAAATCGCTGGACGTGACGGTGAACAATGTTTCCATTGACGGCGCCACGTTCCCCGATGTGGACGACGTACACAATTATCCGTGGACGACGTTGTGGACTCCGCCCGCGAGCGGCACGTACACAATTCAAGTGAGTGTGGAAAATTGGAATGGCGACACGCACAGCGATTCCATCACGATTCAAGTTTTGCCGGACGCGCCGACGATAGACATTACGACGACGACCATCACGCAAGCCGACCAACTCGCGGACTTTACCGCCGGACTCGATGGACCCGTCAGCACGAGCGACAATTCGAATGTCGAAATTCAAACGGGCAATGGCGAGCCGTTCCAAAGCACCGCGTACGGCAGCGGCGCGTGGCATTTCGATTGGTTGACCGGACCGCTCGACAATGTAAATGTTGACGTAACGGCGCGCGTCACGGATGGATTCGGACGCATTGCCGACACGACGAAAAATGTTTTGGTGGATGTCGTCGCGCCAAGTGAGGTGAATATCACCTTGTCCGCGCAAGACGGCGCGAATCCTGCCGTCGTCATCAATGGCGGCGACACGGTGCGCTTTAACAATCCGAAACTCATCATGGATTGGGACGCGGCGACGGACGGCAGCGGCATCGCAACTTATTACGTTGGTTTCACCACGAATCCGATTGCCAATATCGGCGACCTCAACGCGCAAAATTCGACGCATTACGAATTCACGCCGAATGAGGCGACGATTTATTACGCGCATCTCATCAGCAAAGACAACAACGGCAATCGGACCACGCAAAGCAGCGGACCAATTTATGTGGATGCGCCGACGACGCCCGACATTGTGGACGCGATGAGTTACGCGGGCTGGACCGAAAGCGGCGCAAGTTACTTGAGTGCCGACCACGCGTTATCGCTCAGCGTGCCGAATACGCAGGTGCAAAAATTCTTTGCCTCGTGGGATGCCGACACCTTGCGGATGCTTTGGCAAGGCGCGGACTGGAATTCGCAAGGCGACCTGTTTATTTATCTCGATACGGGCGCAGGCGGCGCGACGCAGTTGTACGACCCGTATCCGGCGGACGCGGGCGCGAACGCGTTGAATCTGCCAAGCGGTTTCAATGCAAAATATCTTGTGTGGATTCAAAACGATTCCGACGCGACGTTGTGGCAATTCAACGGCGGCTGGTCGCAAATTGCAACGCTTGACGCGACGCAATTTTATTTTGACCCCGCGCGCACCGATATTCGTCTCGCGTTCAATGACTTGGGTTTGACCCAAGCATCGGCGTTGAAACTCATCGCGGTGGCGAGCGACGAGAATACATTGAAATTGTGGGCGAGCGCGCCGGACAAGAATCCCATCAACAGTTCTCAAGTCATCAACGCCATCGCGCAAGGACGCGCGTTGACCGGCTACGCGTTGACGCAGGCGTTCAGTTTTGCATCGCTCGGCGACAATGTTTTACCAAACAATGCCAAGCAGCCCGGCGGCGATGTGCAAGCGAGCGCGGACAGCGATTTGGGCGGTGTGAGTGTGGGTTACTTGCGCGATAGTTTGTACGACGCGGTGACGCCAAATACGCAAATTGATGCGGACTATGACGGACAGCCCGACAATCCGATTCCGGTCGGACCGAAACTCGTCACGGTTGGCGACGGACAAACACTGCAATATCAAATTGTGTACGAAAATCGCGGCACCGATGTCGCGCGCAATGTCACATTCACCGCGCGCGCGTTCGGCGCGTTACGTATCAACGGCGGCAATACATCGCAAGTCATTAGCATCGGCGATGTGGGCGTCGGCATTTCCAATACGGTCACGATTGACGGCGACATCAATACTGTGCTGAATGACAAATCCGCCGAACTCGACATTACCGTGTCCGATGAACTGCACGGCGAGTACGATTGGTTGTGGGTCTTGCATCCCGTGGACGCGCAAGCGCCAAATGATTTGACCATCACAAGCGGCGACCCGTGGGCGCGTCCCGGATTCAATACGGTGAGCGGAATCGTCAACGACCCGTCGGGTGTGCCATTGATTAAACTCGATGTGAACGGCAGTGTCGTGGATTGTCCCGACAATGACCCGTACGACGGCGCGTGGAGCTGCACGTTTGACGCGGGCGCATTGACCGGGCTGGATGAATTGCCGGTACGCGCGCGCGCGATAGATTCGTACAACAACGCGAGCGGTTGGACCGCTCCGCTGGTCTTGTTGGTAGATGTGACGCCGCCGGATGTTTCACTCGACCCGACGATTGATACGTTCTTGCAAGACGGCATCGTCGGTCCGGCGGAAACGCAGTGGCTCGGACAAATCAGCGACAATCGTCAAGCCAACGCGTTTGCGGTGTGCGACGGCGCGGCATATTCGCCCGACTGCGCGCAGGACAGCGTTGTGCCGATTGGGGTGCAGGTCGCGGATTGGAACGACGACCTCGCAGTGTTGATGGTCGGCGACGGCATTTCCAAAACCGTTTCCATTTACGGTTTCGACGGTGTGGGCAATCGCTCAACGGATCCCGTCGAACGCACCTTTACGATTGATACCATCGCACCTGTGATTACGGTGACGGAACAAATCACATTGAGTTTGCGAACGAACTTGGTGAATGACGCGCCGACTGCCGAAGCAACCGCCGAAACCACGCCTGACGTGACGCTGGCGGATGGCAATGTTTCACTGCGCGGCGTTGTGAGCGACGGCGGCGGTGTGACCGAAATGAACGCGTACCTCGTTACGCCCGACGGCGAAACGATTACGGAAGCGGTCGCGGTCGCGCCAACCGGCGCGCGTACTTGGGAATGGACGTACACGCCCATCAATCCGCCCGCGTCCGATTACGCGTTGTACCTTGGCGCGACGGATATTGCGGGCAATGTCAGCATGACGAGCGCGTATCTGGTGCAAGGGGACAACAGCACGACACTGTATGTGCCGCTGCTCGGACGGCGTTTCTTGAGCAATGCGCAAAACGCGTTTGCCGTGACGCCGACGCTTACGGCAACCGAAACGCTTACGGCGACATTGACGGAAACACCGACCGAAACCGCGACGGCGACCGGAACGTTGACCGCAACCCTCACCGCAACACTGACGCCCACGGAAACGCACACGCCCGCGTTGAGCGAAACGCCGACGCAAACGCCTGCGATGAGCGAAACGCCAACCGAAACGCCAACGTTTGTGTTCACCGAAACACCAACCGAAACGCCGACGCTTGCGTTCACCGAAACACCGACAGAAATTCCGACGGATGTTCCGACCGAAACGCCGACCATCGTCGCGTGCGATGCTGCGCCGCTGCCCGTCACACTCTTGTCGCCGCAAGACGGCGCGACCATCACGACGAAACGCGTCACGCTCGAATGGAGCGCGGTGGATTGTGTAGAATCATATCGCGTCGTCGTGCGCGATGCGGACGGTAAGGTGGTGCAGCGCGTCAACAATGTCACCGACCTTTCGTTCCGCACCGAGCCGCTCGACAAGGGACGCTACACGTGGGAAATTCTTGCCATCAACAGTTTCGGCATCACGCGCTCCGGCGAATGGCAATTCCGCGTGAATCCCGATACATCCTTGAACGAATTCAAGACGACGGGATTCATCGCGTCGTCCGATGAAAATGGTTTGCGCGCGCAAGCCGTTGCGCTTGCCGCGACGGCGACGCCGCGCCCGACGCGCGACCTTACCAAAAATCCGCGCCGCACGCGCACGTCCACCGCCGCGCCGACGGATGTGCCGACCGAAACGCCGGAAGGCACGCCCGACGCCACACTCGAACCAACGCCCATCGCCGCGCCCGAAGCCGCCGACAAAGCCGTCGCGCCCGGACAAATGACGACGCAGCTGTGGGTGTCCAACACAAACGCCAACAACGCGGCGCGCGTCCAAATCGAAATTTTTGACCCGCAGGGCAACAGCGTGTTCACCGATTCGTTCCGCCTCAAACCCAACGCGGCGCGTCTTGTCGAACTGCCATCGTCGCTCGGCAAAAATTTTGTCGGCAACGCGCGGCTCAATGCCGACCAACGCATTCAAGCGATAGTGATGGACGCGAACGACAAGGCAAGTGCGACGGACGCGTACGAAGCGCTGTCACGTGCCTCGACCGAACTGACCCTACCGTTTGTGCGGCATCTGAAGTTGGACACGCGCAACAGTTTGCTCGTCATCCAAAACGTGACCGCGCAAACGGCGAACGCGACGCTCAAGATTTTTGATACCGACGGCATCGAAATCATTTCGCAGCCGTTGACCATCGCGCCGAACGGTTCCGCGTACATCAATTCGAATACCTTGTTCCCGACCGGAACGTTTGTCGGCAGCGCGCAAATCACATCCGACCAACCGCTCGCGGCAGCGGAACTTTCCCTGTACAAAAAAGACACGGCGTCCATGCGCGCGTACACGCCAAGCGACGCGGGCGCGTCCATGCTCGTGCCGGTGGTGACGCGCAAAGTGCGCGGGAACGGAACGATTGCGGCATGGACGGAATTGTATGTTCGCAATCAGGATACACTGCCGACGGATGTGACAGTGGAATTCTTTACTGCGACGGGTGAGTCAAAAGGCACAGTGACGCGCGCGAATGTTCCGGCGGGCGGCATGGTTGCGCTGTTGACGCGCGATACGGAAATGAAATTCCTCGGCAAGAAATTCAATGGCTGGGCGCGCGTCACGTCAAGCGGCGCGCCGCTCGCGGTCGAGGTCTTGGGCGCGCAAGGGACTGGCAAACAATTGTCCGCCGTCAATGCCGTGTCCGGGACGAATGCGGGCGAGCGCGTCATGTGCGGCGATTTGCGCGTGGACGCGACAAGCAAGCCGATTCTGACGCTGCTGAACGGCGACGCGACGCAAGCGGCAAACGTGCGCTTGCGCGTCTATGACGCGCAGAATGGCGCGCAAGTCGCGGATGTCACCGTCAACGTGAATGCGTCGTCCGCGTATTCCGTCACCGCGCCGCGCGGTTTTTATCAATTCCTCCAGCCCAAATTCCGCGGCATGCTGCGTATCACGACAGAGCAAGACGGCGCGCGCGAAATTGTTGCCTTGATGCGCACGCACGCGTTGAACGCCAAAGGACGCGTGACGAGTACGAGCGCGTATGTGTGCCGTTAATGCATACAAAGAATAGGCAAACAAAAAACCGCCGCGCACTATTGCGCGGCGGTTCTTTTTGTGGGAAAAGATTTTTTCAATGGATTGGTGTTGGTGTGGCGGCAAGCGGTTTGATCTGCCGCGCCAAGGTTTTGGCGAGCGCGTCCGATGCGACATCGAGGTCGTAATCGGCTTGCAGTCCCATCCAGAATTTTGCCGATGTGCCAAAGTAACGCGCGAGCCGCAATGCGGTGTCGGCGGTCACGGCGCGTTTGCCCAAAACGATTTCATTGATGCGGCGCGGGTCCACATCCAACGCGCGGGCAATTTGATTTTGACTCAGGTTCATGGGTTTGATGAATTCTTCCAGCAACACTTCGCCGGGATGAATGGGGTTCAATTTCTTCATACATTCCATCCTCTCAATGATAATCCACGATTTCCACTTGATACGCGTCGGTGTCGCGCCATTCGAAACAAATCCGCCATTGGTCGTTGATGCGAATGCTGTGTTGTCCGTTCCGGTCGCCGGACAATTTTTCCAAATGATTCGCGGGCGGCGCCCGCAAATCGTCCAAAGAGACCGCGTTGTTCAGCATACGCAGTTTGCGCAACGCGACCTGTTGAATGGTTGGCGGCAGTTTGCGTGAGCGTTCGCGTTTAAATATTTTTTCGGTTTCGCGGTCGCGAAAGGAGCGAATCACGGCGGTATTCTATGGCGCGCGACGCTATATGTCAAGGGGCAAGCGCGCACAGTCCGATGAAAAACAGTCGCAGTATCGCCGCGCCTTTTGATGCACGTATCGCAATTCCTGACCGCCCGCCCAGAATCCAAAATTTGCCACACGACGTATCTTTTCTACAATGGAGTGTATTCAAAAAACGAGAGGACAGAGAGCAAATGAAAATTGCAAATGATGTGACGGAATTGATTGGCAATACGCCGTTGGTCAAATTGCGGCGCGTGACGGATGGCGCGGGCGCGCAGGTCGTCGCGAAATTGGAATTTTATAATCCCGCGCACAGTGTCAAGGACCGCATCGGCGTCGCCATGATTGACGCGGCGGAACAGGCGGGAATGATGAAACCCGATACGATAATTTTGGAACCGACCAGCGGCAATACGGGCATCGCGTTGGCTATGGTGTGCGCGGCGCGCGGTTACAAATGCACGCTTGTCATGCCCGAAACCATGAGCAAAGAACGCCGCATGTTGCTGCGCGCGTACGGTGCGGAATTGATTCTCACGCCGGGACCCGACGGCATGGGCGGCGCGATTCGCAAAGCGGAAGAATTGGCGAGTCAGGACGCGCGGTATTTTATTCCACAGCAATTCAAAAATCCGGCGAATCCCGAAATTCATCGCAAAACGACTGCCGAAGAAATCTGGCGCGACACCGACGGGCAAGTGGATATTCTCGTCGCCGGCGTTGGCACGGGCGGCACGATAACGGGCGTGGGCGAAGTCCTCAAGGCGCGCAAGCCGTCATTTCAAGCGATTGCGGTGGAACCGGACGCGTCGCCCGTCTTATCGGGCGGATTAAAAGGCGCGCATCCGATTCAAGGCATCGGCGCGGGCTTTGTGCCGGATGTTTTGAATACAAAAATCTATGACGAAATCATTCGCGTCAAGAACGACGATGCGATGGAAACCGCGCGCCGCATGGCGAAAGAAGAAGGCATCTTGTGCGGCATTTCGTCGGGCGCGGCAGTGTGGGCGGCAGTTCAGGTGGCAAAGCGTCCCGAAAACGCGGGCAAGCTCATTGTCGTCATTATTCCGTCGTTCGGCGAACGCTATCTCAGCACGCCGTTGTTTGCAAACTTGGCGGATTAAACGATTCGGCAAAAGGTCACGCACGAAAAAAATCGCGCGCGCGATTTTTTTCGTGCGTACTTTTTTTTCCTATATATGTCATGGCTCAAAACGCTTCAACGCGATATTCAAGTGGTCTATGACCGCGACCCGGCGGCGCGCAGCACGCTCGAAATTTTATTGTGTTATCCCGGACTGCACGCGATGTGGGGACACCGGCTCACGCATTGGATGTGGGGGCGCGGTTGGTACGTGAGCGCGCGTTGGCTGTCGCAGTTGGTACGCGGTTTGACGGGGATTGAAATTCATCCGGGCGCGACGATTGGTCCGGGGTTATTTATTGACCACGGCATGGGCATTGTCATTGGCGAAACGGCAGAGGTGGGCGCGGATGTGACGCTTTATCACGGCGTCACGCTCGGCGGCACGAGTTGGAAAAAAGGCAAACGCCATCCGACATTGGAAAGCGGCGTCGTCGTCGGCGCGGGCGCGAAAATTTTGGGCGCGATTACGATTGGCGAAAACAGCCGCATTGGCGCGAACGCGGTGGTGGTGAAAAATGTGCCGCCGAATTCCGTCGTCGTCGGCGTGCCCGGTCAAGTGGTGATTCGCAGTGAAACGCCCACCGAACATCGTCCGGATTTGGAACACGGTCTGCTGCCCGACACGATTGGGACGACAGTGATTGCATTGATGCAGCGTGTGGACGAACTCGAAGAACAGGTGACGCATCATCACACAGCGCATCACCCCGAAGCGCCGCACGACGGGGTGTGGAAGGGACAGGATTTTATGATTTAGAAGGAAATGGGCAAGACCATTTCCTTCTCACGCAGAGGCGCAGAGGTGCCAAGATTTTTTCGGCGCAAGCGTCGGGATGTGCGAGCAAGACGGTATAGCGAAAAACAGAAACGCCGCGCGATTTCGCGCGGCGTTGTTTATTTGGTTTCACGCGAATCTTTGCCATCACTGTCCAAATGTGAGAACCTGTCGAATCATAAAGGGCATTCTAGCAAGACCTCTTGTGCCCTCTTTTCTACCGCTCGCCGCACAGTAGAGTCATCGAGCGAGAACGGAATCTCAACAAACCCAATCAGCCACGACGAAAAAGCTTTGCCGGGCCTGAGCGAGTAATCATCGAGACTGGAACCATAAAACTCAAGATGGTCACCGGTGCATCCATATTTGACTATAAAGTACATGTAGCCCCTGTAATTCCGGGAAAAGAGGTCAAAGGGACCCTCCCATTTGTTCCATTCAACATCAAGTAAAATATGTAACTCATCTTGCTTGTCAGATGAATCTGCCCTCTTTCGCACTGCAGTGCCACTCAGTGCTCTGAGATTTTGGTGACAGCTAGTATCCTTGCACGCGGCTCGGCTCGCCCCACGCAAATAAATCTCATTGAAAGCGCCTGTTTCCTGCGGATATTCAGGCGGGAGCGTTAGGATCATGCTGCCTGCAATCTGGGAAAAAAAGGCTGCCTCGGTCATAATCACGAGTACAGACAGCAGGGCTAGCGATGGGGTACTTGGGTGCATCTCAAACCTTTTGTAAACATGCCGAATCAAGAACGGCGCAAGAAAAAGCAGGGTTACTTCGATTGCCGCCGCCGTTTCGTTTGGGTTAGGATGGACAGCAAGCACAATCAAGAAAACAATCAGGGCACCTGTGATTTGTATCGCCAGCAGTTTGTTCCGTGACGAGATGTTCAGTCCAAACAATCCCGGGATTCCAGCCGCGATAAGCATTGCCGCAAGAGCTAAAATCACCCGAATGCCGAGTTTGATGGATTGGTTGGTCGAGGATGGAACCAAGACCATCACCAAAAGGCTAATCAATAGAAATAATACTCCAACGCCAAAGAAAAGCAGGGTATCTATTCTCAGTCGACCGCTAACCCAATTTCGTATGGG
>CAZXYP010000066.1:10002-18689 GCA_964644955.1 uncultured Anaerolineales bacterium | reverse complement strand
CTGGCGGCGTATTATTTGCAGCATCGCTTGAGCAAAGACATTGATTTGTTCACGACGAATGATGAGGCATTTGCTCTGGCGCGCAACTCGATGGACCGGGTTGCTGCCGCCTTGGGCTGTGAACTCGTGCGGCGCGCGTCCTCCCAATGGTTTCAGCAATTCTTTTTTGCGCAGAATGAAATTCGCTTGCAAGTGGACTTGGTACGCGATGCCGATATTCACTTTGGTGAGCACAAACGCTTTGGAAAGGTGATTGTGGATGCGCGGGAAAACATTGGCGCAAACAAAATTACCGCAATCTTTGGACGCACCGAAAGTAAAGACTTTGTTGACCTGTATTTTTTGCTGCACGCAGGTTTGGAGTTTGATGAGCTCTTGAAACTCGCAAAAGAAAAAGACAAAGGGTTAACGGAATTTTTCTTGGCGGGAATGATGCGTCAGGTTGTCACCTTGCGAGATTTGCCAATGATGCTCAAGCCGATTGATTTGGAAACCATGAGAAGGTTTTATCTAGAATTGGCGCGAAAATTGATGTTGACGGCAAAACCCGAATGACCATGCTAACCTATGCGTCCCCCCGTTTCCTCCTCGTTCTCGCGGCGCACGAAAATTTGTTGCGCGCCGCGCTCGTCACGCGCGATTTGAGAATTGCATCGTCGGCGAAACAATCCTTTGGCGTCAATGACGGCGCGTTCGACCCCGCCGAAGTGTGGTACAAAATGAAAAAGGTTATTGCCGCGTGTTTCGATATCGGGCGCACGCAGCCGCGCGAATTGTTGGCGGGCGCGCTGGTGGGCGATGAACGCGCGTGGTGCGTGTGGCAAGACAACGCGGGCGACGTAGATTCCGTCGGCTATTTTTTTGACGGGACGCAAACGACAAAGGGCGCGCGTGCCGTTCCGCCGCGTTTTCGTGAACATGACGCGCCGGTGCTTGCAGGGACACTGCGCGCGTGGCTGCTCTGGAATTTGTCGGGCGCGTATGTTTTGCCCGCCGCGGAATTTTCGGCGTGGCGCGCGCGCGCGGCGCGGTGCAAGGTTGTGTTGCGGGAACCGCGCGCGTGTGACGATGCGGATACGAATTGTTTCGGCACGCTTCGCGCGCGCAGTCCGTTCGCCGAGCCGCTGCCGATTGCGGCGATGTTTTCGGAAGCGGAATTGATTCCGGGCGGGCAGGGCGACGCGTCGTCCGATGATTTGGTTGCGCGCGCCGCCGCGGCCGTGTTTGAAAAGCTGTAAGCGTTCAACCCACTCCCCGACATTTACAATCGCGGCGGACAAATTGACGCCGAACTGAATCGCATCGTGAATGAAGCGGTAGCGAAAAAAATTGAACCCGTCGAGATTATTCCCGGCAAGGGGAGCGGGCAGCTCAAGAAAAAGGGACTGCGCTTTTTGAAGCAAAAGCACATTTGCGCGCTGGATCATCGCGTGGAAAGGGATGGCAAGAATTTTCGGCACATCTTTATTCACGTTCGTTTTTGATTCTGCAACACGCTGCTTGCAGGCAGGGGAGGGAGACAACGTATGAAATTACGAATCGTGGTTTTGGGCGCAGGATTTGGCGGACTCGAGACGATGGCATTGTTATCCGACGCGCTGGGCGAGAATTTGGATTTGACATTGATTGACCGCAGTGACACGTTTTATTTCGGTTATTCCAAACTCGATGTTTTGTTTGGACGCAAGTCGCCGGAAGCCGTCAAGATTCCGTATCATCACATTCATAAACCGGGTGTGCGATTTGTGCAAGCAATGATTACGCACATTGACCCGCAGACGAAACGCGTGACCACTGACAAAGGCATATTCGACGCGGATGCATTGGTCGTCGCGCTCGGCGCAGAGTATGCGCCCGAAGCCACGCCCGGGCTGACGGAAGGCGGCAATGAATACTATTCGTTCGCGGGCGCAATGCGTTTGCGCGAAATTTTGCCGACGTTTAGCAAAGGACATGCCATTGTGGGCGTCATGGGGCCGTCGTTCAAATGTCCGCCCGCGCCGAGTGAAGCGGCGCTGCTTTTGCACGATTACTTGACCGCGCGCGGCGTGCGCGACGATTGCACCATCCATTTGGTGATGCCCTTTGGCGTACCCATTCCGCCGTCACCGGCAATCTCCAAAGCACTGCTCGAAGCGTTTGCGGAACGCGGCATTGTGTTTGTCAAAGACCGGTTGGTCAGCGCGTTCGACCCCGCGCGGCGCGTCGTGCTTTTGAATGATGGCAGTGAAATGGCGTGTGATTTGCTGCTCGGTATTCCCAAACACCGCGTGCCGGATGTGGTCGAAACAAGTGGGCTGGCGCAGGACGGTTGGATTCCGGTGGACAAGCACACCTTGGAAACGCGTTTCCCCGGCGTATATGCAATCGGCGATGTCACGAGCGTGGGTACGGCGAAATCGGGCGGTTTTGCGGAAACACAAGGGCGCGTGGTCGCCGCCGAAATTATTGCGCGCTATCGCGGCGAACCAATGCCGCCGGGGTATGATGGCACGAGCGGCTGTTACGTCGAATTTGGCAGCGGACGCGTCGGGCGCGTGGATGTAGATTTTTTTTCGGGTCCGCAGCCGACGGGTACGTTTCATGAAGCGACGGTGGAGCGGATGCAAGAGAAAATCCAATTTGGCGCCGCGCGCCGCGCCTTTTGGTTTGGGTTGAATGACTGAGCGCTCGACATTGCAGCGGTCGTGTTTTGGTGTGTGCGCCGCGTTGACAAACCGCGCGATTCGCAGATAATTCAATCAACAGCGACGACAGAGACAGTCTGCGGGCAACATCTCCCAGCGAGAAAGGGTCATCGGCTGCAAGCCCTTTTGAGAAACGCCCGACAGGAATTCACTCTCGAGCTGCGGTAACGAAAGGGCTGAGCGATGATGGCTCAACCATGAGTAGCTGCCGCCGTGCAACGCGCGTTAGGCGTTTGAGCGAGTCGGAATTGCGACTAACTTGGGTGGTACCACGGGAGATGTTTGCTCTCGTCCCAAACGGGATGAGAGTTTTTTTATTCATCCGCTATTCATCATGGTCATTTATCATTTGGCGCCAAAGCGATTTTACGAACGGCAAACCAAGAACGCCGTGTATTTGCCGAAACCGTTCGCGCAAGAAGGGTTCATTCACTGCACCAAACGCGCAGACGAAATGGCGCGGGTGGCGAATCGTTTTTACAAGCGCGAACGCGGTCCGCACATTTATTTGTATATCGAAACACGCAAGGTCAAGGCAAGAATCCGATACGACGACGCGGCGAAACAATATCCGCACATTTACGGCGGACTGAATCACGACGCGATTGTAGCAATCAAAAGCGCGCGTCGCGATAACGATGGAAATTTTTTGCCCCCGGAGAAAACAGAGCATAGAGCATAGAGACCGGAGACTAGAGACTAGCGATTGGTCCTTCGTAATCAGTCTCCAGTCTCCAGTCTCCATTTATCAAACGATGAGCGAAACCGTACACGAACTCCAAGCCCGCGCATTGGCGCAGCTCGATTCCATTTGGGACAATGAAAAACTGGAAGCGTGGCGCATTGCATTTATCGGACGCAAAGGCGCGGTTAATACATTGTTTGAACAAATCAGCGCGCTGCCCAAAGAGGAACGCGGCGCGTTTGGCAAAGCAGCGAATGAACTCAAGCACGCGCTCGAAAACGCGTTCAACGCTCGAGTCGGCGCGATTAAACAGCGTGAATTGTCCGAAGCGTTGGAAGCCGAACCATTGGATGTGACACTGCCCGGTCGCCGTCCGCAGCGCGGGCGCGTGCATCCGACGATTCAGACGCTGCGCGAGATTTATAAAATTTTCGGCGAGATGGGTTTTCAAGTGTATCGCACGCGGCAGGTCGAAACGGACGTGATGAATTTTCAACTGCTCAACATTCCGCCGTTTCATCCCGCGCGCGACGATTGGAGCACTTTTTACGTCGCGGGTTCGGACGAAAAAGTGTTGCTCCGCACGCATACGTCGCCCGGACAAATTCGCGCCATGCGCGCGGGCTATCCAAATCCGGTGCGCGCGATTTTGCCCGGCATGTGTTATCGCTATGAGCAAATCAGCGCGCGTTATGAAATTCAATTCAATCAAGTCGAAGGCATCGTCGTCGGACACCATATCACGTTCGGCGATTTGAAAGGCACGCTCACAGAATTTGCGCGGCGCATGTTTGGCGAACGCCCCGTGCGTTTTTATGCGGACCATTTTCCGTTTACGGAACCGAGCGCGCAGATGGACGTGCGCTGTATCATTTGCGAAGGCAAAGGCACCGATGCGTTGTGCAAATACACGGGCTGGTTGGAAATTCTCGGTTCCGGCATGGTCCATCCCGATGTCCTGCGCAACGGCGGCTACGACCCGGACAAATGGAGCGGTTTCGCCTTTGGCTTGGGACCCGAACGTATCACGATGTTGAAACACGGCATTCAGGACATTCGTTATTTCTGGGGTAACGATTTACGATTTTTGGAACAGTTCTAGCAAATCGCGTATCGCGAATCGCGTATGGTCCCGGACAAGACGATACGAGATTGCGATACGCGATACGCGAAATGTAATATGGCAAGCACAACTTCAACCGTCAGTCCGACCACGCGCAAAATCATTCAAGGCGTTGACACCATCGCGCTGTTTGTGGTGAAACACTGGCTCGCGGTTTTTATTCTTTTCTACGGCATTTGGGTGTGGGCGCCGCTGCTCGCGCCGCTGTTTATGCGTCTGGGGTGGACGGAACCCGCGAATGGGGTCTATTTCGCGTACAGTATGTTTTGCCATCAACTGCCGGAACGTTCGCTCTTTTTCTTTGGTCCGCAGATGATGTATTCGCTCGACCAAATCGGGCAGGTGTGGTCCACCGAAAATCAATTGGTGCTGCGTCAATTTGTCGGCACGGCAGAAATGGGCTGGAAGATGGCGTGGAGCGACCGCATGATTTCGACGTATGGTGGCATTTGGATTGGCGCGGTGGTGTACGCCATTTTGGGCAAACGCGCGCCGCACATTCCGTTTTGGTTGTGGATTGCGGTGGGCATCGTGCCGCTTGCGGTGGATGGGTTTACGCATTTTGCCAATGACATTGTGGCGGGCAGTTCGGGGCAAGGGTTCCGCGACACAAACGATTGGCTGCGCGTCATTACGTTCAATGTATTCCCGGGAGAATTTTATTACGGCAACATGCTTGGCTCGTTCAATTCGTGGGCGCGCTGGTTCACAGGTTTCGCGTTTGGCATCACCACCGTACTCGCAATTTTTCCCGTCATTCGCGCGGGTTTGTTGGAGACGCAGCGCGATTTGGAAGCGCAGCTCGCGCGCATTCACGAACGCGAATCGGAAGCGATGCGTGTTCAGGAATGAGTGTTGAGCATTGAGCATTGAGTGTTGAGTATTGAGCATTGAGTGTTCAGTGTTGAGTGTTGAGCTTTGTCCATTGTTCATTGTCCATTGCCAATTGATTCCTATGCGTTTTCTAAATTCGCCCGCGTTTTCACCGCTCGGTCTCGTCGGCTGGGCGCTCATTGTCGGCGCTGGGGTGTGGGATTTGATTTATCATCTCGCACCTTTCGCGGGCGTGAAATGGCATCCGTTCATTGACATGCTCGGCGAATTCGGACACACGGTCATTTTGATTGGAATGGTCATTGTGATTTTCGCGGTGCTGTTGTACAGCGCGCGGCGCGACAAAAGCCAATAAACGAAAAAGGAAACATCGCAGCGTATGAAAGTACCTGTCTCATGGCTCAAGGATTTTGTTGACATTACACTTCCGATTCAAGAACTCGCGGAAAAATTGACGTTCGCGGGTTTGGAAGTCGAAGACATGGAATTTATCGGCGTGCCAGCGCCTGCCGCCCATGCGAGCAAACACGAAACTCTGGCATGGGACCGCGACAAGATTTTTGTCGCGCAACTCATCGAAGCATTGCCGCATCCGAACGCTGACCGTTTGACCATCGTGCGCGTGGATTACGGGCGCGGCGAACCGGTCCAGATGGTCACGGGCGCGCCGAATATCAAAATCGGCGACAAGGGACAAAAAGTTGTGCTTGCGCTCGAAGGTTCGCGTTTGTACGACGGACACAAGGACGGGCGTGTAGTAATGACGCTGAAAAAATCCAAAATTCGCGGCGTCGAATCATCCTCGATGGTGTGTTCCGAAAAAGAATTGGGTATTTCCGAAGAGCACGAAGGCATTATCCTTTTGCCGGAGGACGCGCCCGTCGGCACGCCGCTCGCCGATTATTGGGGCGACATTGTGTTGGATGTAAAAATCAATCCAAACTTTGCGCGCGCGCAATCGGTGCTGGGCGTCGCGCGCGAAGTTGCGGCGTTGACCGGACAAACGGTGCGTTTGCCGCAAAATTGGAATACGCGCGAAAGCGGAAACCCCGAAACTGATTTTGTAAAAATCGAAATTGCCGACGCGAATTTGTGCGCGCGTTTTGCCGCGCTCTTGATTCGCGACGTCGAAATCAAGCCCTCGCCGCATTGGATGCAGCAGCGTTTACTGCGCGCCGGAATGCGCCCCATCAACAATATTGTGGACATTACCAACTATGTGATGCTTGGTTATGGCAAACCTTTGCACGCGTTCGATTACGATGCATTGGTGAAACGCGCGCACGGCGCGACGCCGACAATTTTCGTACGCCCCGCGCGCGAGGGCGAACAAATGCAGACGCTCGACGGACAAATGCGGACGTTCCACGCGCACGATATTCTCGTTACCGACGCGCGCGGTCCGGTCGGGATCGGCGGCATCATGGGCGGCAGTGAGACCGAAGTGTCGGATGCGACCAAAAACGTATTGCTCGAGTCCGCCATTTTCGATTTCATTTCCATCCGCCTCACGACGGCGGAACAAAAATTGCCGAGTGAATCGGCGACGCGTTTCGGGCGCGGCATTCCCGCGTCGCAAAACGTCGCACAGGCGCGCGAGGCAGCGGAATTGATGCGCGAACTCGCGGGCGGCACGATTGCGCCCGCGCTCGCGGACAATTACCCCGCGCCGCAAATGACGCCGACCGTGGATGTTACGACGCGCGACGCGCAGCGTATTCTCGGCATCCGGTTGTCGCTTGCCGAGATGGAACAGATTTTGCGCGCGCTCGATTTCGCGGTCACGGTCATTGACGCGAGTGCATTGCGCGTTTCGCCGCCGGACTATCGCACCGATGTGGATGGGACGGATGATGTGTTGGAAGAAATTGTTCGCATTTACGGGTACGAAAAAATTCCCAGCACGCTGATTGCGGACGCGCTGCCGCCGCTGGAAGGCAATCTCGCGTTGGAGCAAGAAGAAGCCGCGCGCGATGTATTGATTGACGCGGGCTTGCAAGAAATTGTGACGTACTCGTTTACGCATCCCGCGCACGCGGCGCAGCTCGTTCCCACAGGCAATGCGGAGAAGCTGTTTCCGCTGCCGCAGCGCGAATATGTGGTGATTGAAAACCCCATCAGCGAAGAACGTTCGGTCTTGCGGCAAACGCTGCTGCCCAACATGCTCGACATTGCCGCGTCCAACTTACGGCATACCAAGCGTGTCGCGTTGTTTGAAATCGGCAGTGTGTTTTTGCCGCGCCGCGCGGGCGAAACGCAGTCCGGTGATTTGCCGGAGGACGCACATTTGCCGCTCGAACCGCGTCGGCTGGCGCTCATCCTGTCGGGACTGCGCGACGTACCGACGTGGCAGACGGCAGATACAGCGCCGATGGATTTTTATGATTTGAAAGGCGTGCTTGAAGATTTGGGCGCGGGCTTGCACGCAGATGATTTCAATTTTGTTGCGACGACACATCCGATGCTGCATCCCGGACGCGCGGCGCAGTTGTGTATCGGTTCGGAAGCTGTCGGCGTATTGGGCGAACTGCATCCGCTCGTGCGCGAAAAATGGGAAATGCCCGCGCAGCCGGTGTTGGTTGGCGAATTTGATTTGGACAAAATCCTCGCGCACACGGATGCGCGGTTCATTGTCAAACCGATTTCGCGGTATCCTGCGGTGGTGCAGGATATTGCGGTGGTGGTGGATGAAAATGTCGCGGCGGCACGCGTGGAAGCATTGATCACACAAACGGGCGGCGCGATGCTGGGCAGCGCGCGTTTGTTTGACGTGTACCGCGGCGCGCCCCTGGCGCAGGGGAAAAAATCGCTGGCATACACATTGACGTTTCAGGCGCTCGACCATGTGTTGTCCGACACGGACGCGGGCAAATTGCGCGACAAAATCGTGGCGCGTTTGACGAGGGAACTGGGCGCAGAATTGCGCCGCAGTTGAAGCACGGGGTGACGCACAGTCACCCCTTTTTTGTATCCACCTAAATTCCTGTGTCCAAACGCGAGCGTCCGTGATATACTCGTGACGGAGGTCGGGTATGGCGGGATTCAATTGGTTTGATTTCGTCATGATTGTGTGCTTGTTGGCGGGCATGGCAATCGGTTATTCGCAGGGCTTGGTGCGGCAGCTGATTGGTTTTGTCGTGCTGTACGTGGCGCTGGTGCTGGCGACGCAATTCTTTCGCGTCTTGTCGCAAAGCGCTGCCGGACTTTTGCAGGTCGCACCCAACACGCTGTTCAACATGTTGGCTTTTTTCACCCTCTTTCTGCTGGCTTCAGGCACAATCAATTTTCTGGCGAAAGATGCGTACAAATCCACGCACTTGCGCCTTGCGCCATTTTTGGACCATTCCACCGGAATGAT
>CAZXYP010000066.1:0-9992 GCA_964644955.1 uncultured Anaerolineales bacterium | reverse complement strand
GCGTGCTGAGCATGTGGCTTTTTTTGAGTGTTTCGGTGAGCGTATTGGTCTTTGCCACGGGAACGCAGACCTGGCTGCAAGGCGAGGGCTTTCGGCAGGTTCTTGCAAACGGTCTCGACAACTCGCGGCTCGCGCAATTGACCGAATCCACGCTTCCGCTTGTAATCACGACTATTCAACCGTGGCTGCCCAACGGTTTGCCCGCCCTCTTTCATTTTTAACGCTTGCGGATATAAAACAGATGCAGTCTGACGCCATTCGCCCTTTGGAATTTTCCGCGGTTCGCGCGCATTTGGCGCGCTATGCCGCGTTCAGCGCGAGCGAAGCCCTCGCGTTGGAATTGGAACCGTCGCAAGACGCCGCAACCGTTCGTATCCTTCAGCAGGAAACAACCGAAGCGCGCATGCTGCTCGACCAACAACCGCAGTTGGGTGTTGGCGGCGCGCGGGATGTGCGCGGCTTGACGCGGACGGCGCGCGTCGGCGGCATGATTCAGGCGCACGAGTTTTTGGAATTGCGCGCGACCCTGTTGGCGGCGCGCAATCTCAAGAAAAGCATAATGCGTTTAGGCGAAACACTGCCGCGCCTGACATTTATTGCCGAGAGTTTGAATGACGCGCCGCGTGTGATTGACGAAATCGGACGCGTGTTTTCCGAACAGGGCGAGATTGCCGACACCGCCTCGTCCGAACTTGCGCAAATTCGACGCGACCTGCGCGTGGCGCATCAACGCGTGATGGACCGTTTGAATCACATCATCACTTCTTCGCAATACGCCAAATATCTGCAAGAAGCAATCATTACCCAACGCGAAGGGCGCTATGTCGTCCCCGTGCGCGCCGAAGCGCGCGGGCGCATCAACGGGATCGTTCACGATTCGAGCGCGAGCGGCGCAACCTTGTTTATCGAACCGCTGGCGGTTGTCGAATTGGGGAATCGCGTCCGCGAACTGACCATTCAAGAGCAGCGCGAAATTGACCGCATCTTGCGCGAGCTGGGCGCGTTGGTGGCACAACATGCGGACGCGATAGATTACACCGTAGAGACCCTCGCGCAGCTTGACCTCGCATTTGCGAAAGCCAAATACAGCGCGGCATTAAAAGCAACCTCGCCCGTGATTGATACCGGTTCGCGCGAGCAGCCCGCGTATTTGGAATTGAAAGAGGCGCGGCATCCTTTGCTCGACCCCGACAAGGTTGTACCGATTTCACTCGAACTGCAGCGCGCGTTTTCCATTCTCATTATCACCGGACCCAACACTGGCGGAAAAACCGTTTCGCTCAAAACGGTCGGTTTGTTGGCGTTGATGGCGCAAAGCGGCTTGCACATTCCCGCGCAGGCGGGTTCACGTTTGCCTGTCTATGACGGCGTTTTTGCCGACATTGGCGATGAGCAAAGTATCGAACAATCGCTTTCGACGTTTTCGGGACACTTGAAAAATATCGTCGGCATTTTGCGCGCGGCGAATGAAAAATCACTGGTGCTGTTTGACGAATTGGGCGCCGGCACTGACCCGGTGGAAGGCGCGGCATTGGCGCGCGCGATTGTCGAACAATTGTTGGAGCGCAAAATTCCCGCGCTGATTGCGACGCATTACGCGGAACTCAAAGCGTTCGCGCACACCACGCCCGGCGTCGAAAACGCTTCCATGGAATTCGATGTCGAAACGCTCGCGCCGACGTATCGGCTCACCATCGGTTTGCCGGGACGCTCGAACGCGTTTGCGATTGCGACGCGTTTGGGACTGGACCGCGCGCTGGTCGAACGCGCGCGCGCGAATGTGGACAAGAGCAGTGCGGAACTCGAAACGCTGTTGGCGCAATTGAAAAAAGCGCGCGAAGAAGTGCTGCGCGAACAAGCGCGCGCGGCTGCCGCGCGTGAAGCCGCCGAAAAAGCATCGAAACAAAATCGGCGTGAGCTGGCGGAAACACAGCGCCAGCGCGGCGAAATTTTGCGGCACACGCGCGAACAAGCGCGGGCGGAGCTCGAGATGGCGCGCGCCGAACTCAATCGCCTCAAACGCGAATGGCGCGAACTCCCTGCCGCGCGCGACATGGGCGGTCGCGCCGCGCAGGACCTGGAAGCATTGGAGCAGGTCATTGCCGCCAAGATGCCTGCTCCGGAACCGCGCCGCGCCGACCCCGCGCGTCCGACCGAGCGCATTCTCGTCGGCGACACGGTGTATGTGCCCATGTTGAATCAGTACGGCGAGGTGGTGGCGTTGGGCAGTGATTTGGTCGTGCAGGTCGGCGCGTTTCGCATGAATCTGCCGCCCGCACAAGTCGAGTTGCAGTCGCGCACGACGCCTGCGCCGGAAGCGCGCACACAGACCAGCGTTGTGTTGCCTGAGGTGGATTCACCGGGCATCGAAGTGCATTTGCGCGGGATGCGCGCGGAAGAAGCGCTGGAGAAATTGGAAAAATATCTGGACCGTGCATATTTGGCGGGATTGCCGTACGTGCGCGTGGTGCATGGCAAAGGCACCGGCACATTACGAAAACTCGCGCGCGCATATCTCCAAGACAGTCCGTTGGTTGTCTCGATTCAAACCGCCGAATCGAATGAAGGTGGAGAAGGGGTCACGGTGGCAAAATTGGCAGCGCGCTAAAATCCATCAAGGCGATGGCGGTGATGAATTCCATTGCGCCGCGTCGAAATCGAAAAAACAAAAAACGCCGCGCAGCCACTGCGCGGCGTTTTTCTATTCCGCCGGTTGCGTGGCGGCGGAGGGTGAAGCTTCCGAACTTGATTCAATGTTTGGCGCCAAGAGCGCCACGAGCCCGCCAATGGAAAATAAAATGGCGGACAAATTGAGCATGGCCACGGCGCCGACCCGGTCTGCCAACAAACTTGTCGCGGCAATTGCGACCAATTGTGCGGCTGCCATGGTGGTCTGCATCAAACCGGAGACGCGTCCGCGATTCGCGTCGTCGCTGCCCAACTGGATCAGCGTCGTCAAACCGACATCAAACGCCACAATCGCAATCATCGCAAACACAATCAAGCCCATCGCGACATAGATGGAAGGTTGATTGACAATGACGAGCAAAATCAATCCCGCAATCAAGCCGCCGCCAATGACCATGCGTTTCGCGGAAAGCCGCGCCGCGAACGCGCCAACGAGTGCGGTGCCAATCAGCCCGCCGATGCCTTCGACGGTCACGAACCAGCCAAATTCGGTTGCGCCGACATGCCAGATTTCATTCACAATCACAATCAAGAGGACGTTGATGATGCCTTGTGAAAGCATGAGAATCGCGAGCGCCGCAAACACCACGCGCAAGACGGAACGATTCCGGACCACGCGGACGCCTTCCGCCAACTCGTGACTGATTTGCCGAAGGGCTTGCGCCATGTCATTGAGTTTGACGGCGGTTTGTTCGCGCGTTGGTACGCGCATAAAACCGAGCAAGAGCGCCGAAACGAGATACGTTCCCGCGTCAAATAACGCGGCGCCGTGCGGACCAAACGTCGTCACCAAAATTCCGCCGAGCGCCGGACCGGCGATTTGTCCGAGCGCCCACGATGCGCCGAGCAGCGCGTTCGCGCGTTTCAATTCTTCTTCGCCTTTCGTCAGCGTTGGCACAATTGCCATCACTGCCGGGCGAAAAAACTGCGAGACCATGGATTCCGCAAACGCGAGCAGGTAAATGACCCAAATCTGGTCAACCGTGTTGACGGTCAAGTAACCCAACATTAATGCGGCGCGGATCAAATCCGAGAGAATCATCAACCGTTTGCGATTGACGCGGTCCACCACGACGCCGGCGAGTGGGCTAAAGAACAATTGGGGCAGGGTCAACGCCGCAAACATGAAACCGGTTGCCATCGCCGAGCCGGTGAGTTGATACACCCAAAACGGCAGGGCGATAAACAAAACCATATCGCCGGCGACGGATATGACATGTCCGGAAAACAAGAACGCGATATTGCGATTGCGTAAAGCTTGTAGCATGTCTTATTCCACGTAAATCTCTACGTGTTCGCCGTCTTCCACGTCTTCGACATCTACAATTTTGCCCGTGTCCCCGGCTTTGACGGCAGCCATGATTTGATTCATGTTTAGCCCTTCCAAGCCGACGGGCGAAAATTTCGCGCCCATCTTGAGACCAATGTCCACCAGACTCAACGGAATGTTGACATTGACTTTGCGTTTGCCGGATTTCAAATCGGTGACGCGCACGCGCAGCCACCGCCCGCGCGTATTGGGCGAAGGGGGGGGGGGCAATTCGGGCGCGGGCTTGTCATCCAACGCCGCCAGCAAACGCGCACCCTCTTCGGCGGAAATCTGCCGGTTCTCGATCATTTTCAAAATTTGAATGCGTTCTTCAGCGGTAGCCATCGTCGTGCTCCTTGCGTGTATCCCAATCGCTCTATTGCAGCGGAGGCGAATTGTTGCGGCGATTGAAATCAATAACGAAAATTTTTATACATCAACGTCAACCCGCGCGTGGGAATGAAACCGGCGTCCGCGAGGGCATTGACCAATGCCGCGTGTCCATGGAGCGCGCGCGCTTGAATATCGCGCGGTGGAAATTCGCCGAGCCGCTTGAGCGCGGCTGCCACCAGTCCGTATTCTACTTGCCCGCGCGCCGCAGGCAAAACGCGCAGGTCCAATTTGTGCGGCGTGCCAAGCCGCTGCGCGTGCAACGTCACGACTGCCGTCAGTACGCCGTCTTGGAAAAAACCCCAGCGTTCCGTGGACTGCATGGCAAAAAAATCCAGCGCATGCTCCGCCAAGCGGTCTTCCAACTTGAGCGCGAAATCGGATTTCACTGGCGGACGAAATTGCCGCAGCAATTCATCCATGCTGTCCAGCGTGAGTTGGTATGCCGCGCGAAATTCTGATGAACGCAAGCGGCGCAGGGGCAGCGGCGCGATGTCGAATGTGCGTGCGCGCGTGCGAACGTACTGTGATTCCGTATCCACCACTTGAAAGCCCAATGCTTCATACAAACGCTGCGCGCCGGTGTTCCACGGACGGACGTTGAGAATCAGCCAGCGCGCGTTGCGTTCGCGCGCTTCGTCAATGGCGGCTTGCATCAATTGGCGTCCCAACCCGCGACGACGATATTTTTCCATGACCGCCACATTGCTAATCATCCAACGCGCACTGCGGCTGTCGTCGAGGGAGAGCGTCACATTGCCGATAATGCGTCCGTTTTCTTCATAGACAAAACCGCGCAGACTTTCGGTCGGCATCGGCATAAACGCCGACGACGCCAACGCCGCGCCAAGGTTTCGCAAACCCGGAATGCGCGCCCACAGGTGCAGCGCGCCCAAATCTTCGCGGAATGCTTCTTCCAGCAGCAGCGCGACCTGCGGCAAATCGCGTCCGGGATTCAACGGACGCACGCCGCTAAAGCTTGCCGTGCCTTGTCGAACGATTTGCGCGACCATAAAATTCTCGACTTTGCTCCGAATGACAATGGGTTCAATCCAAACCCACGACGACCAATTGACTCTTGCCCCGTTCAGGATGTTCTTCATGCACGCGCACAAATTCAAAGCCCATTTCCGAGTCCAGCAATTCATCCAATTCGATGGAGCGACCCCGCCGGACTTCTGCCGCAATCTTTGCCGCTTTTTGCATCGAGAGTTCGCGCGAGAACGCGGCGCCAATAATCGGAATCGGCAGCGGAATCTTTACATTCACGCGTTCCGTCTTGCCGTATTTGGTCTCGCGCACATAGACGCGGAACCAGACAAAAAACAAACGGCGAAAAACGCGGGTCGGGGGAACTTTGGAAAGTTCTTGCAGTTGTTTGGCGTCGTCGGCAATGTTGATGATTTGTTCTTGGCGCGTCGGTTCCTGCACAATTTCGATGGTACGCGAATTGTCGCGGGCATACGGGATGGGTTGACGTTGCGGGTTTGCCATTTCAGACTCCTTGGGATTGAGCGCCTTGCAGCAGTTGGACGGCTTGTTCTGAGGTCAGGACGCCTTTTGCAACCTGTTCCAAAATCTCTTTGCGGCGTTCGCCGGTAACGGGTGTTTCTTCGCGCGGCTCTTGTTCAGGTTCATAGCCCATTGCGCGAATGATTTCGGTCAAACGCGCGCGCACGCCGGAATAGGGGATTTCCAATTCTTCGGCGACGCGGTACGCATTGCCGCGGTTTTTCACAAACAATTCGACGAAATAGAGGTCGTCAGCCGCGAGGCGGGCAAAACGCCCGATTTCAAACCGACCGCGCATTTCGGTGCCGCAATGGGCGCATTCCAGCGCAGTCACGTAGATTTCCTGCTCGCAAACGGGGCAGCGGGAGGGTAATTTGTTCATAGTTGCTCCAAACCTTTGCCACTTTACGCAAATTATTTTATCACAAACAAAAATTTTGTCAATCCTTTATCAAAAATTTTATAAAATTCCCAAATAATCGAAAAATGTTGAAATTTGTTTGTTAATTTTTGATTTTGCCTTATTTTGCGCTTTTTCGGGCATCCCACGCGGTTTTAGCCGCCGCATATTCGGCGCGGTCGAGAAATTTTCCGCGTTCGAGCGTTTGGCGAATGACCTTGCCGTTGCTGTCAAAATGCACCTCTGCATACATTAATTGAAAGCAGCTGCCATCCATGATTTCTTTGCGTAAATAGCGCCCGTTCGTTTCGTAATCGGTGCTGATGTCGTTGCGCAAGTCAATGCGAATCGCGAGCGGCGCGCCGCATTTGCCGCACTGCACATACAACCACCATGCGTTCGGGTCAGTCGTGTCCGACGCTTTGGGCAATAACGGATTGCCGCCGGAAAATAATTTGCGAAAGAAACTCATGCGAACTCCTTTTTTATCGGCTCAACTGCGGAACAATGAACCACACCAACGCGATGTAATCGAGCGCGAGCATCACAACATACAGTAACGCAAACAATACGCGCGCGTAACGCGGGTTGAAAATTTCGTACAAGCCCGCTGCCCAAAACGCCGCAAGCGCCACCAAGCCGGGAAACAAATAGCGTCCTTGCGGCTGCACATATTTCAAATTGTAATAGACATGCGCCGCGCACGCGAGCGTCAACAACGTCCCGAGCAAAACCCACGTCCAACGCGCTTGGGCGGAAAACAGCTTGCGCTCACGCACCAAACGAATGCCCCACAACAACGCGCCGAATGTCGCCGCCGCGCTCAACACAAACAAAAACATATACATCCGGTCATTCACCAAAACGCCCATCCAGCCAAACTGCGCCCAAAACGATTTGAACGAAATGGCAAAAAAATCAAACACCACAGTTCGCAAACCGTATTGAGCGATAAACTGCGCGGTGGTCGGCTGTCCGACGACGACCAAATCGTGCCGCGTCCAACCCAAAATATCCGTCGCGCCGTACACCGACGCGTTACGGACAAACCACAGTCCCGCAATCGCAAACGCAATGCCGAATAACGGCGCGAGCGTTTTCACTCCACTCACCAGCATCGAACGATTGACCAGCCGCGCCGACCCACGCGCCGCGCCGGAATTTAGTTGCGCGAATTGGATACGACGATACGCATATTCGGCGGCGACGAGCAGCACGATGCTCGAATAAATCGTCGTCTTGGTCAGCAGCGCCGCGCCATACGCGATGCCGCCCAAAAGAAAAAAGCGTCGGTCGTCGAGTTTGCCTTGCACGCGCAAAATGCCAAACAGCAAAATGACGGCGATGATGATTTCGGCGAGTGTATCATTATTAATCGCCGCGCTCATTGCCAGATGCATCGGCAGTGTGGCGATAATGCCGACGCCCGCGAGCTGCAAAAGCGGCTGCGTCGGAAACACGCGCGTAAAAATCAAAAACGCGAGCGCGGACAAAATCACACCCAACGCCACGTTCAAATAACGCAGCAATAACACTGCATCAAAATTCATCGCGCGCGCAAACAGGAATACCGGCGCGGCAAGCACATAATACAACGGCGGTTGATGCGCTTCATAGCGACTCGAATCATTCGGCATGTCCGGCGGAAATTTTGCGGCTTTGATTTTTTCCAGATATTGCTGATTGTAATCACCCGGCTGCAGTACCGGGAACGCGCCGTTCTCGACCAACGCGCGCACATAATTGTAATGCGCGGGTTCGTCCGGCGCTTGCCAAGCCGGCGTGCGCGTCGCATACAACATGCCCATAGCGAATTGGGCAAGCAAAATAACGGCGAGAATGACGCGCGTAGAATTCATAGAGACTGGAGACTGGAGACTGGAAATTCAAAATTCAAAATTCAAAATTCTAATTTCTAATTTCTAATTTCTAATTTCTAATTTCATCCTTCATTCTTCATCCTTCATCCTTGATTCTTCATCCCTCACAACAAATCCAGCGGTTCGACATCCACGCGCCAACCGTGCGGGAGCGGATAGAGCGACAACAGCTCGTGCGCGCCTTTGCCTTTGAGCAAAAGGTGTTGGCGGTGTTTGCCGCGCAGTTTGGCAAAGAACGCGGGCGCGGGTCCGATGAGCTCGATATCCAAAATGCCGTGCCGCCGCACGCGGTCTTGCAAGAGACGCGTCAGTGTTTGCGCCGCGTCTTGCGCTATTTTGGCAGAATCCCCCGTAAATAACAAACGCGTCAAGGCGCGTGCCGGCGGATAACCCGCCGCGCGGCGAAAACTCATTTCGCGCTCGAAAAATTCGTGATAGGCATGTTTCGCCGCCGTTTGAATCGCGTAATGTTCGGGATTGTAGGTTTGCAAAATCGCGCGTCCGCCCAATGCGCTGCGTCCCGCGCGGCCCGCCACCTGGGTTAACAATTGAAACGTGCGTTCCGCCGCGCGAAAATCGGGCAAGAACAGCCCCGTATCCGCATTCACCGCGCCCACCAGCGTCACGCGCGGCAAATCGAGACCTTTGGCAATCATTTGCGTCCCAATCAATACATTCGCGTCGCCGCGCAAAAACGCGTCCAGAATTTCTTGATGCGCGTCTTTGCCCTGCGTCACGTCCATGTCCCAACGCAGTGTTTGCGCGCGCGGAAATTCATCCCGCACCGCTTGTTCCAATTTTTCCGTGCCGACGCCCAACCCGCGAATGCGCGTGCTGCCGCAGGTGGGGCATTTGCGCGGCATTGCGCCTTGTTTGCCACAGTGGTGGCAAACCAAATGGCGCGCGGTTTGGTCGCCGAACGTGTGGAGCGTGTACGGATTGTTGCAGCGCGGACATTTGACCACGTGCCCGCAGTCACGGCAGACGACAGTTTGTGCGGTGCCGCGCCGATTCAAAAACAAAATGGCTTGTTCGCCGCGCGCGAGCGTTTCGTTCAGCGCGTCGCGCAGCGCTTGACTGAACATGGAACGATTGCCGCGTTTCAATTCAAGACGCAAATCCACAATTTCGACGGGCGGCAATTCTTGATAACGCACGGGCGCGTCATTTTTTTCGTGCGCGATGACGCGCTGCGGCAGTTCCAGCAGTTGTAATTCGCCGCGCCGCGCGCGGTCGAAAGTTTCGACATCGGGCGTCGCGCTGCCCAGAATGACGACGATGTTTTGTGCGCGCGCCATTTGCAATGCGACCTCGCGCGCGTGATACGCCGGCATGTGCGGAAATTCCACATCGCTCTTGTACGACGCGTCGTGTTCTTCGTCCACGACAATGATGCCCAAACGCGGCAGGGGCGCCAAGAGCGCGGAACGTGGACCGATGACCACGTCAATTTCGCCGTTGCGAATGCGCCGCCATGTGTCAAAACGTTCGCCGACCGACAAGCGCGAATGAAGAATCCCGATGCGTTCGCCAAAGCGCGCGCCAAAACGGCGAATGGTTTGCGGCGTCAGCGCGATTTCGGGAATGAGCGCGATGGCTTGTTTGCCTTGCGCCAGCGTGTGCGCGATGGCGTCGAGATAAATCTCGGTTTTACCCGAACCGGTGACGCCGTGCAAGAGAAAAACAGAATCGTGCGCGGGCGCATCGAGCGCGCGTCGAATTGATTGCCACGCCGCGTCTTGTTCGCGGGTGAGTATGGGGGGGGGGCGAGGGTAAAGGTTTGGTTTGCCAGCGGGTCGCGCACGATTTCGGC
>CAZXYP010000065.1:0-18848 GCA_964644955.1 uncultured Anaerolineales bacterium | reverse complement strand
CAAAACATGGCGCATCGGCACGTCGGGCAATTACGCGCCCTTCGCATTCTATAACGACAAGAACGAATTGGATGGGTTCGATGTCCAATTGGGCAAGGCGCTCGCCGAACAAATGGGGCTCACCGCCGAATACACCGATTTCGCGTTCGAGGGTTTGGGCGGCGCAATGACCAACGGACAAATTGACAGCGCCATTGCGGCGATTTCGGTGACGCCCGAACGCCAACAGGAATTTGATTTTAGCAATGTGTATTTTTCCGGCGAAGATGGCGCGTTGGGCAACAAAGACTCGAACGTGCGCATCAACAGTCTCGACGATTTCGCGCGCTATCGCGTCGGCGTGCAAAGCGGCACCGTGTATGAGACGTATCTGAAACAATCGCTGGTCGCGACCGGACAGATGCTGGAATCGAATGTGTTTGTGTACAGCGACCTCAATGCCGCCATCAACGATGTGATATTGAACCGCATTGATGTGGTGTGGATGGACTTGAAACCCGCGCAAGACTTTGCCGACCAGCGCGGTTTGCAAGTGGTGGACCGCAGTTTGTATCCGCAGTTCTTTGCGATTGCGATGCCAAAAAACAGTCCGGTGCTTACACAAAATGTCAATACGGCACTGAACGCATTGCAAAGCAACGGCACGCTCACGCGTTTGGCGCGCGAATATCTCCATTCCGAAATTACGCCGCCCGTGCCGCTGCCAACGCCGCTGCCCACACCGACGCTCGCGCCCAACATTCCAACGCCGACGCCGCCACCGCCGCCGCCGTGCGTGGACGGCATGGCGTGGGTACAGGATTTGAGCTTTGACGACAACAATATGAAAAATCCGCCGGTGCTACAACCGGGGCAGCCCTTTACGAAAAGTTGGCGTGTGCGCAACAGCGGCACGTGTCCGTGGACGCCCGGTTACCTGTTGACGTACGTGCGCGGCAACAATCCGCTCGCGCAAATGGGCGGACAGCCGGCGCCGGTTACGCGCCAAGTCAATCCCGGTGAGACGTATGATTTCAGCGTGAATTTGGTCGCGCCCGTGCCGCCGGGCATTTATCAAGGATTCTGGCAAATGCGGAATGCAAGCGGCGTGCCGTTCGGGCAAACGATTTGGGTCGGCATTCAAGTAGCCGCGCCGCCCACACCGCCGCCGCCCGCGACCCAAACACCTTCGCCGTTCATTCAATTCAACGCGAACCCGACGACGGTGAATCAAGGACAGCCCGTCAATTTTAATTGGAACGTCCAAAATGTGCGTGAAGTATATTTTTATCACGACGGACAGAGTTGGCAGAATCACGGCGTCCCCGGCGTCGGTTCGGCGGTGGAATATCCCGCGCAAAGCATGAATTACAATTTGCGCGTGGTAGAAAACAACGGACAGGTGCAGACGCGCCAAATTTTCATCACGGTCATTCCAACACCCAACGCGCCCGAAATCCGCGAATTCTATGTGCAGCCCGCGCAAATTCTCGAAGGGCAGTGCGTGGCAATTTATTGGGACGTGCGCGGACAGGTGACAAAAATTACCATCAGCAAAAACAATCAACCGTTGTGGGACAGCGCGCCGTTGAGCGGCAAGTTGGACGATTGCCCGAAACCGGCGGGGCAATACAATTACACCATCAACGCGAGCGGACCGGGCGGTTCGAATTCGCGCGCGCAAACCGTGACCGTGATGGCGCCGCCGCCGCAAGAACCCGTCATTAAAAATTTCTCGGCGGTGCCCGAATGGATGTACGTGGGCGAATGTACGCTCGTGCAGTGGACAACCGATACGAAAGCAAAAAACATTACGCTCAAGCGGCAAGGTCCGGACGGCGAGGTGATTTTGAAACAGAACGCGCTGCCGATGGATGGCAAGCAAGATTGTATCGCGCAGATTGGCGATTACACGTATATTTTGGAAGCGACCCCACCGAATGGCGGCGCGCCCGAAAGCGCGCGCGCGTTTGTGCATGTGGAGCCGATACAACCCTCGCCCAAGTGAAACAAAAAAATCGAGTCGGAAAATACTCCGACTCGATTTTTTTTCAAATGAGTTACCCGCGCACGAGCATCAATTTCGTTTGCGGCGGCGCGAGCCATTCGATGCCGTCTTGTGTCACCAACACATCTTCTTCCAAACCGAGATAGCCCGCGTCGGTCTGCACGCCGAGTTCAATCGTGTACACTTGATTCTCTTCGACGATGCCGTATGGCGTATCGCCGTAACGCTCCCAACGCGGCAATAACCCCGTGCCGCCATCATGCACCGCGCGTCCGACCTGATGTCCGAGTCCGTGTTGGTATTCCGCATACCCTTCGCTCGTAATCACCTCGCGCGCGAGCGCGTCCACTTCCCAGCCCATGATGCCCGGGCGCAAAATCTTTGCCGCTTCTTGAATTGTTTTGGCGACGGCGTTGAACGCGTGCATAATGTGCGCGGGCGGTTCCGCTTCGCCCGGTTTCAACACGTACCACATGCGCTGTAAATCGGAACAGTACCCGTCTTGCTTGATGCCGAAATCCACATGCACCAAATGTCCCGGCTCGACGCGCAAAGCGCCGGGGCCGCCGTGTCCTGCCGACGAATGAGGTCCGGTGTTGACCATCGGGCATTGGTCCCACGCCCACGCCGTGCCGACATTCCACATGTCACAGCGTTGATGAAAATGTTGCGCGATTTGTTTTTCGGTGAGACCGGGTTCGAGCAGCGCGGTGGTCTCGTTAAATAAAATCAGTGTGCGTTCAATCGCCGCGCGAATGCGTTTCAATTCCGCAGGTGTTTTGCGCCCGCGCAAACGCGACAAAATCGGGTCGGCGGAAATGAATCGTTCCGCATACGGCGTGCCTTGCAAAATGTTTTGCAGCGTGAGAAACATGCCGTACGTCAAACCATCCGCGTTCGGATTGCTGACGGAATAATTCAGCGCGATTTGTTGGGGGTCAAGCCGCGTCAAGGTTTCGCGCAAAATTTCGCTGATGCCCTGCACGTACGAATGCACCTCGCTGTACCAGCCGCAGTGCCGATACGTATGGTCGTCGCCTTGACCGACGATGGCGATGCGGTCGCCGTGTTGGGTGAGAATCAAGGCGGACTGCCACACGACCATGCCGGGCGCGAGCAGTTCCCACGCGCGTTCGGGCGTCTCTTCGGTCTCGCGCGCAAAAATCAACCACGCGTCGAGGTCGAGCTCTTGCAATATACCGATGGCTTGCGTCAGTTTTTCTTGTTGCAGCATGTAAAGCATTGAGCATTGAGGTATGAGCATCGAGTGCCTTGTTCTCAATGCTCAACGCTCATTGCTCATTCCTACTTGAATTTGTCTCTCAAAAATTTCAACACGACTTTATCCACGAACGGACCTTCTTGCAAACGTTCTTCCAAGTTTTCGACGCCGCCGAATTCGCGGAACGCCATTTGCGACGGTTCGTCCCACACGCCCGAAACGCTGACGGGATAACCGTGTTTCGCCAAAATCGTTTGGAGTTCGCGCGCAGTGTTTTCGTCAATGGCGAGCAAATCGTCGGGATTTGATTTGTTCAAATACAAGCGATGCAAATCGAGCAGGCGTTTCAATTCGTCAATCGGGGTCGCGTGGTCGTCCACGCGCAAATCAATGTAGCGGTCGTTAAATCCGCCATAGCCGCCGTGCGCGCGCACGACGAGCAGCGCCGCGCTTTCTTGCCCGCGTTTGTCGCCGCCTGCGCGCTGTCCCGCCGCTAACGCGTTCAACAAACGTTCCGCCAAATCGCCGCGCGCGTTTTCAAACGTCGCCGCGAGCGCGTCCACCACTTGCGCGCCGGCGAGGATATTGCCTTGCGCGGCGAAATTATTTCCCACAATGCCGCCCGCCCAACTGAAACACTGCGCGCCCGTGAACGTGAACCCGCGCCCGTGCGCGTCCACAATGCCGAACTGTCGCTGCGCCGCGTGTTCGTCGCTCGCGGTCAAAGCCGCGCCGACCTGTTCGGGCGACAAACCTTGTTCTAGCATTTCAAGCGCGAGCGGCGCGTAACGCGTATTCGCCCACGACTGTGTCGCTATCGCGCCGACACCGCTCTGTGCCCACGGCACGACGGAACCGACGGCGAGAAATTTGGACGCGACCGCGATGCCGAGGTCGCCGTTCGACGGGTCATACGCGACGAGGGAAAAGGTGGATGGTTTCATGGTTGGAGATTGGAGCTTGGAGATTGGAGATTGGAGACTGGATGTCGGATAGTCTCAGGAATCGGTTATCGGCGCGATAGCGCGATGGTGCGCTTTGCGAAACGCGCTCAAATGGGCAGGCGGCGCACGCGGATATTTTTTTCACTGACGCTGAGAATCGCGCCTTGCGCCAAATCGTTTGCATAGTCAGATAAAATCAGTATCAATTTCGCGTTGACTTTGGTTGCGGTCATGGGGGGGGCGAGACGAAAAATGATGACGCTCGGAAGCGCCGCGCCGCTGGCAGCCAGTAAATCGCCGAAATCCAAATCGCTTGTCAGTACGACAGCATTTTCATTGCGCGCCATTTCGAGAATGTCATGGTCGGGCAAGCGGTCCAGCCCGCGCTCGTGCAAATGCACTGCCTCATGTCCCTGTTCCGGCAAAAACGCCACAGACAGCGGTGAGATGCCCATGTTGGCGAGAAATCTCATGCGGCGACTTGTTCCATCGGCAATACCATTTCTTGCGCCAACCGTGAAGCATACAGCAACGATTGACGAATGTCCTCCGGCTCAAGATACGGATATTGCGCGATAATTTCGGGCGTGGTCAAACCGCCTGCCAACAAATTCAACACCAGCGCGACAGTAATCCGCATTCCGCGGATACACGCGCGCCCGCCCATGATTTGTGGGTCAAAAGTAATGCGGTCTAATCCTTGCATAAGTTACTTCCTTCAACATGCGAGACGTAACAAAACTATATCATACTTTTTCAAAAAGGACTTGTCGTCTTTCCCATTGTGCATTGTGCATTGTGCATTCTGCATTCTGCATTGTGCATTCTGCATTGTACATTCTGCATTGTGCATTTATTCATTCCTCATCCGTTCATCCGTTGTCCGCTCACTCCGTTGTCCACTCACTCCGCTAGCCACTTTCTAACCCTCTCTACATTCGGGTCCTCAATCGCTTCAAAAATCGCCAACGCCGCGCGCCACAACTCTTTTGCCTTGTTCATGTCTCCCAATTTTTTGTACGCCTGCCCCAAATTCGCCAGCGCATTCCCTTCGCCGCGGCGGTCGCCAATCTCGCGCGCAATTTCAATTCTCTGTTCGTAATATTCAATCGCCTTGCGCACGTCGCCCAAATCCGCATACGCATTGCCGAGGTTGCCGAGCGCATTCCCTTCGCCGCGGCGGTCGCCAATCTCGCGCGTAATGACCAACTGTTGTTCGTAATATTCAATCGCCTTGCGCACGTCGCCCAAAGCCGCATACGCCAAGCCGAGGTTGCCGAGATGCGCGCCTTCGCTTTGTCTGTTTCCCAATTTCCGCGCGGCAGTCACCGCTTGCTCCAACCAACGTATCTGTTCGCGCGCGCTCAGGCGCAAGTCTGCCACATACACCGCCGCGTCGGGATACGCGCTGCACAAGCGCGCGGCGTCGTCATTGCGTTCCATATTCGCCGCCGCCCATGCTTGTCCCGCGCGAATGTGCGGCAGTTCTGCGTCGAATAAATCCAAACCCGCGCGGAGATTCTCGCTGCCTTGCAAATACAATGCATCTGCCGCGCGCGCGACCCGTTCATAAAATTCCGCGTGGCGTTTGGCGGTCTGTTGGCGGTTGTCGTCGGTCTGCCGTCTCTCTCCAAATTCGCGCAAAAGGTCGTGCAGAGAATATCTGTCGCTCGTCTCCGGTCTCTCGTCTCTCGTCTCTCGTCTCCAGTCTCCAGTCTCTAATCTCTCATCTCCCGTCTCGAATTCCAAAAAACTCGCGCGCACCAGTTCCCCCAGCGCGGCTTCGGCGAGGATTTCGTCCAGTCCCCACACGTACGCGGCGGCTTGGAGCGTAAAGGACGTGGGAAAGACCGACAGCGCGCCAAACAACGTTTGCTGTGGCGGCGAGAGCTGTTCGTAGGTTTGTTGGAACGCGGCTTCGACATTCGCTTCCGCTTCTCTGCCTTCGCGCAGCAAGTCCAAACGCGCCTGTTTCAACCGCGCGAGATAGTTTTCGAGACGCACGGGCGGACGCGCCGCGAGATAACTGCCCGCGATTTTTAATGCGAGCGGCAAATAGCCGCAGACCTCGCACAACTCCCTCACCCCCGATCCCTCTCCCAATGGGAGAGGGGAGAGGCGCGGACAGAGTGAAATCAAATAGCGTTCCGCTTCGTCCGGTTTCATCACGCCCAAATGCAGCGGCTGCAAACCGCCTTCGGTGAGATGCGCGCGCGCGGTGATGAGGAACGCGGCGTTGGCTTGCAAAAGTGGACGCACCTGCGCGTTATCGCGCGCATTGTCCAAAACGAGCAGCGCGCGCATGCCGTGCAGAATGCCGCGATACGCGTGCGCGATTTGCGCGTCGGACGCGTCCTTGAGCGCCGCGCCCGTGTCGGGGTCAAAGGCAAAAATAATTTCGCGCATTGCGTCGGACGGGGCTTTGGGATTCTTGTCGGTGCCGTTCATCGCAATCCACATTCGCGCGTCGGGAAATTGGGGAGCGACTAAAGTCGCCACTACGGCGGCGAGCGCGCTTTTGCCGATGCCGCCGAGACCGCTGACGCCCGTAATACTCGCGCCCTGTCCGCGCGTCAACGTATTCACGAGCGTTTCGATTTCCTCCGCGCGTCCCGTAAAATTTTGCGGCGGCGCGGGAATCGAAAAACGCGCGTCGGATTGACGCGCGCCTTGCATCACGATTTGTTGTTCAATAATCGTTTGCGTAATGTTTTGCCCCTGCGCGACCTGTTTCGCTTGCGCGTGGTCGCCGAGGCGGATGGAATTGGTGTCGCCCATGTTGTTCAGGTTGCAAGTTGCAAGTTGCAGGTTGCGGGTTGCAGGTCGCAAGTTGCAGGATGCAGGTTGCGGGTTGCAGGTTGCAAATATCAAATCTCACGCAGAGACACAGAGAGTTTTGGCGAAGCGCGCATCGCAAATCGCGTTACTGTTCACTGACGACTCCAACCTCCAGTCTCCGGTCTCCAGTCCCCAATCCCCAATCTCCAATCTCATGCTTTATACCCTATCGCGCGTAATAATTTCTTTCGCCACGCAATCCCCACTTCAACTACAATCCCTTTGCTGGCGTACCCGTCAATCACGCCCAGGATGCCGCGCCCCTGTTCCGTTTCCGCAATAATCACTTGCGTCGGATTCGCGGTGGCGCAAAAAACGCGCGCGACTTCAGGGACGTTTTTGATGGCGTTCAACACATTGATGGGATAAAAGCCCGCGCCGAGAAACACAAGGAACGAATGTCCCGCGCGTAACGCGAGCGCGTTTTGTTTCGCGAGTTCGAGCATCGCGTCGTCGTTGCCGCTCCAGCGCACCAAACACTCGCCCGACGCTTCGCAAAACGCGACGCCGAATTTGATGCCCGGCACCGCTTGCGCCAGCGTTTCGTGCAAGTCCTCAACCGTTTTGATAAAGTGCGCTTGCCCGAGAATGAAATTAATGTCGTCGGGCTTGGTGATGTTTACGAGTGAGAGTTCCATAATGAATCCAAGCTCAAAGCTAAAAGTGAAAAGCGAAAAGTGAAAACGAGACTTGCGCACTTTTAGCTTTGAGCTTTTTACTTTTGCCTTATGGTATCGTTTGTTCCATCCACTGCGCGGGATTCACGTACACGCCGTTGACCCACATGCTCCAATGCAAATGGTCGCCGGTCGAAAAACCGGTCGTGCCGACTTGCCCCACGAGGTCGCCCGCTTGCACGCGCTGTCCGTTCTGCGCGTCAATTTCTTTCAGATGATAAAACGCGCTAAACACGCCGCGCCCGTGGTCAATGAATACGACATTGCCGCGCACTTTGAGGGGCGCTGCCAAAACGACGACGCCGCCCGCAGGCGCATAGACCGGGGTTCCGCCCGCAACCGCGTAATCGGTGCCTTCGTGTCCGCACAAACCGGGCTTGCCGCCGTTGTAACTTCTGCGTTCGCCAAAACTTGTGCTGATGCGCGGATTTTTTACGTCGAGCGGCAAACGAAATTTTCCGTTCCACATTTGTTCGGGCGTAAAAACGCTGACGGTTTCGCCGACGCGCGCGTTTTCGGCATTGATGAGCGCGGGGTCGAGCAGCGCGGACATTTGCGACGTGAGCGTCAAGTCTTGTACCCCGAACGTGCCTGCGTTCACCTTGACATCATATTGCACCTGTGCGGTCTTGCCCGCCGCGTCGCGCACGGTGAGCGCGAGCGGATAATTGCCCACATAATTCGCGCAGCGCGAAATCCCCGCGAGCGCGTTCCAGGCGTCGCCGACGCGTTGGAATTTCAATTCTTGTTGGTCAAACGTTCCGGTCACGCCGGCAACATTTGGCGCGGTATAGACAATGGTGAGGGTTTCGCCCTGTTTAACGTTTTGCGGAGTGAGCGCAACGCCTGCAGGTGCGGGCTGCGCGGGCGCGGGAGAAGGAATGATGAGCCGCTGTCCGACCGAAATCAGATTCGGATTGGTCAGATTGTTGGCGCGCATCAATTCGGGCAGCGAGACGCCAAACTGCGCGGCGATTTGCGCGAGCGTGTCGCCGGCGCGCACAATATACGTTTCCTGATTTTGCGGCGGCGCGGTGGGGGGGGGTGAGGGGGGGGTGGGATCGCGCGCGGTGGGCGAAGGCGTGACGGCGTTTTGCGCGACGGGCGCGCCGGGGATGATTAAACGCTGTCCGACCGCGAGCGCGTTCGGGTCGGTGAGATTATTGGCTTGTTGCAGCGCGGCGATGGTGGTGTTGAATTTGAGCGCAATCGAAAACAATGTATCGCCGGGCTGAACGATGTATGCGGTGTTGGTGGAAGGCGCGGCGGTGGGCGAGAGATTTGCGGGTGCGGCGCCGTTTGCGCCCGAAACGGCGAGAATCGCCGAAAGCACCGCCAGTCGCGCCAGAGTTGCGGGATCCATGCGCGAATTATAACATTGTCTCAGGTGAGCAATTGCGAGGGCAAAAAATCAAAACGATTTTGATACACCAACGCGATGCCGTAATCGCTCACGTCAATGCGCGTGAGGGCGCAGTTGTTTAGCGTGAACCAAATGTTTTCGCGCGTCGGCATTTTCAAAATGTGCGCGAGCAAGTAATTATAGAAACCACCGTGCGTGACCAGCCCGAGAATGTCCGCACTCGTGCCGTGACGCGCCAATAAAAATTCCCACACGCGCGCGGCGCGTTCGGCGCGCAGTGCTTTGTCTTCGTGCGGACGATTCCACCAGCCGTTGTCGTCCAACGCGTGCGGCAATTCCAGCGCGGGATAGCGCGTTTCAAAATGCGCGCGGTTCGGTCCGGGAACGCCGTTTTTTTCACCCGTTGTTTCATCCTCCAAATACAAACCACCAACCTCGTGCGCGTCGGGCAGCGCGACGAGCGGCACGTTCAACGCGCGCGCAATCACGTCGCCGGTTTCGACGGCGCGCGTCATTAAACTCGTGTACAGCAGCGCGGGACGCGCGTGTTCGTCGGACATGCCGTTCAAGGGCAGATGGGTGTGCAATTCATTGCGCAAAAAGTTTGCCACACATTCCGCTTGCGCGCGTCCGGCATCGGTGAGCGCGGGGTCGAACGAACGACCTTTGTTTGATTGCGTTTCGGTCCAGATACGATTGTTGACGGATTGTCCGTGACGGATGAGATAGAGGCGCATACAAAAAATGATACATGAGGAATCCCACGCTGCCAAAAAAATCAACTGTAGAATAATTGCAGCATTTCCCAATTTTGCGCGAGGTCGTACACCGCAATGCCAATCAACAACAGCCCGCCGCCAACGTTGATGAGACGATGATGGCGCGCGACGGCGAGCGTTAATTGGCGTTGGAGCGAGCCGGAGAGCAGCGAAAGAATCAAGAGCGGCAAACCGAAACCCAAGCCGTACCAGAAAAAAACATTGAACTTGCTGAGGGCTTCGGAGAGGGTGAGCGACACAACAAAGATACTGACCAGCAGCGGACCGGAGCAAGGCAGAGCGATGGGACCGTATAGCAGTCCATACAAATACGCGTTCAGTAAAGGATTGCGCAGCGCGGGGACGCGAATCTGCGGCAAGGTTTGAAACGGATTGCGGTCAAGCAAAAGCAGGACGCCGAGCAGCAGAATTAAAACATCCGCGAACGGCAGCAGGACGGCGACGGTGCGGCTGACCGAAACAGCGAGCAGCGCCATCAACGCGCCCAACGCCAGCATCATGGTCAAGACGCCTGCCAGTACGAGGAATCCCAAAAAATAGCGACGGCGGTCGTATCCGGTTTCGCTTTGTGCGGCGAGATAGGCAAGGTAACCGGGATACAGCGGCAAGACGCAAGGACTGGCGGCAGACAAAAGCCCCAAAACAAAAGTTGTGAGCGCCGGGTTCATTGCAAATGAGGATTGCGGCAAAAAAATTATTGCGGCAGAGTAACTACTCAGCGGGCGATTGGAAATCGCAGCAACGAAAACACAAAACCTGCCTTCGCAGGTTAGGCACCCCCAATCGCCGTAGGGCGATTTTGTGTGGTTGTTGCCGCAGTTTCTAACTGCCTGAGCAGTTACGCGGCGGAAATTATTGCGGCAATAATTTATTGCGTCAGATGCGGCTCGATGGTGGCTTGTAATGCTTGCGCGCTTTTGATGCCGAACGGCAAACCGTACACTCGACCTTTGCGGTCAATGAGCAGCATGGGCGCAAGCGGCGGATTCAGATACTCGGCGCTGTACAGATTGCCCAACGCGCGCTGCACCTCCAACGGCGCAATCGCAAAATGCCAATCATAGCCGAACGCCTGCGCGTATTTTTGTAACGACTGCGCGTCTTCGTTCAAGTCCACGTCGAGACTGAGGGAAATCAAATCCGGCGGATTGCCCAACCGCGCGTGCAATTCTTTTACTTGGTCTTCTTGCTGACGACAATTCGGACACCATTCCGCCATCGTTTCAATCAAAACGACCTTGCCCGCGAAATCATTGATGGTAAACGGTTTTCCGGTCCGCACATCCGTCATTTCAATGCCAAACCATTCCGGTTTCGCGGACGCGGCGGGCGTTGTGTTTTGTGCTTGCGCCGCGCTCGCCGTCGTTGGTGTTGGCGCGACGGTTTGCGCCGCCGAGTTACAGCCGGAGAGAAAAAAAGCAGCTGCGAGCAAGAGCAAGCAGCCGCCGGGAATGAGCTTGCGTGTATGGCGTTGTATCATGTGTGTTTTTTCCGCACATAGAACAGACTTTGAATGCCGATAAAGATGAGAATGAGCAGACCAACGCCGATGCGCGTCCACCATGAACTCAGACTGCCGTTGAATTGAAGAATGGAAACGATGGTGCCGTAAATCAAAACGCCAAACAATGTGCCAATGACATTGCCCACGCCGCCCGTCAACAGCGTTCCGCCCATCACCACCGCCGCAATCGCGTCCAATTCCATCCCCGTGGCAAATTGTCCATAGCCTGCCAGAAGTGAAATGCTGAATACGATGCCCGCCAACGCGGCGCACAAGCCGCTGAAGCTATAGACGGCGATTTTGGTGCGCGCGACCGGCAAACCCATGAGCAGCGCCGATTGTTCGTTATTTCCAATCGCGTACACGGTGCGACCAAAGCGCGTAAAATACGTCAGGTAGATGGCGACGAGCAGCATCACAAGGGGAACGAGCGTCGCAATATACACATACGCATTGGACAGTCCCGGAATGGGGAGCGAGGTGAGCGCCAAAAATTTATACACGGGATCCGTGATGGTGACGGAACTGAGACTGATGAGATAGGCGACGCCGCGCGCGAAAAAGAGACCCATCAGCGTTGCAATAAACGGCTGCACTTTGAGGTACTGAATAATACAGCCCATCGTGAAACCGAATGCAATGCCCATCACCAACATCAACGGGATAACGATATACGGACTCACGCCCAATTTGAGCAAAGCGGCAGAAGCCGTCGTCGTCAATGCCAATACGCCGCCCACCGAAAGGTCAATGCCGCCCGTCAAGATGACAAGCGTCATGCCGATGGAAACCAACAAGAGACTCGCGTTGTTGATGAACAGGTTGAAAAACACCTGCGGTTTTTGCATCGCGGGATACGTCCAGCCGCCGATGTTGTACGCGAGCAAAAAAATCAGGATGGTGGTCAGCAACGGACCCCATCGCAAAAGAAAGGGTTTGAGCCGCTCAAAGAGACTGCTCACCGCCGCGCCATAATTGGAGGGCGGCACGTTAGTTTCTTGCGCCACGTTTCAGTCCTCCCAATGCATCACCGACACGTGACCACGCAGGACGCCAAACCGACGCGGTGCGTGGTCGCGTGTCGCCGCTCAGTGTACATCGGGCTGAGAGTGTGATGCTTTGCGACCTTTCCAAGATAGCTTGTTCGAGAAACGGCGCGCGTACTCGGAATAGAGCAGGATGACGACCAACACCAACACTGCTTTGGCTGCCAACAACGCATTGGCAGGAATGCCGATGGTGTACATCGTAATCGTGAATGTCCAGATGACGATGGCGCCCAACATACTCGCAAACAACGAAAACCGCCCGCCCGACATTAACGTGCCGCCGATGACGACGGCGAGAATGGCATCCAATTCATAATTCGCGCCAATGTTGTTGGCGTCCGCGCTGTGAACGTAGGAACTTAGCACCAGACCCGCAATGGACGCGCAGACCGCCGAAATCACATACACCAGCAGCTTTATATTTTTTTCGTCCACGCCGGTGTAATAGGACGATTTCGGATTCAAGCCGACGGATTCGATAAACAATCCAATCGCGGTCTTGCGCACCAAAAGCCAAATCAAAACAAAAACAAGCGCGGCGATATACAACGCAACGGGAATTCCGAAAATAAATCCGTTGCCGAACCAAAAGTAGGGCGTGTAATAAATGGTCATGATTTGACCATTCGTAATCAACTGCGCGATGCCGCGCCCCGCCACCATGAGAATCAGCGTCGCAATCATCGGCTGAATCCTGAGCCGTGAAACCAGAAAGCCGTTCCACAAACCACACAATACGCCCGCGCCGATAGTGGCGAGAACGATAATGGGCAGCGGCGTGTTGGTCGCGTCTCGGGTCAAAATATCATTGGTGATGAGTTCATTGCCCAGCGCGGGATTAATCAACACGGCGCCCATCGCCGCCGAAATCGCAATCACCGCGCCCACCGACAAGTCAATGCCGCCCGTCGCAATCACCAACGTCATGCCGAGCGCGACCAACATCAACGGCGCGCCGTCATTCAGCACGTCAATGATGTTGCCGTACAAATGACCGTCTTGAATCCCGATGCGGAAAAAGCCGGGCGCGATAACGACGTCAAAGAGCAGAATCAGCAACAGCGCAATGAGGGGCCAAAAGCTTTGGCTTTCGCGAAATCTCTTGAGCAATGACATGCGCGCCGGTCCCGCGTTTTGCGTTGACATCGGTTGCGACGATGGTTCCTCTGCCAGGGGCGAGGTTGACTCGACGGCTTGCAGGTTGGATGGGCTTTCCATAGAATCTTTCATAGGTTCCCTGCCATCGTATGCATGACCGTTTGGTCGTCCACCCCGCCGGGATATTCCGCCGCTTTTTTGTGGTCACGCATCACGAGAATGCGCTGGCTGGTGCGCAGCACTTCTTCCAATTCGGAAGAGATAAAGACGACCGACTTGGCATCCGCCGCGAGCTCCAACACCAATTTTTGAATCTCGGCTTTTGCGCCGACGTCAATGCCGCGCGTCGGCTCATCCAAAATCAAGACTTGCGGATTCGTCGCCAACCAACGCGCGAGAATCACCTTTTGCTGATTGCCGCCGCTCAGATTATTGACCAGTTGGTCCGCCGACGGCGTGACGATGCCCAGCCGTTGAATATAGTTTTCAGCGATTTTGTATTGTTCCTGTTTGGGCAAAAATTTGAACCAGCCAAAACGCGCTTGCAGGGCGAGGATGATGTTTTCGCGAATCGTCAACCCGCCGACAACGCCTTCGGATTTGCGGTCTTCCGGACACAATGCGACACCGCGTTTGAGCGAAGCGCGCGGTGAAAAATCTTGTACGGGTTCGCCGTTGACCAGAAGCGTACCGCTATCCGGCGCATCCACGCCAAAAAGCAAATTCGCAAGTTCGGTGCGCCCGGAACCCAACAGACCGGCAACGCCGACGACTTGATTCGCATAAAGTTCCACATCGGTGGGCAGCAAGGAGGCGGTCCGTCCGAGACCTTGCGCGGCGATGATGGGCTTGCGTTCTTGGTCCGTTTTGGCTTTGACCTGCGCCATTGCATTGAGGTCAGTCACACTGCGTCCCAACATTTTGGCAATCAACTCGAGGTGGGGCAGGGACGCCGCGTCATAGGTGCCGACCAGTTTTCCGTTGCGCAGCACCGTGATACGGTCGGCAACGCGATACACCTGGTCCAAAAAATGGGTTATGAAAATAATGCCGATGCCTTCGCTTTTGAGTTTTCGCATCACTTCAAAAAGCAATTCCGTTTCATTCGCATCTAAACTCGAAGTCGGTTCGTCGAGAATCAAAATTTTTGTATTGGCAATTTGAAGCGAGCGCGCGATGGCGACCATTTGCTGAATTGCCAGCGAATAATTGTCCAGCGATTTGCTGACATCAATCGTTACGTCCAAGCGCTTGAGCGCCTGTTCCGCCAAACGATTCATCTTGCGCCAATCAATTCCGCCCAAACGATGCGGTTCGCGCCCCAGCATGATGTTTTCGGCAACGGACAAATTGGTGCAGAGATTGACTTCTTGATAGACCGTGCTAATCCCCAGCGCTTGAGAATGCTGCGGCGAATGTACCTGTACGATTTTTCCTTCCAGTTCAATCGAGCCGCTGTCGGGATGTTCGACGCCGGTGAGCACTTTGACGAGCGTAGATTTGCCCGCGCCATTTTCTCCCATCAACGCGTGAACCTCGCCCTGGCGCAACGCAAAATCAACATCTTCGAGCGCAACGACGCCGGGAAATGATTTTGTGATGCCTTTCATGGTGATGAGATTTGGACTGACAGCCATTGTGCTTGCCTGCCTTTTGCTGAACGGGAGATACGGGACGAACAAGAGTGCAACGCGGGTGTATCGTTTGGATGGGAGAAGCGACGTTGTATCCAACGCCGCTTCTCTGTATTCCAGACCTGACAGGTTTCAGCGCGGTGGACTCGGCGGGCTGTGAGGGCTGTCGCGAATGTTGCGAAAACCTGTCAGGTCTCAATCATTCTAGTACTGACGCGTGGGGAGCAGTTCTTGCGCCTTGTCCGGGAAATAAACGGTCTCGTTCGTCAGTGTACTCTTTTCGACCGGTTCGCCGTTCATGAGTTTCAATGCCATCTCATAGACTTGCGGACCCAACAGTGGGTTACATTCCACGTCCGCCTGGAACCAGCCGTCAATCATGGCTTGGAAACCGCCGCGAGTGCCGTCCACGGAAACGATTTTGAGGTCGCCGGGTTTGACGCCTGCGGCTTTGAGCGCCTCGATGGCGCCGATGCCCATGTCGTCGTTATGAATGAACATGCCCTGGAAATCCGTGCCGGCTTTGTATTTCTTGAGGAACGCTTCGGTGACGGGTTTGGCTTCGGCGCGCGTAAAGTTGCCGGTTTGCGAATCCAAAATCTTGATGTTCGGGTTCAATGCTTCGCGGAACCCTTTGGCGCGTCCAACCGCTGCGCCCGAGCCGGTGGTGCCGGACAATTCCAAAATCGCGCCGCCGTTCGGCAGCAGCTTGTTGATTTGTTCCGCAGCGCGTTTGCCTTCCAATACCATATCCGAGCCGATGTGCGCGGCATACAAAGACGGGTCGGCGCTCACACTGCGGTCAACGATAATGACGGGGATACCGGCATTCTTGGCTTCGGTCAAAACCGCTTCCCAACCGTCTTCGACAACCGGCGGCAGTGCGATGACATCTACACCCTGCTGAATGCAGGCGCGCACGGCGGAAATTTGGTTCTCTTGCTTTTGTTGCGCGTCGGAAAAGACCAATTTCTTGATACCCAACTTGGTGGCGGTTTCTTTGATGGAGGCAGTGTTGGCGGTACGCCAGTCACTCTCTGCGCCCAGCTGCGGATAGCACAGCGTCATATCGGCATACGTTTTCTTGGCAGCGACTTGAGCGGCAGTCGGGGCGGCAGCTTGAGGCGCGGCAGTGGGCTGCGCGGGCGCAGGCGTCGGCGAGGCGCAGGCGGCGGCAAAAAGGACCAACGCCGCAAACAGCACCGCATACACGACCATGTGTTTCTTGGAAAACATCGTTCTTTTCTCCTTTCGAGATTGAGACAATTGGCGAAAGACGCAGGGTGTTCCCGGGAAAAACATCCTGCCGTCCTATTTACGAGTGTAGCCCCGTATGCCCGCGCGCACAATGGATTTTCTTGGGACGTTGGTAGAAATTTGTTTTTTGTCAGAGCGCGCGCCCACGTGACATTTGGAACAAGTCGAAAAATTTTCGCGAGACGTTGAAATTCTTTTTGTCTCGACATTACGCGCAGCAAAAGGTTGGGTAGCGGAAATTCTTCCAACGCGAACCGCCGCGAAGCCATACGAATCCCTCAATGGTTCGGGACAAGCATTGCGCGATTTTTGGTTATTGGGAGATTGGCGTGAATGGATTGAGATTCGCAGGGAATTGCGTTTTCCGTCCGATGGCGCAGTGAGCGTTTCGGCAGAGGGGGTGGCGCTCAGTATTTGCGCGTCGGTAAGAGTTCTTCTGCCGTGTCGGGGAAAAAGACACTTTCTTTGGAGGGTACCCATTTCGGCACGGGTTCGCCGTTGACCACCTGAAGCGCCAATTCGTAAAACTGCGGTCCGAGCAGGGGATTGCATTCCACCGTCGCATTCAGCTTGCCGTCCATCATTGCGCGAAAGGCATCGCGAATCGCGTCCACTGAAACAATTTTGATGTCCGTGCCGGGCTTGAGCCCGTGTTCTTCGATGGCTTTGATGGCGCCGATTGCCATGTCATCATTGTGCGCGTACACGGCGGTAATTTGATTGCCGTACTCGCGCAAAAATTCTTCCATCACTTCTTTGCCCTGCGCGCGCGTAAAGTCGCCGGACTTGGACGCCATGATTTTCATGTTGGGATAATTGTGGAGAATTTCGCGAAAGCCCTTGTAGCGGTCATTCGCGGGCGCGGAACCGATGGTGCCGACCAGTTCCACAATGTTGGCTTGACCGTGCGTAATGTCCGCCATTACGCGCGCGGCATTGCGTCCTTCTTCGACAAAATCGGAACCGAGATAGCTCACATACAAATCGTCCGGCACATCCGCGCGGCGGTCCACGAGAATGAGTGGGATGCCGGCGTCCTTTGCTTCTTGAAACACCTCGTCCCAACCCGTTTCGACCACCGGCGAAATTCCAATCACATCCACTTTCATGGCAATGAATTCGCGAATCGCTTTGATTTGATTTTCCTGTTTTTGCTGTCCGTCCGAAAACTTGAGTTCGACGCCCAATTGTTCGGCGGTGTCTTTCATGGACGCGGTGTTGCCGGTGCGCCATTCGCTTTCCGCGCCGATTTGGGCATAGCCGACGACCAGTTCCTGATACGTTTTTTTTGTTTTGGCGGTGGGAATGGCTTGCGGCGCGTTTGCCGGCGCGGCGGGCGCCGGAGACGCGCAGCCCAATGACACCGCCAAGACCGGCACGCCGACAACGCACAGCAAAATTCGCAAATGTTTCATCCTCCCTCGCTTGCCCGCGTCCGCGGAATGACAATTCCCACACACGTGCCATGGTGCGGTTCACTGCTCAAAGCGAGTCCGTATTGTTTGCCGTAATACAACTTGATGCGTTGATTGACATTCACGAGACCAAACCCTTGTTCCGCGCGCATTTCCTCCGCGTCGCTGTTCAGCGCGGCGTTCAATTCCGCGACTCGATCGGGCGACATGCCGATACCGTTGTCCGTGACTTGAAGCAAAACCTCATGCTCGTTTTTTTGTTTTGCGCGCACGGTGATGGTGCCGCGCGTGCGCTGCGTCTTGAGTCCGTGATACAACGCGTTTTCGACCAACGGCTGTAATACCAGTTTCAAGACCGTACTGTCGCGCACCGCGTCGTCCACATCAATCGAGAAATCCAAAATGTCGCGGTAACGCATCTTTTGGATGGTGAGATAGCTGCGCGTGCGCTCGACTTCTTCCGCGATTGTGATCCAGTCCTTGCCTTTGCTCAGACTGATGCGAAAGAAATTCGACAATGCGCTCACCACCGTCACCACGTCGTCGGTCTTTTTCGATTCCGCCATCCAAATAATCGTGTCCAGTGTGTTGTAGAGAAAATGCGGATTGATTTGGGCTTGCAGCGCGCGCAGTTCGGCTTTTTTCAGATTCTCTTGTTCCAGAATTTTCGCGTCCAACAGCTCGCGGATTTTGCCAATCATGATGTTGAAACTCATGCCGAGCTCGGTGATTTCGTCCACATTGTCGCGCGTCATCAACGCTTGCAAATCGTTTTTTGTCAGCGTGCGCGTCACATCGTGCAGTTTTTGGATGGGAATATAAATGCTGCGCGAAATCCCCCACGTGGCGACGACGGCAAAGCCCACCGCGATGAGCGTGAACGTGATGAACGAGAGAAACCAGTTGGCAAGTCCCTGACGCAATGCTTGATATTGCTTGTCGGTGCGCTGGAGAAGGCCCGCCTCGCCGGCCCGCGTCCACTCGCCCTCCGAGCAGAATGTGACGTGCAGCGATGACAGTCCCTGCCGTTTCGCCACCTCGATGGCAGCAGCCAGAAGCCCCTGCTCGCGCCGCGCGGCAC
>CAZXYP010000064.1:0-18850 GCA_964644955.1 uncultured Anaerolineales bacterium | reverse complement strand
AAGTCGTTTCAGTTTCACACTGCCGCGCGTGTGAGGGTATTCTATTGTTGATGCAGCAGTGCGACCACCTGTTCATCCGTCACCTGGTCAAACTCCTCGTAAAAATATCCTACTGCCACGAACGGTTCCGGTGTATCCAATACAATCACCTCATCACACTCTGCGCGTAACAGAGGCATCACTTGGCGCGGCGCGATAGGAACTGCCAGAATGAGCCGCGCGGGTTGGTGGTGACGCAACGCGCGCAGTGCGGCGATGGTTGTCGCGCCGGTGGCGACGCCGTCGTCGGCAACAATCACAATTTTGTTTTGCAACGGAAGCGGCGCGCGCTCGCCGCGATACAATTTCACGCGCCGTTCGATTTCGAGCTGCTGCGCGTCGCGTGCGTATTGCACGCGTTCCGGCGCAAGACGCAATTCGTGAATCAAGGCGTCATCCCAGAAGAGGGTGCCGTCGCTGGTCAGCGCGCCGATGGCAAGTTCCTCATTGAACGGCGCGCCGATCTTGTGCGCGATGAAAACATCCAGCGGGGCGCGCAAAGCGTGCGCGATTTCGGCGGCGACGACAATTCCGCCGCGCGGAATGCCCAAAATCAAAACGTCCGCGCGGTTTTGATATGCGCGTAATTTCGCGGCGATGCGCTGTCCTGCATCGCGACGATTGGCAAACCGGGTCATGTTTCCGTTGGGTTTGGCGCGGCGGGCGCGGGGATCGGCTGGGCAGGGCGCGCCCATTGCGGCGTTTCGTCGCGCCAAACGAAAAAGTAAAAATAAATCGGCATAACGAAATAACCGAACCAAAAAATCGTAATGCCGAAAATAATTCGCAGTGTGTCGGATGTCGTCGTGTTTTTGATAAGATGCGCCCAGTAAAACGCCATCAACGCGACACTGAGTGCGATGGTCAAGAAATGAAACGGCATAAAACAAAACAAGATGCCGAAAAAGGCAAACGGCGGTTCGCGCCGCGCAGCTGTGGTGAACAAGATGCTCGCCAACATCCCGAACCAAGCCAACACAAAGACGAACGGATAAATGAGCAACCACAGCGTCGCCGCGCCGACGATGATTTTTTGATTTTTCGAAAGCTTCATGCTGGTATCGGCTCCTTGAAAAAATGTTCCGACACAATTGTATAGACCGGACCGTCGGGTCGTAAATTGCTGGAAATCAAGGCGATGGAACGCGCGCGAATCTCGCCGTAGGTCTCCGGCGCGAATCTGGCAACGTGTTCGCCCAACGCCGCGCGCTGCGCGTGATTTACCTCCCGTTTTACGCGTCCCAAGGTAAGATGGGGTGTAAAGCCCCGTTCGTCACGCGCGAATCCCAACGCCGCGCACGCGTCGTCAATCTGTCGGACGAGCAGGGCAGCGCGCGCAACGTCGCCTTCGAGCCCGACCCACACATTGTTGGGACGATGCGCGTTGGGAAAACAACCTAACCCGCGTGCACACAATTGAAACGGCAAAGTATTTTCGGCAATGCGCGTGAGCGCGCGCTGCAACGTGGGCAGGTGTGAGGGATTCGAGTTGCCCAAGAATTTGAGCGTCAGATGGAGGTTTTGCGGCGCAACCCAACGCACACATTTTTTTGCAACCCTGCCGTTATTCTTTTCGTCTTGTAATTGCACTTGCGCGCGTTTCAGCGCGGCGCGCATCGCATCGTCCAATTCGAGGGCGATAAAGAGTCGCAGCGGTTCCATGTGATAGAATTCTGATACAGAAAGCAACAGATGTCAATGCACGGAAAAAATGTGTTCGTTTGACGACAAATCTGTCTTTTGGCACCGAATCTTTGGAAACGGCGGCGCCGAATACCTTTCTGTCCGTTTCGATTCCGGTAAAACGGAAGGTGGTGTGGAATTGTCGTTCCCATTATGTGTGCCAAGTTGCGTTTCGCTCGGCGGGCGCGAGTTTACGCGTTGTGCCGGGCATGGTCGTCTTTTGCAGATAAGGCGAAACACAGTAAAATCATTGCGCCGTTTTTTCCGCAGATCCCAAAAACGGCGCCTGAATCGAGTGCATGAGTTCTTTACCTGTTTATAATCGCCGCCGTCAAACGCGGTACAAAAGCAAACACAGCAACAGCTGGATCCCCAAAGTCATTCTCGGCGCGCTCGCCGTCCTCGTTTTTGGTTCCCTCCTCGTCGCGGTTGGCGTCGTGGCATTTTCTGCCATGACGGTCGTGAACATGTATGCCGAGTTTGCCAAGAATCTTCCCGAACCGGAAAAGGTTTCACAGCAAGCTGCCACCCAATTCAAGACAACGAAAATTTACGACCGCACCGGCAAAGTGGTGTTGTATGAGTTGTTCGACCCCACCGGCGGCAATCGTACGAATGTGGCGCTCGCGAAAATCTCGCCGTACCTCATTAACGCGACCATTGCGCTCGAAGACAAGACGTTTTGGACGAACGAAGGGGTGGACTATGCGGGTATGGTTCGCGCGTTTTACAATATGGCGCGCGGGCAACCCTTGCAAGGCGCGTCTACGCTGACACAGCAGTTGGTGAAAAAAGTTTTGCTCCCCGAACGCGAATCGCAATCGCGCACGAATGTGGAACTCAAAATCCAAGAGACCATTATGGCGCGCGAAATTTCGACCAAGTATTCCAAGCAGCAAATTTTGGAATGGTATCTCAACACCATTTATTATGGGAATTTCGCGTACGGCATCGAAGCGGCAAGCGAAGCGTATTTTGGCAAACACGCGGACGAGTTGACGCTCTCGGAAGCGGCGACCCTCGCGGCGATTCCGCAGTATCCCGCGCTCAATCCGATTGACAATCCCGAAATCGCGCGGGAACGCCGCGACATTGCGCTCGACCGCATGGTGGTCGAGGGATACATTACCGAGAAGCAAGCCGCCGAAGCCAAGCAACAGGAGATTCAGGTTTTTCAGAAAAGATTTGATATCAAAGCGCCGCACTTTGTCTTTTACGTACGCCGCTATTTGGAAGACAAGTACGGACCCGATGCGGTGAACAAAGGCGGCTGGAGCGTTTATACGACGTTGGATTTTGACGCGCAGACCAAAGCTGAAGAAATCGCGCGCAATCAAATTGCGAAACTGACGAGCGAAAAACGCAATGTGACCAATGCCTCTGTGGTTGTGATAGAACCCAAGACGGGCGAAATTCGCGCCATGGTCGGTTCGGTGGACTATTTCAATCGCGACATTGACGGGCAAGTCAATATCGCCACTTCGGACCGCCAGCCGGGCTCGTCGTTCAAGATGTTTAGTTATTTGCAGGCATTTGAAAAAGGCGCCCAAGACGGCACACTGCTTTCCCCCGCGAGTGTGGTGTACGACGTGCGTACCGCGTTCGAAGACCCGCCGAATCCGCCGTACGTCCCGGAAAACTACGACCGCAAATATCATGGTCCCGTGCGTTTGCGGACTGCCCTCGGCTCCTCATACAATATCCCTGCCGTCAAGGTGTTGGATTTGGTCGGCGTGAAAAACGTCTTGAACCTTGCGCACAAGATGGGCATTACCACGCTCGACAAGAATTACGGTCTCGCGTTGACCCTCGGCGGTGGGGAAGTGAAATTACTCGACATGACGTACGCGTACTCGGTGCTGGCGAATGGCGGAGTCATGGCAGGACAACCGGTCAGTGAGAACGAGCAACGCGAAGGATTTCGTAAACTCAATCCGGTTTCCGTGTTGAAAATTGTTGACGCTGACGGCAATCTCAAAGAGGAATACAAAGAACCCGGCACGGAGCGCATCGTATCGGAACAAGCTGCCTATCTGATGACCGATGTGTTGAGCGACAATAACGCGCGGGCGCCCGCGTTCGGTTTGAATAGCGTACTCAAACTGGACCGTCCTGCGGCGGTCAAAACCGGTACGACTTCGTCGTGGCGCGACAATTGGACGTTGGGGTACACGCCGGATTACACGGTTGGCGTGTGGGTCGGCAACGCGGACAATTCCGAGATGGAACACATTTCGGGTATCACGGGCGCCGCGCCGATTTGGCACGATGTCATGACCTTTTTGCACGAGGGCAAACCCGTCAAAGAATTTGCCGAACCGGAAAATATCGTGCGCGTTCCCGTGTGTCTGGCGAGCGGATTATTGCCGACGGCGGAATGTCCGCAGGTGGTGCGTGAGACGTTTATCAAAGGGACAGAACCGACGAAACCCGACGACATTTGGAAACCATTTCGCATTTTTGTGCCGAATGGAAAACTCGCGACGGCGTTCGACCCGCCTGACCAGGTGACAACGGTGGTCTATCCGATTTATCCGCCCGAAGCGCAGGATTGGGTCAAAGAAAATAATATCCCGCAGCCGCCGACAGAATTCGATACGACGTATGCAGCGAGCGCGGCAGGCGGCGACCTTGCCATCTTTAGTCCGGCGAACTATGCGTCGGTCAAAGGAACGGTGGAAGTGCGCGGCAACGCGAAAATGGGCGGCATGAACGAATGGCGCTTGAACGTAGGCGCGGGACTCGACCCGACCGAATGGTTGACCATCGGGCAAGGCGGCTGTTGCGTGGACAATGGCGTACTCGCAAATTGGGTGACCACCGAAAGCGGACTATACACGCTGCAATTGACCGGCATTGACGGTTCGGGCAATGTGCATACGGCATCCTCACAAGTGACGGTGGACAACAAATCGCCGCAAGTGGAGATTATCAATCCGTGGGACGATAAGCAATATCTCATGGAAGATGACGAGTGGGTGAGTATTGACGCGGATGCGCGCGATAATCTTTCAATGAGCTATGTGGATTTTTGGCTTGATGATTCCTATCTGGGGCGCACGCAGGTCTCGCCGTTTTCGCTGAAATGGAATATCACAATGCGCGATTCGTTCACGCCAACACTGCGCGCCGCGCTCGAACTGCCGTTAGATTCCCCGACCGTACCCGTAATTTCGTATGCGGCAAGCAAGCGCATCCTCGAAGACGACGGCAAGACCATTACGACGATTACGGAAACGCTCGTCGCGACCATGACGAAAAAAGCAGACCGCGTCGTGGGTGTCTTTCCGAACGGTTTTGGCGTCATTATGGACGCGGGCGGTTATACCGAAACGCATACCATCCGCGTCAAGGCGTACGATGTTGCAGGGAATGTGGTTGAAAGCGCAAGTGTTCGCTTTTTGGTCGCGCATCGTCCCAAGCCGCAAACCGAAAATCCGCAAAGTATGCCATGGTTCTTGGAGGACAAGAGATGGTTGACAGGATTCCTTGACCCTCCAAAGCATGTTTGGCTTGGGCGGCGCTTGTGAAGCATGCAGGACAACCGTTTTCGGTTGTCCTGTTTCTTGTGTGCGCGGTGGAATTTGCATCCTTGCGCAGATTGCCTAGAATAGATTTGTTTCGTTTGTGAAATTCGTATCAAATACAAGAATCTATCAAGTCTGCCATGTATCGTGCATGGCAATTTACACTTGCACCTTCAAAAGCGTCCCGTCTGACAAATTTGCAATTTGTCATATGCGCGAATGAAATTAAAAACTGGCACGACAAATTACAAATTTGTTCTCCCTTTTCATAGCAGAGACGCCTTTTGAGAGCGCACGAGGAGGAAACCATGATTCGCAGGTTCGTATTGTTTGTAGGTCTATTGATTGCCGTAACCGCAGTTTTGTCCGCTTGTGGCGGCGGTGGAGGTGGCGGCGGCGCCGGGGCAGTGACCGTGAGCGTGGAAGGTTCGGAGTTTGCGTATCAACCGGCAGACATTGCCGCCAAGCCCGGACAAAAGGTGACCATCAATTTCAAAAATATCGGCACGGTCGAACACACCTTGGTCATCAAAGATTTGAATTTCAAATTGACCGCGCAGCCCGGACAAACTGTAACCGGCACATTCACGGCGCCCTCGACGCCCGGCACGTATGAAATTCACTGCGATATTGCAGGACACACGGAAGCGGGTATGGTGGGCAAGCTGACCGTGCAATAGGGGAGAGTCCTATTTGTTCCGGGGGAAAAGCCCTTTCGGGTTTCGGTGGTGTAAACCTCGAAAAAAACCGAAATGGCTTTCCCTTGAATCGAATTGGTATCTGCTCTAAAGATTCCAAAACGGCAAGGAAACACCCGCGCCAAAAGTGGCGTGGGTGTTTTTCATCCGGCATTAACCTTTTGGCGCCAGCGGCGTATATCCCTCCAGAACCTACAAGGAGATTCAAAATGGCATATTCAGCAGAAATCAGTCGCACGAATCCCTCGTGCTTTTTGTTTGTGATTGACCAATCCGGCTCGATGGCGGACCCGTTTGGCGGCGAAGCGGGCAAACGTAAAGCGGATGGCGTGACGGACGCACTGAATCGGTTACTGCAAAATCTGGTGATTAAATGCGCCAAGACCGAAGGCGTACGCGACTATTACCACATCGGCGTCATCGGATATGGCGCGCAAGTGGGGTCTGCGTTTTTGGGCGCGCTTGCCGGCAAAGAACTCGTGCCGATTAGTCAAGTCGCAGCCAATCCCGCGCGCATTGAAGAACGCGCGAAAAAGGTGGATGATGGCGCCGGCGGTTTGGTGGAACAAAAAGTAAAATTTCCGATTTGGGTCGAGCCGGTGGCGAATCAAGGCACGCCGATGGTGAAAGCCATGACCCTAGCGGAAAGCATTTTGCAAGGATTTGTCGCCGCGCATCCTGATTGTTTTCCGCCGATTGTGATTCACATTACCGATGGCGAATCTACCGACGGTGACCCGACGCAAGCGATGCAGGCAGTGACAAGCATCTCGTCTTCGGACGGGAACGTCTTGTTGTTTAACGTACATCTTTCGAGCAATGCAAATCCGGCGATTGCATATCCCGAGAGCGCGGACGGCTTGCCCGACCAATACGCGAAACTATTGTTTGACACGGCGAGCGAACTCACGCCCTTCATGATCGGGATCGCGCGAGAACAAGGATACAATCCACAGCCCGGCGCGCGCGGTTTCGTTTTTAACGGCGACCTCGCGTTGGTGGTGCAATCGCTGGATATCGGGACACGCCCGAGCAACCTCCGTTAAAGGGTTTGGTGTTCGTTACGGTTTCCGTTAAGATAAACAGTCGGTGCCCGTTGCCGCAAGGCACCGGGCATTTCATTTCGCTGCACGGACACAACAAACGGTGAATTTACAAACGCGAGTGTTTTGGCTGCCCAAAGCGGGCAACGCCATGGACGAATACGAGGACGCGTATTTCTTGCCGAAACGCGCGCGCGGGGATAAACCGTTCGTGTGTGCGATTGCCGATGGCGCGACCGAAAGTTTGTTGAGCCGGCAGTGGGCGGGGGTGTTGGTCAAACGTTTTGCGCGGCAATGGCTGCCCGCGCGCGATTGGCGCGTTTGGTTGAATGATACAATGCGCGTGTGGCAATCCGAAAAACGCGCCTACATTCAACGGCGTGAACGCACGGGCAAACCGGTGCAGTGGTACGAGGAACCGGGTTTGGAGGCGGGCGCGTTTGCGGCATTGTTGGGGATTGTCCTTAGGCGAACGGCGGAGCATTGGAGTTGGCAAGCCGCCGCGTTGGGTGATTGTTGTCTGGTTCAAATCCGCGCGGGTGAATTTTTGAGCGCGTATCCGATGCAGGACGCGAGCGCATTCAACAATCGTCCGTTTTTGTTGAGCAGCAATCCGTCGCGTAACAAGAATTTGGAAGAACACTGGAATTTTGGCGGGGGACAATTGGAACGCGGCGATCGGATGTATTTAATGACTGACGCGCTCGCGGCATGGTTTTTGCGCGCGCACGAAACGGGCGCGCGCCCGTGGGACGAATTGGACGCGCTTGAAAATGGGGATGCGTTTGCGGCGTGGATTGCGGAACAACGCGCCACACACGCGATGCGGAATGATGATGTGACGTTGATTCGGTTGAGCAGTTGAACCTATGTGGTGGCCCAGTCCTTCGGATTATCAAGATGCCGTGCAGAATCCGCAAGTCGTTTTTGCGGATGTGGAATTGCGCGACGGCGTGGTGGTCAGCGACGCGTTGGGATTGCCCAAACCGATTTCGGGCAGTTTCGCTACCGTGTATCAGGTGGACTATCGCGGGCGACGCCATGCGGTGCGTTGTTTTTTGCGTCACGTGCCGGATATCGCCCAGCGCTATGCCGCCATCAGCGCGTATTTGCAGCACGCGGCATTGCCGTCCACCGTCGGGTTTTCATTCTTGCCGCAAGGGATTCGACTGCGCGGGCAATGGTTTCCCATTGTCAAAATGGATTGGCTCGAAGGCAGTCGGCTCGATGTTTTTGTCGCACAGCATTTGAACGACCCGCATGCGTTGTTGGAAATCACCCGTCAATTTTTGCTGCTCGCGCAGTCTTTACGCCAAGCCAACATTGCGCACGGCGATTTGCAGCATGGCAATTTATTGGTCGTCAACCGGCAATTGCGTTTGCTCGATTATGACGGCATGTTTGTGCCGACGTTGGCGGGACGACCGAGCAATGAATTGGGGCAGCCCAATTATCAGCATCCCGCGCGCTCGGCGCGCGATTATGGTCCGCATCTCGACAATTTTTCGGTGTGGGTCATTACGCTGTCGCTGTTGGGACTCGCGCTGGACCCTGATTTGCGTTTTGGTTTTGCCGGAGGGGGGGGGGAAGCGCTGCTGCTGCAGCATTCCGATTTCGTGAACCCCGCGCAATCGAAATTGCTTTTGGCGATGCAGCGGTCGCCCCATCCGACCTTGCGTTCTTTGACGCAAACGTTCATGCCATACTTGTTTGTGCGCGATTTGAATAACGTTGTCCCGCTCGAACCGAACGCGCTGAGTGTCCTGCAAACTTCCAACACGGCGCAACTTAACCTGCCCGATTGGGTGCGCGAACGGGTCGGCGGCGTGCCCGCGTCGGCGGCTGCGCTCGCGTCGGCGGCGACGCTTACGCCCGCCGTGTCCGCCGCGACCGCGTCCAATGGCGCGGACTGGTTATTGGATCATGTGCCGCCCGCCGAGCCGCAAACATTGACCGGTTCCTTTCGCGCGGAAAAATCACTGCTCACGTTGATTGGATTGGTCATTGTCGCGGCGCTGGCGCTGCTGTTCTTGGGACCGTTCGACCCGTTGGTGGGCGCGGCGATGCTGATGCTGGCGCCGTTGGTGGGCTTTGTCATGTTGAGCATCGGTTTTACGGTTCGCTTTAACGATCCGGAACGACGCAACGCGGAGCGCACCGTCCAAACGTACGAGCAAGAAAAATTCGGCATGACGCGACAAGTGAGTGACTTGACCGCGCGCCGCGCGCAGCTGGAACACGAGTCGCAGGATGCGCTTGCCCGGCGGGTCAAACGCCAAACCGAAAACGCGGCGCAAGAAAAAAGCGCGCTCGCCGCGCTTGACCGCGATTTGGCAAACGCGTTGGCGAAACATGACGCCGAACGCAAAAAATTAGCCGAGCAAGAAACCGAAACGCTGGCTGCCGCTCTGGTCGAATATCAAAAGCAAAAATTTCAACGCTTGTTGGAAGCGTTCCGCATTGCAGACGCGACGTTGCCCGGCGTTTTGAATCGCGAGTTGAAACAAAATTTGGCGGCAGCGGGTTTTGTGACGGCGGCGGACGTGACCAATTTCCGCGTCACTCCGACGAAAGCGGGTCCGCTGTTTTGTCTCGTGAATCGCCAGGGCAAGGCAGTGTATGTCGAGGGCATCACCGCCAAACGGGGCGTGCCGATTTTTTTGTGGCGGCGCGCGATGGAAGCGCGCGTCAAACGTTTGGTTCCTGCCACGCTGCCGCCGGAAATGACGAATGCGTTAACCAAGAAATTTCAAGATGCGCGGGTGTCACTCCAATTGGCGGATCTGAAAAAGAAACAGCAGACGGAAAAAGAAAAAACGCGCGTGACCGAACAGGCGCGCCGGGAACAAGCGCGTCTCACGCGTGAAATGCAGGAACTGCCCGCGCGTTCGCGCCGCAACATTGAAAGCGTCGAACACGAATTGGCGCAGCTGCGAAAGGCGCTTGCCGAAAAAGAGTGGGCGTTGATTTTGGCGCGGCGGCAGTTGAGCGCGTACGCGCACATTAATTTTTTCAATTACTTGAAATCAATTTTGGGCTTGTGATGCCGGCGCGTAAATCATTTGGCGCGAGGTCTCTTTGGTAGTATCATCGCTGACAGTCCAATTTGGAGAGGGAGAACATGCAGATGGTATCAACACTGGATGTACCGGAGACTGCCGACGCCCCGGCGACGTTCAAACGAAAACATCGCGCCGCGTTGATGGGCGAATGGGCATTTTTTGAAGGCGAATTCGTGCCCTTGTCCGAAGCCAAAGTCAGTATCGCCTCGCACGCCTTTAATTACGGCACGGGCTGTTTTGGCGGCATGCGCGCGTATTGGAACGAGGCGGCGCAGCAGTTGTATGTCTTTCGCGCCAAAAAGCATTTCGAACGTTTTTTGGAATCGTGCCGCATGTTGAATATCAAGCTGCCATACGGCGAAGATGAATTGGTCGGCATTACGCTGGAATTGTTGCGCCGCGACAAGTACCGGCAAGATGCGTACATGCGCCCGCTGGCGTACAAGGCGACGGAAGATATTACGCCGCGCTTGCATGACCTCGACGACGAATTTGCGATGTTTACGCGTCCGCAGGGCAACTATATCAAACTCGAAGCGCGCGCCGGCACTTCCTCCTGGCGGCGGGTGGACGACAATTCGATTCCCGCGCGCGGCAAAATAACCGGCGCGTACATTAATTCCTCATTTGCGCGCACCGAAGCGCATTGGAACGGACACGACGAAGCGTTGGTCTTGACGCAGGAGGGACATGTTTCGGAAGGCAGTTCCGAAAATTTCTTCCTGATTCGCCACGGCAAGGTCATTACGCCCTCCATTCATGACAATATCCTCGAAGGCATTACGCGTGCGACGGTCATGGAATTGGCGCGCGATGAATTGGGTTTGGAAGTTATCGAACGTTCGATTGACCGCAGTGAATTGTATATCGCGGATGAAGCGTTTTTCACCGGCACGGGCGCGCAGGTTGCCGCGATTGTCGAGATTGACCATCGTCCATTGGGCGACGGCGTCATTGGTCCGTTGACCAAGCAGATTCAAGATTTGTATTTTCGTACGGTGCGCGGGCAGAACCCGCGTTATATGCATTGGCTGACGCCGGTGTATCCGCATTAATACTGCCTATGCGTCAACTGTCGTTTCCGTCCTCTTTTGATGCGCGCGTGCCGGCATGGCTGCGCGGCGCGCTGCACGACCGTTATTTTTGGTCCATGTTGATTGTGGCGTTGTTTGTTAATCTCGGGTTGTTTGCGTTTTTGATTGTACTGTCGGCGCAGTTGCCGCCGCTCGTGCCGCTGCATTTTGACAGCGCGGGACAGCCCGACCGTATCGAACCCAACGACGCGATTTTTTCATTGCCGCAAATCGGGCTGATTATGATTGTGTTGAATTTCGCGCTCGGGACGCTGGCGTATCGCCGCGAAACCCTGGTGGCGTATCTCCTCGGCGGTGTGGCGATTGGGGTGCAGTTCCTTTTGTGGTTTGCGGCGATTAGTATTGTGCGGGTTGTGATTGCTTGAATAGACGACACAAATGTCGCTCATTGGGTCTCTTGTTCTCGGCTTGAGCTTGAGTCTGGGCATTGGGTTGTTTGCCTATTGGCGCGGCGCGTTGTCGCGCAGCGGGGTGTTGGGTGCGGTCCTCATGGGCACGGCGATTTTTGGCATGGGTGGTTTTGTCCCCGGTTTGCTCCTCGTGGCATTTTTTGTCTCTTCAACCCTTCTCTCGCATTACAAGGCGCGGGTCAAGGAACAGTTTTCCGAAAAGTTTCAAAAAGGTTCGCGGCGCGATTTGGGTCAGGCGTTGGCGAACGGCGGCTGGGCGGCGCTGATGGCAATCGCGATGAGCGCGGCGGAATGGTTCGGGTGGGACGGGCGCACACAGCAAGTGTTGTTTGCGGCGTTTCTCGGCGCGATGGCGACAGTTACGGCGGATACGTGGGCGACGGAAATCGGCGTCTTGTCCAAAACGCTGCCGCGCATGGTGACGACGGGACACGTTGTGCCGGCGGGCACATCGGGCGCCATTACGCTGCTCGGCACCGTGACCTCGTTTTGCGGCGGCGCATTCATTGGCATCGTCGCGGTGACGGGAATGCTCGCGCAAGCATTCGCGATGGGCAATCTCGGTTGGAGCGGGAATTGGAATTTTATCTCGAACGCGATTGCGGTGGGGATGGTCATGCTTGTATTGGGTGTCGCGACGAGCGGGCTGCTCGGCTCGTTGTTTGATTCGCTGTTGGGCGCGACCGTGCAGGGTATTTATTTTTGCGAATACGATGAAACGCAAACCGAAAAGAAAATTCACGGCTGCGGGCGCGCGACGCGCCTGGTGCGCGGGTGGGCGTGGCTCGACAATGACGCGGTGAATTTCAGCGCGTCCGTGTTTGGGAGTTTGGTCGCGGCGATGACCGCGTATTTTATTTTATGACGCACTGCGTCAAAAATATGCTATAATGATACGGGCGGCAGCCGGAGTGGGCTTGCTGTACATGTTTTAGGAGGGCAAAGATGTCCAAACCCGTATTCCCATCTGAAGAATGGGTCAAGGCGCTCGAGTATGAATTGAATCATAACGAGGGCTACAACGAAGCCGGAAAAAATTGGGAGGGCGATTTTTATTTTGTCGTCGAACCCGACAAAGACGGCGTGTTAAAAGAGCCGGTCTATATGTACATGGATTTGTGGCACGGGTCATGCCGTGACGCGTTTGTGGTCAAGGACAAGGAGGCGAAAAAACCCGCCTTTATCATGTCCGGCACGTATTCGAAATGGAAGCGCGTCGTGACGAAACAACTGGACCCGATTCAGGGACTCATGACCGGGCAATTGAAACTCAAGGGCAACATGGTCATGGTCATGAAAAACGTCAAAGCCGCGCAAGAAATGGTGAACGCCTGCACGCGCATTGACGCCGAGTTCTTGTCCTGAATCAGAAAGGTGTTCGGATGGCACGCTTTATCGTTATTCACAAATTAAAGGAAACCGCCAACGGTGATTTTCAAGACATGCGCGCCGCGCGCAAACACCTGTTTCAAATTGCAGAGAATCCCGACGTGCAGTGGCTCAACGGGTGGTGGGTCTTTGAAACGGCGCAGCAGATTTGCGAATATGAAGCGCACGACAAAGAGACCATTTTGCGCGCGCTGCGGGAATCCGGCATGCAAGACCTGATGCCCGTGACGCAAATTGATGAGGTCATGCCGAGCGGTCCGAACGATTTCCCCGGTGAATTTTCCGAATAGAATGTGTTGACGCACGCAGGACGCGCGCGTTGTCTGGCGAGACTGCGCGGGACAACGCGCGCGTGTTTTTTTGACAGCGGTTATGAATGGTTACACGGGCAAGATCCTGTTTGTCAATTTGACGACGCGCGAAATCACAACGCAGGAATTAAATCGCGAATACGCGGCGCAATTCATCGGCGGCAGCGGTCTCGCCGCGCGCTATATCTTTGATTGGATTGATGCCAACACCGACCCGCTCGGTCCCGAGAATCCGTTGGTGTTTATGAACGGTCCGCTCGACGGCGCGGGCGCGCCCGTGTCGGGACGGTTCGCCGTGTGCGCGCGTTCGCCGCAAACGGGTTTGTGGGGCGAAGCGATTGCGGGGAATTTTTTCGGACCCGAATTGAAATTCGCGGGCTATGACGGCATTGTGATTCGCGGGCGCGCGGAAAAATTGTCTTATCTGCACATTACGCCCGACGGCGCGGAATTGCGCGACGCGGAACAGTTGCGCGGCATGACGACGTTTGACGCGGGCGACGCACTGCGCGCCGAAAACAACGACAGCGGTTTGGTAACTGCCTGCATCGGACCCGCGGGCGAAAAGTTGGTGAAATACGCGCTGATTCTCACGTCGAGCGCGCGCGCGGGCGCGAAAAAAGGAATTGCGGGACGCTGCGGCATGGGCGCGGTGATGGGTTCCAAAAATTTAAAAGCGGTCGCAGTGCGCGGCTCGAAACATCACCGCACGCACAAATTGCATTTGTATGACACAGCGCGTTTGCGCGCGGCGGCGACGAACGCGCAAAAATTTCTCGCCGACGACATGGCAACCGAAGTGCTGCGCGCGGTCGGTTCGTCGGGTTCGATGGACTATTACGGTTTACTCGGCGACGTGCCAACCAAATACTGGACGCAAGGCACGTTCAATTACGAAAATATTTCCGGCAATTTGATGGCGGAAACCATATTAGCCGGGCGTAATACGTGTCACGCGTGCATGGTGGCGTGCGGGCGCAAAGTGGAACGCGCGGGTGAATATGAAATTCCGCACGGCGAGGGACCGGAATTTGAAACGATGGCGGGCTTTGGTCCGTTGATTCTCAGCGACGATTTGAATCTCGCCGTGTATATCGGTTCGCAATGCGACGCGTTGGGTCTGGATTCCATCAGCGCGAGTTCGACGATTGCGTTTGCATACTATTTGCGTTCGCTGGACCTTTTGCCGCGTGAGGTTGTGGGCGAAACCGATTTGGTGTGGGGCGACGCGCACACGGCATTGCGGTTGGTTCAAGAAATCGCGCGGCGCGAAGGATTCGGCGCGGTCTTGGCGGAAGGTTCGCGCGCGCTCGGCGCGCAGTACGGCGTCGAAGGGTTGGCGGTGCAAATCAGCAACATGGAATTGGCGATGCACGACCCGCGCGCGGCAATGGGAATGGCGATTACGTACGCTACTTCGCCCATCGGCGGCAGTCACAATCAAAGCGATTATTTTTTTGTGGAAACGTCCGGACGTCCGATAGAGGAATTGGGCATCGAGACAATGGACCGTTTTGCGAGCGCGGGCAAAGCATTGTCCATCGCGCGGCATCAAAATTGGCGCACGGTGAATAACGCGTCGGTGACATGTTATTTTCCGAATCCGCCGGTCGAGGAGGTTTGCGCAATGCTGTCCGCCGCGACGGGCTATGACATTACGACGGACAATGTTTTGACGTTCGGCGAACGGATTTGGAATCTGAAACGTTTACTTAATTTGAAATTGGGGTACAAGGCGCGGCGCGCGGAACAGCTGCCCGAGTTGATTTTGCGTCCGTTGAGCGAAGGCGGCACCGAAGGCAATGTGCCGGATTTTGAATTGATGCTGCGCGAATACTATCAAGTGCGCGATTGGGATTGGGACACCGGCAAACCGTCGCGCGCGAAATTGGAAGCGTTGGGCTTGTGGCAACTGGCAAGAGACTGGTGGAGTGAGATATGATTCACGAACAACGACTCGTCGAGACGTTTTTGGAACTTGTGCAAATTGATTCGCCGGCGGGTGACGAGCAGCAAATTGCGGAACGCGTGGCGGAAAAATTGCGCGCGTTGGGCGCGCAGGTGCATATAGACGCACTTTACAATGTCAGCGCGTTTTTGCCGGGGCGCGGCGTCAAGCAGGGGACCAAGCCGCTGTTTTTGAACGCGCACACGGACAATGTCGCACCGGCGCGCGGTATCAAGCCCATCGTCGCGGGCGGACAAATCGCGTCGGACGGCACGACGGTTTTGGGCGCGGATGATTTGGCGGGCGTCGCCGCAATTCTGGAGGGCGTTACCGCGTTGGTCGAGAGCGATAAAAAATTCGTGCCGTTGGAAATTGCCATTACGTCGCAAGAAGAATTGGGACTCGTCGGCGCAAAAGGTTTGGATTTGCAAAACTTTACCGCCAAAGAAGGCGTCGTGCTGGACAGTGGCGGTCCGGTCGGCGCGATTATTTTGGCGTCACCTACCCACAATTTGTTGGAAATCACCATCAAAGGCAAAGCATCTCATTCCGCGCGTCCCGAAGGCAGTATCAATGCGTTGAAAATCGCGGCGCAAGCGATTGCAAAAACGAAATTGGGACGGCTCGACCGCGACTCGACGGCGAATTTTGGCATTGTGCGCGCGGGACACTCGCGCAACGTCGTGCCGGACAAGGCAGAGATTGTGGGCGAAGTGCGGAGCCGCAATGCGCGCAAATTGGACAAGCACACGCGCGGCATTCGCCAGATTTTTGAAAAAACGGTGCGCGACACGGGCGCAAAACTGGAATTTCGCGTGACGCGCGCGTACAATCGCTACGAATTCAAAAAGAGCGACCGTGTGGTGCGGCGGGTGGCGAAAGCGTTGAAACACATCGGACGCGCGCCGCGTTTTGAAATGACGATGGGCGGCAGCGACGCCAACATCTGGAACGCCAAAGGCATCAAGACGGTCGTGGTCAGTGTGGGGTATGAAAAAATCCACACGACGGACGAATACCTTCCTATAGCGGAATTGGTGAAAGCGGCGGAGTTGGTTGAAGCGCTGGCGCAGGGATGAAGCGTCGTCGCCCGACGGCATGGCGAAACAGGCAAATGGAACGCGCCTCCAAAGCATGGAGGCGTTATTTTTTTTCTACGCGACGCTGCCGCCAGGGTCTATGATGTCCCGAATTTTCTGTAAATTCCGCTACGCACTATGAGTTTCAGTTTGAGTTCCCGCGCCGCCGGAAATTTGCAGAAACAGAGCTGCGCAATCCCTTTCCCACATTCATTGATCGGTAAGCGCCGCGAAAAATCATCCTTACGGCGCAGTGTTTCCCATTCATTCTTGCCGTTTTGCAAATTTGGTTCGGATTCATGCGCGTATTTGGCAATCTGTTTATGTCAGTGTAAAATGCCAAAATCACCGCGCATGTTTTTCGGTCGCGAAGGAAGCATCATTTTGAAAGCATTTTTGTCATGCGCCTGACGTTTTGGGGCGCCGCGCGTCAGGTGACCGGTTCGATGCATTTGCTCGAAACCGGCGGCGCGCGTATTTTGTTGGATTGCGGGTTGATGCAGGGGCATCGCGCCGAAGCGAATGAACGGAATGCCAATTTGCCGTTCGAGGCGGCGACGATAGATGCTGTTTTGCTTTCGCACGCGCACATTGACCACTGCGGCAATTTACCAACGCTTGTCAAAAAAGGTTTTGCCGGCGATATCGTCGGCACGCACGCGACGAATGATTTGACGCGCATCATGTTGTTGGATTCGGCAAAGATTCATGAACAAGATGCCGCGTACTTGAACAAGAAACGCGCGCTGCGCGGTCAAGACACTATTGTGCCGCTTTATACCCGTCCGGATGCCGAAGCCGCCCTTGGGAGTTTGACGGGACGGGCGTACGAAAAATGGTTTGGTGTGCCGGATACGCGGGTGCGCGCACAGTTTCTCGATGCAGGACATATTCTGGGTTCGGCAATTACGCTGCTCGAGATGCAAGAAAACGGCGCGCCGCTTCGTCTCGGTTTCAGCGGCGATCTCGGCGTCAAGGACAAGTTGATTTTGCGTGACCCGGCGCCTGCGCCGAATGTGGATTATTTGATTTTGGAAGGCACGTATGGAGACCGCTTGCACGCTTCGCCGCGCGACTCGGAAGTCGAACTGGCGCGCGTGATTCGTGAAACTGCCGAACGCGGCGGCAAGACCATCATTCCCGCGTTCGCGTTGGACCGCACGCAAGAAATTGTCTATTCGATTCATCGTTCCATTCAATCGGGCGTCCTCGCGCCGCTGCCCGTGTTTGTAGATTCCCCGTTGGCGATGGACGCCACCGATATTTATCGGATGCATCCCGAAGTGTTTGACCAGGAAACCATTGCGTTTATGGAACGCCACGAAGACCCGTTCGGATTTCGGCAATTGACCTACACGCGCGATGTGGAAGCGTCCAAAGCCATTAATGATTTGGGCGGTCCCGCGGTGATTATTGCGTCGAACGGGATGGTCGAAGCAGGACGGATTTTGCATCACGTCAAGAACAATATCGAGGACCGACGCAACACGATTTTGTTTGTCGGTTATCAGGCGGAAAATACGTTGGGGCGGCGCTTGTTGGACGGCGTAAAACGCGCACGCATTCTCGGCGACGAATACAATGTGCGCGCAGCTATTGAACGGATAGATGGTTTTAGCGCGCACGCCGACCGCGCGGCGCTCTTGAATTGGGTACGTCCGCTGGCGGCGCAATTAAAAGGTGTTTTTGTCGTCCACGCCGAAAGCGACGCTGCCGCTGCGTTGATTGAGGGACTGCGCGGTTTGGGTATCCGAAACGCGATTGCACCCGAATACGGACAAGAAATTATTTGCAATTAGTTTGCCCGACGCATCCTCTCCAAACCTAACCCTTGACGATGCGTCAAGCATGCGTTCCGGTCCGCACGAACGCATTTTGTGTCAGGAGTCATCACATGGATTTTGCAACCGCCGAAGAGAAATTTCAAGAACTGCAAGCGCGCATCCGGCGCGGCGAGCCATTGAGCGAAGACCAATACCAAGAAGAACTCGCCAAACTGATGGTGCAGGACGATTCCGGCGTCTTTTGGTCGTTGGAACCCGGCACGGGACGTTGGTTGTATTTCAACGGCACGGAATGGATGCCCGGCACGCCGCCGCGTCAAGCGGCTCCGCCTGCCGCCATGCCCGTCCAACCGGCAGCGGATGCGTATGTGGTTTCCCAACAGCTCGCGGCAGAGCCGCCGATTGAACCCGCCGAAGCATTTCCTCCCGCCGCCGCTGTTGCTGCCGCTGCCGATGCGCAGCCGTCGAGTTACTATGTGCCAAGCGATGTCACGCGCCCGATTGATTATTCGGGCAGTGAAACCACTTATCCTGCCGACAGTTTTGGACAGACTCCCTCGTTTGCCTCGCAGGCGAGCGATACTCTGCCGCCGATGGATTCGGAAGGAATGCCGACGTATGTGCGGATGCCCGAACCCGAAACGAGCGCGCCCACCGGGGGAATTCCGCCGCGTCCGGTGCGTGAGGTTTCGCCTTTGGCGGTGCCGGGCGGCGAACGCGCATGGCTGCCGTTTGCGTTCGGCGCGCTGGTGTTGTTGCTTTGCGCCGTCATCCTGTTCTTTG
>CAZXYP010000063.1:1476-18860 GCA_964644955.1 uncultured Anaerolineales bacterium | reverse complement strand
CAACTATCTCACTATCTCACTACCTTACTATCGCACTATCTCACTAGTGCACTATCGCGCTATTTGAAAAGATTGCTCAACAAAAATATCACATGCGCCGGACGTTCCGCCAATCTTCGCATAAAGTACGGGTACCATTGCGAGCCGTAAGGGACATACACGCGCATCGTGTATCCTTCTTGGACAAGTTGGCGCTGCAAATCGGAGCGAATGCCGTACAGCATTTGAAATTCAAAACGGTCATACGGGACATTGTGTTCCTTGATGTACTGTTTCGCCCAATCAATAATTTTCGCGTCGTGTGTGGCGAGCGCGAGATGCGCGCCGGTGTACTCGCCGTTCGCGCCGAGAAAAATTTCCGACAGTTTCAAATAATTCGCGTCGGTATCTTTTTTCAAGGCAAAGGAAATGTCGGGCGGTTCTTTGTACGCGCCTTTGCACAAACGGACACGCGCGCCCATGTCATACAATTCCTGCATGTCGGCTGCACTGCGAAACAGATACGCTTGAATCACAATGCCCACATTGTCGTATTCGGCGCGCAGTTGTTTGAAAATATCGAGCGTGATTTGTGTGCGCGCGGAATCTTCCATGTCAATGCGCGTTTTGGTGCCGATGGCTTGCGCTTTGGCAACGATTTGACGCATGTTGTCGAGACACAATGCGGGGTCAATGTCCAAACCCATGTGCGTCAATTTCACCGACACATGCGATTGCAAATTGTGCTGTTGAATCGCGTCGAGCGCGATGAGATAATCGTCTTTGGCGCGGCGCGCGTCGTCGGCATTTGCCACGCTTTCGCCCAAATGGTCGAGCGTGGCGAGCAAACCTTCACTGTTTAATTTCTGTACCGCGCCGATGGCGTCGTCCAACGTTTCGCCCGCGACAAAACGGCGCGTGACTTTGCGCGATAACGGAAAGCCGACAATGAAATTGCGCGCGGCGGCGTTGGTGGACAGTTTCAAAAAGGCATCGCGTAATAAAGGCATTGACGGGTGACGGGTGACGGGTGACGGGGAAATACCGTCAGCGGTCATTCGTTCTGTTTTTACTTTCAATCGTGTTGATAGTGGCAGTGAGTCCGCCGATGATTTGGTCGAGCGCGGCTTGACGCGCGGCAATCAATTCCGGCGACAATAACCTTTTACATCGTCCGTAGCGTCCTTTGCTTTCACGCGCTTCGCCGCGTGAAATTTTCAAGTGATATGGTAATTCTTTTGTGAAACCCCGTCCGTATCCTTCTTCGATATTTGCCGCAATTGAATCCAGACTTCGCGTCAATTGTTTCGCCAACTCGCGCCCGCGATAATCTTGTCCCAGAATTTCCGAGTCATCCCAAAAGTCATCAAACAATTGTAGCGCAAGCTTGTAGATTCCAAATGATTCGAGGCGGTCATTTGATATAGGCATGTTGTCCTCCGCCAAATGGGTAAGGTGGTAGGTGACGAGTGACGGGGAAAGAAGCCCCGCCACCCGTCACTTGTCACCTCTTCCTCCTCACACAACATTGTGTTCCAAAATCGGTCGTCCCTCACGAAAGCGTTCCAAATCCAACATCGAGACATCAATCGTTTTCGACGCGCCGTCCAAAATCATTTCGCTGAGCACTTTGCCCGCGCCCGGTGAATGTTGAAAACCGTGTCCCGAAAATCCCGCGCAATTGTAAAATCCGCGTACGTCGCGTGCTTCGCCGAGAATCGGATGCGCGTCGGGCGTGACTTCGTACAAGCCCGCCATTTGGCGGGTCACGCGCGCGTGTTCCAATAACGGCAAGCGATACAGCGCGCGTTCCAACGTTTCGTGATGAAACGCTTCATCTATGGCATACGACTCGCCCGGCTTTTCATTGCGATTGGACATGCCGACGAGAATGCCTGGATGGTCGGGATGAAAATAGAGCGAGGTGGCAAATTCGATAATGAACGGATGGTCGCGCGGGATTTCGGGAATTTCGGATGTGTTGAAAAATTGGCGGCGCAGTGGCACGATTGGAATATCAAGCCCCGCCATCGCGCCAATTTTCGCCGCCCACGGGCCCGCGCAATTGACGACGACGTTGGTTTCCATCGCGCCGCGATTCGTTTGGACGCGCGCAATTTTGCCGCTGTGTGTTTCGATGCCGACGACATTCGCGTCGGTTTCGATGTGCGCGCCGCGTCTTTTCGCTTCGGAGGCATAGGTTTGCGTGACGGTGTTTGGGTCGGCGGTGCCGTCGCGTGGGCAGATGCTGCCGCCGAGCACGCCTTCCAAATTCACGTGCGGCGCAAGGTGGGCAATCTCGTCAACGGTAAGGAAACGAACGTCATGTACGCCGAGCGATTTTTGCAGCGCGATATTCTTTTGGAAAATCTCGACCTCGCGCGTTGTCGTCAACAAGAAAAGATAGCCGAGTGGATGATAGTCTGCCGAAACGCCGAAAATTTCTTGAAAGCGCTGAATGATGTCGAGCGAATAGTTCGAGAGATGAATGTTGACCGGAGTGGAAAACTGATAACGCACGCCGCCCGCATTGCGTCCGGTGGAGCCCATCGCCAAAAATTTTTCGCGCTCGAGTAAAATAATTTTCCCTGCATTGCGTTCGGCAAGATGATAGGCGACGCTTGCGCCCATACATCCGCCGCCGATAATTACAATGTCCGCCGTCGTTGGCAGCATAGCCTGTTGATCCTTGAAATTTTTTGCGTGCGTCGAAATTGTACACGCTTTCGTTACAGCGTCAACGCGTCGCGCCCACGAATTGCTGAATCTTTACATCGCGTTATAATCTTTGGGTTGCATTCCCGCGCCATCCCAAATCAGAAATCCTAAAGCATAAATCCTAAATCATAAATTCCATCCATGTCCTCGTTTGCCGAAAAAAATCTCCGCTACAACTATACGATTGGCATTCTCAATGGCGCCATCTTTGGATTTGTGGATGCGCTGATTGCGCCTTCGTTGACGCTTGCGGTCTTTATTACACAATTGGGCGGGTCGAGTTTGCTCGTCGGGTTGATGTCGGCGATTTATAACGGCGGTTGGTTTATTCCGCAGTTTTTGATTTCGCATCGGCTGCAGCAGCTGCCGCTCAAGAAACCGGTGTATGCGAGCGCGGCGGCGGTGCGTATCGTCTGTTGGTTTTTTATTGTACTCACGACGTATCTGTTGGGCGCGACGAATGAGTCGCTGTTGCTTGCCATCTTTTTTGTGTTAATGACCGTGTATTCGCTCGCGGCGGGCGTGGCGGGCAATCCGTTCATGGCGATTGTGGCAAAGGTGATTCCGATTCCGCGCCGCGGTTCGTTTTTTGGTTGGCGCGAATTTACGGGCACGGCGATGGGGCTGTTGGCGGGCTATTTGGTGGCAGTGGCGCTGAGTCCCGAACGCGCTTTGCCGTTTCCGCAAAACTTTACGTTGATTTTCTTGGTCGCGTTTGGCGCGATTGGCGCGGGCTTGATTTTGTTTACGTTGGTGCGCGAGCCGCGTGAAACGATTACGGGCGAAAGTGTGTCGTTTCCGCAACAGGTGCGCGCGGCGCGTGGGATTGTGCGGCAGAATCATTATTATCGCCGTTATCTGCTGACGCGTTTTGTGTTGGCGGCGGGGGATTTGGCGACGCCGTTTTACGCGATTTATGCCACACGTCAATTGGGCGCGCCGGATTCGATTGTCGGATTGTATATTGGCATGACGACGCTGAGCGCGTTGCTGTCAACGCCGGCGCTGTCTTATATCAGTGACCGTCATAAATTGCGCTGGATTCTTTTATTGGCTGCCACAATGACGGTCATCATTCCCTTTTTGGCGCTGTTGTTTGGCTTGCTGCCGACTACCAACGCGGTGCCGATCTTGTTCAGCATCATTTTTTTGGCGTACGGGGTTGGGCGCACTGCCGCGAATATCGCGTTCCCGACGTATTTGTTGAATCTCGCGCCGCCGGAACAGCGGACGTTGTATATCGGTTTCACCAATACGGTTTTGGGCGTGGCAACCTTCATTCCCGTCGTCGGCGGCATGTTTTTGGATTTGTTTGGTTTCACTTTTCTGTTTCTGATTACATTTGCTGCCGCGGTGTGCGGGTTTTGGCTCGCGGTCGGATTGGTGCGAGAAACAAAACCACACGGCATTTCGACGTAAGGTTTCGGTTAGCGCGGATAGAACAAATGCGTGGCGCATAGAACAAATGCGCGGATGCTTTTGACACGGCTTGCGCGAGCGCGTATAATCGTCACGTTATCACGAGAAAAACATTATGCGAGAATCGAATACGAAAACGATTGTGGAACAAAAACCGCTGGGTGTGATTGATTCGGTCAGTGCCGGTTTGGACTTGGTGCGAAGGCGTCCCTGGACGCTTTTGATTCCGATTGTGGCGGATGTCATGATTTGGGCGCTGCCGCGTTTGTCTCTGACGCAGTTGGTACGCCCGTATCTGGACGAAATGCTGCGCGTCGCCTCCGTTTCGGGCGACCCGGAACTGGTTCAAGAAGCACAGCAAACTTTTGAGCAGCTCATTCAATCGCTCAATCTCTTGGGTTTGGTGACGACCGCGTTGAATGGGGTGACGCGCTTTCCGTCCTTGTTTCAATTGGATTTGCTGCGCGCGACTATGTTGAATGTGCCGGGCCCCATCAATGCTTTGGCGTACTCGCGTCCGCTGGTGTCGGCGGAATGGGTGGTGCTGTTGTTTGTTCCGCTGTTTTTGCTCGGCTTGCTTCCGGTCGCGGCATATCTGGAGTTGATTGCGCAAGGCGCGCGTCCGTTGGAAACGGAAGCGCGGGAGACTGTCTTGCTGCGCGTGGCGCGCTTGTGGCTGCGTCTGATTGGGTTTTCGCTGTTCCTGTTGGGCATCTTGGTGGTGGTGCGACTCTTGTTGGCTGTAACCCAAGAGTTTGCGGGGGCGGAATTGGCAACGTTTGGCGCGTTGATGGTATCGGTCGCGCTGTTTTGGGTTTTTATCTATTTCTTTTTTGCCGTCAGTGCGCTCGCGGTCAGCGGAGTGGATTTGCGCGCGGCGCTGCGGCGCAGTACGGTACTGTTTCGTCTTTTTTTCTGGACGACCATCGGGCTGGTGGCGTTGACGGTGTTTTTGGATCGCGGGCTGGCGATGATTTGGGATGGTCTGTCCGTGAGTCCGCTAGGGGTCGTGATTGCGATTGTGGCGAATGCGTATATCGGCACGTCACTGTTGGCGGCATCCATGATTTATTATCAGGACCGCATGAATGTGATTGAGCGGTGGCAGCAAAACGCGCGCAGCGCCAAACGGTAACTGCGTGCCGACTCCGACCTTTACGGTTTCCCTCGAAAGCCGCGCCGCGCCGGAAACGGTGGACGAAACCGGGAAATTTTCGCATCGCTGTACGTTCACAAGAATCGCAGAAGGCACGCGCGTCACGCGCGCGGTACAATTTGATTTGTCAGTGGCGCAGTACGGGTTTTATTTGGTGACATTGAAGCGTGTGCGGCTGTCGGCGGTGCGCGCAGCGTTGGCAAAACTAAAGCAGCAATTGGAGAAATAGGGACATGCCCAAACAAAAAGAAATCGAACTCGATAATGCCCCAACCGAAAATTACGATGCTTCAAAAATAACCGTTCTCGAAGGATTGGAAGCGGTGCGGCGGCGTCCCGGCATGTACATTGGCTCGACGGATATTCGCGGGTTGCATCAACTCGTGTACGAAGTCGTGGACAATGCCATTGACGAGGCGCTCGCGGGCAGCGCCGATTACATTACCGTCTTGATTGATAGCGACAATGTGGTAATGGTGACGGATAACGGGCGCGGGATTCCGGTGGACCTGCATCCGCAAACGGGCAAGTCCGCATTGGAAGTGGTCATGACGAAACTGCACGCGGGCGGCAAATTCGGCGGCGGCGGATACAAGGTCGCGTCCGGTTTGCACGGCGTCGGCGTCAGCGCGGTGAATGCGCTCTCGGAATGGTTCGAGTCAACGGTGCGGCGCGACGGCAAGTTGTATCGGCAAACCTACAAACGCGGCGTGCCGCAAGCCGACGTGAAACAAATCGGCACCTATCCGGCGAGTGAACGCAGCGGCACGATTCAACGGTTCTTGCCGGACAAACAAATTTTCAAAACGATTGATTACAAATTTGAAGTGCTGCAGCAGCGTTTTCGCGAAATGGCGTTCCTCACCAAGGGACTGACCATCAAATTCACGGACGAGCGCGAAGAACGCGAGGCGACCTTTTATTTCGAAGGTGGCATTACGTCGTTCGTGCGGTACCTCAACAAGAATCGCAAAGTGCTGCACGTGCCGTTTCATGTCAGCGCGCCGGTCGAAGGCAATTACATTGAGGCGGCGATTCAGTACACCACCGAGTACAATGAATCGGTGTACACGTTTGCCAATAATATTAACACGAGCGACGGCGGCACGCATCTCACCGGCTTTCGTTCCGCGCTCACACGCACGCTTAACGATTACGCGCGGCGCAACAAGGTGTTGAAAGAAGGTGACCCGTCCCTGACCGGCGACGATACGCGCGAAGGGCTTACCGCAATTGTTTCCGTCAAATTGCAAGAGCCGCAGTTTGAATCGCAGACCAAAGCAAAACTCGGTAATGCGGAAATGAAAACGCAAGTGGAAGCAGTGGTTGGCGAAGCGTTTAGCGAGTGGTTGGAAGAACATTCCAAAGAAGCCAAAGACATTATTCAAAAAGGCATCACCGCCGCGCGCGCGCGCGAAGCGGCGCGGCAAGCGCGCGATTTGGTGATTCGCAAGAGCGCGCTTGAATCGTTGTCACTGCCGGGCAAGCTCGCCGATTGTTCGGAACGCGAAGCCGAGAACGCAGAATTGTACATTGTCGAAGGCAACTCCGCCGGCGGCACGGCAAAAATGGGGCGCGACCGTTCCTTTCAAGCCATCTTGCCCTTGCGCGGTAAAATCTTGAATGTCGAAAAATCGCGGCTCGACAAGATGCTACAAAACGAAGAAATTCGTTCGCTCATCACGGCGATTGGTACGGGCGTCGGCAATCAATTCGACATGGAGAATCTGCGTTATGGGCGCGTGATTCTCATGTCGGATGCGGACGTGGACGGCGCGCACATTCGCACGCTGCTGCTCACATTCTTTTTCCGCTACATGACGCCGTTGGTCGAACATGGACATTTGTATATCGCCCAGCCGCCGTTGTACAAAGTTAAAATCGGCAAAGAAGAACAATACGTGTACGATGACCACGCGTTGGAAGAATTGCGCAAGAAAAACAAAAACGGCAAATTCGATATGCAGCGGTACAAAGGTCTCGGCGAAATGAATCCCGAGCAATTGTGGGAGACGACCATGAATCCCGCGAATCGTACGCTCTTGCAGGTGACGGTTGAAGACGCGGCGGAAGCAGACCGCACGTTTGACATGTTGATGGGCAACGAGGTGCCGCCGCGCAAGCGTTTCATTCAGACTCATGCCAAGCATGCAAAACTGGACGTATGAGGGATTCACGATGGCGCGTTACAAGCATCGGACGCGACGAGGGGCGGACAGCGACAAGACAATGGAGCGGTAGCGCATGAAAAGCAAGTTGTGTTGTATCGCTTGAGTGACGGGGCGTGTTTTGGCGCACGAGTGCGCGAGACGCGCCTCGTTTGTATTTGGATGCGATGAGCCCAGGCGTATGACTGAATTTGGCAAAGCGCGGATGGACGTGATGCTGCGTGTACGGCTTGTGCTGTTGGCGGGCGCGTGCGTGTTTGCGCTGGTGCTGCTGGTCACATTTGACAGCTATGTGTATCTGCTGGTCGCCGCGTGTCTGGCAGTTGATTTTGGCGCGACGTTTTTTGCGCGTCCATGGCAGCGCCATTTTGGTCCGGAACGTACGCTGCGGATTTTTCTGACGCTGGACTTGCTGGTGATTGCGGTGGTGGTCTTTTGCGGCGGCGGGATTCGGGGCGGGCTGGCGGCATTGTACGTCTTGCCGCCCTTTATTGCGCTGCTTTTGTTGGGAAGGCAGGATGCGCTGCGCTTTGCCCTTTTGAGCGGAAGCTTGTTTTTGTTGCAAGTTGTTTTGGATTTGAATGGCATTCAGGTGTATGCGGGGGTTCCGTCGCTGTATGTTTCCATTTCGGGGCAAAGTGTCATCATTGTCCTTTTTCTCTCGATAGTTCTGGTGTTGGCTTCGCTGATGGTGGACATGACGCGCCAATTGCATCAAGACAGGAATGTGGCAGAGGTCAAGCGCACGTTGGCGGAGCAAGGGCAAGCGCGTTGGGCGTTGGTGAATACCGTCGCTTTGCGCGTGCAGGAATCAACCACGCGGGCTCAGGTGTTTGCCACGATTGGCGATGAACTCGAGCGTCGCGGGCTGCATTGTGTTGTCCTGGAGTGGACGAAACCCGATGTGTCCATGCATGTGGTGTATGCTTCGCTGTCCAATGAATCCTTACACCGCGCGCTCGGATTTTTTCAGGTTGACCTCGAAAAATTTGATGTGCTGTTGGAACAGACGATTGGCTTGGCATCCGCGGTCACGCAGCGTACGCCTGTGCTGCTGACAAATTCCGCCGAAAGTATGCCCCGCATTTTTCCCAAGATTCCTCCGCTCGTGATGAACCAACTGCTGTCCCAATTTGAAATGCGCACGATGGTGTTTGCGCCAATGCTGCACGGGGACAAGGTCAATGGGGTGCTGCTGGTGTTTAGCAATGCGCTGGAAGAGACGGATGTTGCCCCGTTTGCGGCGCTTGCCAATCAGGCGGGTTCGGCGTTGGAAAAAGCGCGTCTCTTGTCCGAGCAGCGCAAACGGACTGCGCAGCTGGAAATTGTCAGCGGGCTTTCGGCACGGGTCAATGCGGCGGGTTCGCTCAACGAGAATTTGCAAGCGATTGCAGAGCAGGTGCGTCAAGAATTTGGATATCACATTGTCGGGATTTTTGAAATTGATTACGACCAACGTCGTGCGGTTTTGCTTGCCGCATCCGGGATGTTGGTACAACAGATGGGTTCGGATTATGCGCAATCACTTGATCTCGGGATTCTCGGTTTGGTTGCGCGTTCGGGGGAAGTTTATTTGGCGCGTGACACGCGCGAGGATGCCAATTATTTGACGTTGCTGGGACAAGCCGACACGGTGCGTTCGGAATTGACAATTCCAATCAAGCAAGGGGATACGGTGTTGGGGTTGTTGGATGTGCAAAGCACGGCGTTGGATGGGTTTGACTCGAGCGATGTCGCGGCGTTGAGTATTTTGGCGGAACAAATCGGCAGCGCGCTAGTCAAGGCGCGCGTGTTGGCGGCGGAGCAAAAACGTGCCGCGCATTTGGCGCGGGTCAGCGAAGTGGCGGCGGACGCGACGGCTTCCCCACAGCCGGAAATGATTCTCAAGCGGTTGGTGGAATTGGTGCAGCTGCGTTTTGAATATCATCATGTTTGTTATTCGGCGTATGACGCGGCGCGCCAAGAAATGCAGCTGGTAGCGGTGTCCGGCAAGAATGCCGCGCTGTACCGCATCGGCGAACGGTGGGACGCGGCGGCGGGACTCATCGGACTGGCGGCGCGTTCGGGACAGAGTGTTGTCAGCGGAAATGTGAAGCGGGATGGGCGTTATCTGCCGGACCGGGATGTGGTGTCGGGCGCAAATTCGGAATTGTGCGTGCCGCTTCATACTGCGAACGGGGTGCTGGGCGTGCTGGATGTGGAAAGTTTGGCGTACGATGCCTTTGATGGCAATGACATTGGCGCAATGGAAGCGCTCGCCAATCATGTGGCAGTGGCGTTGGAACGCGCGTATTCCTTGCAGCAGGAGCAGCGGCGCAGCGCCCAATTGGCGTTGGTGAATCAGATTGCGTCGCGGATTGCGCGTCTTGTGCCGGTACGGGATTTGCTGGACGAAGCGGTTGATTTGATCAAGTCACAATTTGGTTATTTCAATGTCGCGGTGTTTGAGAATGAGCCGGACGGTTTGGGGACTTGTTTGGTTGCCAATGCCGGCGCTCTGGATCCTTGGTTTGGTAACGAAACGGTTATCTTGCGGCACGGCATCGTCTTTTACGTCGCCACTGCGGGCGTGACGTATTTGTGTCGGGATACGCGTGCGGACACGCAGTATCATTCCCCTTTTCCCGCCGACGTGCCAGACCCGGTCAAGTCCGAGATTGCCATCCCACTGCACCGGGGATTGAACGTGATTGGAGTGTTGGATATTCAGAGTGAACGCCGCGATGAGTTTGTCGAAACGGATGTGACGATTTTGGAAATTTTGGCGGACCAATTGGCGACAGCCATTGAAAACGCGCGCTTGTTCGAGTCGGAAGCGCGGCGCGCGGCGCAGTTGGACGCGGTGCGCGTATTGGCGCTCAAAATCACGGCGGAACGCGATTTGGACGCGCTGCTGCATTCGATTCTGTACAGCGCAGTGGATTTGGTGAATGCCGATGCGGCGGCATTGGATTTGGTTGACCGGGAACGCAACTCCTTGTTGGTTTATATTTCGCACAATCTGCCGCGCGATTATACGGGACACCGCATGCAGTTTGGGGAAGGATTGGCGGGTGCGGCTGTCGTAAGCGGGGAAACAATCATCGTGGACGATTATGCGGTATGGGAAGGGCACGTGGATTGGTTTCCCACGGATGAGTTTGCAGGGATGATGGCGATTCCGCTCAAGTGGCAAGCGGAGGTGTTGGGTGTAATTGTGCTGCATCGCCGGCGCGGGCGCGCGCGTTTCACCGAGCAAGAGCTGCATCTGGCGGGTTTGTTTGCGGCGCAGGCAGCGATTGCCATCGAGAACGCGGATTTGTTGGATGCCGTGCAAGCGCGTTTACGCGTGCAACGGGCGTTGACGGAAACGTCGGTCAAATTTCTGGCGTTGACCGAGCCGCAAGCCATTCTGGATCAAGTGACGCACAGCGCTTTGGTGACTTTGGACTGCGCCGCCGCGGTATTGCTTCTGGCGGAGCCGGATGGCAAACTTGCCGTCTCGAGTCGGGCGGGCCAAGTGCCGGAAGGATGGGAGAGCGGGCGGCTTCCGTCTGTATTTCAAAATGTGCTGAGCGAAGCGTTTACGACGCAAAGTCCGGCGTTCTGGCGCGGTGAGGGAAACAACGGGTTGTCGTCGTCAGCGCCCGCGTCAGGAATGAATGAATTTCAATCCGGAATTGTGGTGCCGATGCAAAGCGGCGAACGCGCGGTGGGCGTCATTGCGGTGGTGCGCCGCTCCGGGCGGTCCTTTGACATGACCGATGCGCAGACGCTTGCGCTGCTGGCGAATCAGACCGCGAGCGCCCTGGAACGTGTGTATGCGTTTCAGCAGGAACACGCGCGCGTAAAAGAACTGAATTTGTTGTTTGAAGGTTTTCGCGCCACTGCTTCAACGCTGGAACCGGATGAAGTGATTCGTCGTTTGTTGGAGCAATTGGTGATGGGGTTGGATGTGACCAGCAGCTCGTTTGTGCGGATTGACCTGGCGCAGCGCGTGTTAATTCAGACGCATGTCTATTTTGCCGACGCGGCATCGCCGAGCGAACGCAAGGTGGACGGGCGGATTTGGAATTTGGAACGGTTGCCGGAATGGGAACACTTGATGGCACAATCGTTCGTGGCGCTGCAAGCGGATGATCCGGATTTGACGGACGAGACGCGCGCGTATATGCAAGCCAATCAATTGTGTACGCTTTTGCGTGTGCCTTTGTTGAGCGGCGGGCAAGTGATTGGATATATCAGTTTATGTGAGTCGCGCGCTCCGCGCCACTGGACGCGGAACGAAACTCTGTTCGTGCAGACGATGGCTTCGCAAGCGGTTGTCGCGCTGGTCAATGCCGAGCTCTACCAAGCCGCGCAAACGCGTACGCGGGAATTGCATGCGTTATATGAAGCCGGACGGGTGCTGAATCAATCCCTTGATTTGCGGACGATTTGTGAAAACAGTGTGGATGCCTTGTGCGATATTTTGGGCTATCGGCACGTAAGTATTTATTTTGTCGTCGGACAGTTTTTGGAGTTGCAAGTGGAGCGCGGATACGCCGAACCGGATGTCCTGTATCAAATTCCGCTTACGCAAGGCATCATGGCGCGTGCAGTGCGTACCCGGGAAACTATTTTGGTGCCGGACATTTCGTCCGAGCCGGATGTTTTGGTGGCGCTGCAGGATATACAGTCTGAAATTGCGGTCCCACTGCTGGCGGGCGATCGCGTCTTGGGAGTGTTGAATGTGGAGACGGCGCGCAGCGAAAATTGGGATGCCCGGCAGAGGGGGTTGACCGGGGCGGATGTTCGATTGCTGAATACGTTTGGCAATCAGCTGGTGGTCGCAATCGAGAATGCGCGTTTGTTTCACGAGACCCAGCAGCATTTGAAACATGTGCGTACGTTGCATGCGGCCACTCAGGCACTGAACAGTGAATTGGAATGGGATGCCGTGTTGGGACACGTGGCGTGGCAATTTCTTGGCGCACTCGAGGTGGATGTATGCACCTTGTTTGAATGGAACCGGCAGCGTGACCGGCTGGAGATTTTGGCGCAAAGGGATACGGCGGCGCAGCGTGTGCGTCCCGGTGCTTTGGAATTTCCAACGCACGCTTGGTTTGCGCAAGCGGTTCTCGCGGAGGATCGGACGATTGGGCTGGAATCCAATGACGCAATCAATGACGAGGTAACGCGCGAGTATCTGACCGGTTTGGCGTGGCAAGCCGTTTTATTGGTCCCATTGATGAGCAAGGGGCAGGTAGTCGGTTTGGTCGAATTGGGCGACCGCATCCGCCCGCGTTCCTTTACCGCAGAGGAAATGGCGCTTGCCAAAAGTTTGGCGCTGCAAGCAGCGATCGCTATCGAAAATGCAAAACTGTACCGCGCGGCGCAGCAGCGTTTGCATGAAACGGAAACGTTGTATCGGTATACGCGCGAATTGGGCGGAACGTTGGACATTGAGACGCTGGGCACACGCGCGCTGGAAGCGGTGGCGCGTTTGACCGATTTTGATTTTGGTGAAGTTTGTTTGGTCCGCGAATCGGACAATGCGTTGGTGCCGTTGGTCTTTCGAGGAAGCGCTGTGCGTCCGCACGAAAGTCATATTGTGCCGGCAGGCGTGGGAATTCTCGGTTGGGTCGCAGAACACGGGCGTACGGTGCGGTTGGACGATGTAACGCGCGACCCGCGCTATGTCGCTTTTTCAGAGCATATCATGTCGGAGATTTGTTTGCCTTTGCGAGCGGGAGTGCGGACGATTGGGGTGTTGAATTTGGAAGCCAAAGCGCCGAATGCGTTTGATGCGCATGCGGAACAGTTGTTGACGGTGTTTGCGCAGCAATTGGCGATTGCGGTCGAGAATGCGCGTTTGTACGCGCAAACCAAACGCGACGCCGAGCTCAAAGCTGTGCTGCTGCGTGAATTGTCGCATCGCGTCAAAAATAATCTGGCAGCAATTACGTCGTTATTGTACATGGCGTTGGATGAGCCGGGAGAAATGCGCGCGCAAATCTTGAGCGAGACGCTGGGGCGTGTCCAGAGTATGTCTACCGCGCATGCCTTGTTGTCGCGGGCAACGGATGGGTTTGTGGATTTGCTGGACGTGGGCGCGCAAGTACTTCAAGATACGGTCCGCAATATTGCGCCGCCGCGGGCAGAAATTCAGATTGAAACGGACGGGGACCATGTGCAAGTGGCAATGCATCAACTCACGACTCTGGCATTGGTGTTGAATGAGTTGGCGACGAATGCCTTGCGTCACGGTTGGAATCCGGAGGGAGCGACGTCACTGCACTTGCGTTTTGTTGTCGCGCGCCTGTCGGAGCAAATCGCGTTTTTGTTGCAGGACGATGGCAAGGGTTTGCCGGAAGATTTCGATTTGAACGCGCGTGCGGGATTGGGTTTGTCATTAGTTCAATCGTTGGTGGAAAAAGATTTGCGCGGTACGTTTTCGATTGCCCGGCATGGGCGTTGGACGAATGCCGAAGTCAAGTTTCGTATTCAAGAGGAAAATCCATGAATTATTCAGCACCGACTTGGGATTCGAAATTCGAATTGGGTAGACTTTCGCGGTCGCACGATTGGCGGGTTGTCCTGGCAGAAGATGAAGTGTTGCCGGCGGAACTGCTCAAGCGGATGCTGACCCGTCTGGGATATACGGTTGTCGGGAGCGCCCGAAATGGGGTGGAGGCGATAGATTTGGTGCGGGCGCAGCGTCCCGATATTGTATTGATGGATTTGCGGATGCCGGTGATGGATGGTTGGACAGCGATGGCAGAGCTGGAGAAAGATTGGATTGCGCCGATTGTGGTCATCAGTGCGCTGGATGATACCGAATCGTTAGAGCAAGCGGTCAACGCGGGGGCGAGTGGTTTTTTGACCAAACCGGTGCGCGAGGATGATCTGGAACGGGCGCTGGAATTGGCGGTGGCGCGGTTTGCCGATTTGCAAGAGATTCGCAAATGGCGCGCGGACGCCGAAGCGCGTGCCGAGGCGCAGCAGCTGCAAGCGGAAGCGTTGGCGCGCGCGTTGGGCGAATTGCGTGAGGCACAGCTGCAGCTGGTGACGGCGGCGCGGCGTGCGGCGATGGCAAGTTTGGCGCGGAGTCTGACACATGAAATCAACAATGCGTTGACTCCCATCATCGGGTACGCGCAGATGCTTCAGCTGCTCCATGAGGGGGATGCAGAAACGGTGGAACGGCTGCAGCAAATTGTCGAACACGCGCGCCGCATTGCAACTTGGACGGCGGCGTTTCGACAACTTTCGGTCGGGGCGCGGCGCGAGCGCATTCTATTTTCTCTGAACGACGTTGTGCAAGATGTGCTCCAATTGTACGCGGAACGTTTTGCGCGGTTAGGTATTGTGGTGGCGGTGGATTTGGACCAAAACATGCCCATGGTAGATGGGTTCCCGGACCAAATGCGGGAACTCTTGATTAATTTGATTCAAAATTCGGTGGAGGCGATGCGTTCGGGGGGGATGTTGTTTGTGCAGAGTCGTTTTGGCGAGCCGGGGACAGTGCATTTGACCATAACCGATTCGGGAAGCGGGATTGCGGCGGCAGATTTGCCGCATGTGACCGAGCCGGGGTTTTCGACGAAACGGTTGTCAGGGGACGATACCAGTTTTGGATGGGGCTTGTTTACGGCGAGCCAAATCGTCAAATCGCAGCAAGGGGTCCTGGAGATTCAGAGTCCGCCTGAGCAAGGTGCTGTGGGAACAACGGTGTGGCTGCGTCTGCCGCTGAATCCGGGTTCGGAAGGTAACATTTTGGGCGAGTCTGAAACTATATGAACGCAGGGATGCGAATGTATTGTAGAATGATTGGCGGCAAGACTGTGAGGAAATCGGCGCGAGTGTTTTTTGCAAGTGGGAGGTAGAAGCGTGTCAATCTGGGACCCGTTTGGCAAGGTACAGCGATTAAAAAAGGCGAACCCGACGCGACCGTTTGATTCGAAGGACGGGCGTTTGCCGCCGGGACAATATCTGACGGAAAAATTTCCGGTGCTGCATTACGGCAGTGTGCCGAAATTTGACCCGAAGACGTGGGATTTCAAGATATGGGGGCTGGTGGAAAATCCGATTCGGCTGACGTGGGATGAATTTGTAAAATTACCCACCGTCGAAGTGGTTACCGATATACACTGTGTGACGCGTTGGAGCAAATTCGATACGAAATGGCAAGGCGTGCCGTGGAGTTGGGTGATGGAAAACGCGCGTCCAAAACCGGAAGCGAAATTTATCATGCTCCACAGCGAACACGGTTTTACGGCGAACGTTCCGCTGGAAGATTGTCTGAGCGACCCGTACACCATGTTGGCATACAAATACAATGACCTGCCGCTGGAACCGGACCACGGCTATCCGTTACGTTTTCTCTTGCCACACCTGTATTTTTGGAAAAGCGCGAAATGGTTGCGCGGTATCGAATTCATGTCCGCCGACCGCGCGGGCTTTTGGGAAGGATATGGGTATCACATGCATGGTGACCCGTGGACGGAAGAGAGGTTTTCGTAGAAAGTGTGGACTCTGAAATTCTGAAATCAAATCCTTGACAGCGTCCCGTCATGCGTGCTAAAGTACTCGCGCCTCGATTACAACCTCTTTTCCAAATCTGTTTCGGGAGGAACATCATGCCTGCACTCAACCGCGTCGAACTGATTGGACATTTGGGACGCGACCCCGAAACGCGTTATACGTCAACAGGAAAAACAGTGTCTCATTTTCCCGTCGCCGTCAATCGCCGCAATGCACAAGAACCCGATTGGTTTCAAGTCAACGCATAGGGCAAACTTGGCAAAGTGTGTCAGCAGTATTTGAGCAAAGGACGTTTGCAAACGGACCGCTGGACGGATAACAAAGGCGAAACGCAATATCGCACGCACGTCGTCGCGACACAAATGCAAATGTTGGATCGCAAACCGGACGAACAAGACGTGAGCGCGGAAAGTGAAGCGGAAGACCAAACTGAATAAAGCAAGATGCCCAACCCCAAATCTCCCAGTCGCACCAGCGCGATTCGCGAAACACTTGCGAACGCGCGAACGCCCCTGACCTTCGAGGAACTCTTGACCCGCGCATCCGCGATTTTTCCAATGGATGCGAAAGGGCTGAAAGCGGCGCTGGACAGTTTTCGCAACAACGATTACGTCACGCGGCGGCTCTTGCAGCAAACCGCCGACGGACGTTACGGTTGGCTGCCGCATCTCATCGCGGGCGCGCGGCTTGGGCATCTCTTGACCGCGAACGAACTTCAGAAACAGCAATTGCATTTTGAACCCGAACTCGCTGTCGCGCTTTTTCCGACGCGCGTCTATCACGAACCCGTCGCGCCGTGTGAATGTTCACTGCCCGATGGAACGCGCGTCGACTTGAACATCGTACAAATGGGAGAGCGCGGTTGGCTCGCCGCATGGGGTACGCGCGCCGAGAAAACGTTTTGGGACTGGCTCAAAACGCAAAGCGCGCAAACCGGCGACGCGTTGGTGTTTCATATCGAAAACGGCATGCCCACGCGGTGTGCCGTTTCTTGTGTCACCCACGCCGCGCGCGATGTCGAATGTACGCAAACGCGCAACGAAATTTTTGCGGAATCCATATCGGTTTTTCTCAAGCCAAAACAAAATGGCATGAGAACAGAGGACATTGCCGCGCGCCTCCTCGCGCTTGGTCTATATCACGACCCGTGTCCACCCGATGCGCTCGAACACATTCTTGAACACGACCCGCGTTTTCGCCTTGACCTGCATGGCTGGAAAATCGCGACACGCGCGGATCGTCAATATCTTGCGCTTGGACTCGAACATGATGACATGTTCGATTTTTTTGGCGCGGAGCAAAAACGCCCCAAGCGCAAACATCTCGCACGCGGTCACCCTCAACGCTCGATGAACAAGGAGGGTGACCGCGTGCGACCAAAAAAAGATTTTGCCGGGCAAGTCTATCGTTTCTTGGCGTCGTTTCGTCACAACAAAAGT
>CAZXYP010000063.1:0-1466 GCA_964644955.1 uncultured Anaerolineales bacterium | reverse complement strand
GTTTATGGCGGCGCATCGAAATCGGCGGCGACCAAACGTTGTGGGAATTGGACGAAATCATGCGCGCGGCGTTCGGGCACGATGCAATGGACCACTTGAGCGAATTTTATTTGGGGACGGATGCGGAAGCGTATCGGCGCGGGTTGGGCGCGCACAATCCGTTTGAAGACACCAGCGCCGACAAGTGGTTGATTGGCGAATTGGGTTTGGCGCCGGGCGACGCGCTTTCGTACACCTATGACTTTGGCGACAACATTCAGCATGTGTTGAAAGTGGAAGCGATTGGTTTGCGCGAACGCGGTGTAAAATATCCGCGCGTCGTCGAACAAAATAAACCACGCTATCGCTACTGTCCCAATTGCAAAGCGGAAGGCAAACAAGAAATCGCGACGTGGATTTGTATCCACTGTTCGACCGAGAAACAGCGCGATGTAATAGCGTGCGCGGAACACGTGGCGAGCGAACATGAAGACCACTATGCGGAAGCAATGATTTATTGAGGCGACTCTACGATTGTGAGTCGAGGACAGCAGATGATTCAAAATCGCAAACCGCCCGGACGCAATGACCCGTGTTGGTGCGGCAGCGGCAAGAAATACAAACACTGTCACCAACGCGCGGACGAAGAACGCGCGAGTGAAAAATTACAAAAAGACGCACTGTGGCACGCGCTCGGCGAGTTTGCTTTGCAGCGCAAGTACGAACTCGATTTCAAAACGGCGGCGAAATTTTTCTTTGACGCGGATGAGTCGCCGGACCCCGAAGGCGACGCGGACGAGCAAGCCGATTTCGAACGCGCGCTCGATTATTTTCTCTTTGACTATCGTCTCCCCGACAACACGCGCGTTATCGAACACTTTGCAAAAGAACAAAGCCGCATGTTGTCGCCGCGCCAACGCGCGTGGCTCACCGATTGGCTGAACGGCGCGCCTGCGCTGCTCGAAATCATTTCGGTAGAACGCGGGGTGGGTATTCGCGCGCGCGACCTCCTCACCGGCGAAATCTACGAGATTCACGACAAATTGGGTTCGGAAACGACAACGCGCTGGAACATTGCCTTTACGCGCGTTTTGCGAACGGACGCGCATTACGAACTGGGCGGTTCGGGGCTGAATGTGCCGCCGCGTTTTCGTGACATGCTGCGCGCGTATGTAGAGAATTTGCGCGCCGAGTATGAGCGACGGTATCCCGATGATACGCGGTCACGCCCCAGTACATCGAGCGTTGAGCGTGACCGCGTGTCAGACGCGACGACGCAGGAATTTCTACGCGCGCACGCGCATCTCATCAATCAATTCATTCTCGATGAAATTGGCAGTGCGATGCAGCAACTGCCGCTCATGTTCACGCCCGAACGCGACCTCATGGAACACGCGATTGCAACGTATGCGGTGCTGAATCCCGCGGACGCGCTCGCGCGCTTGCGCGCCGCGCCTGAATTTCAAGAGCTGGAAGCGGGTGCGCTC
>CAZXYP010000062.1:0-19017 GCA_964644955.1 uncultured Anaerolineales bacterium | reverse complement strand
CGCCAGAACCTGCGCGAGATATTGACACGCACCGATTTCGTTTCCGGGCGGATTGACCGTGTTGATACGAATCAAGTCGCCAAGGAAACCGACAGCTTCATCGCGGACAGCGGACCAATTCATGGAAATTGGAGATTGGAGAGTAGAAACTGGAGATTGGAGATGAGTCTCTGGTCTCCAGTCTCTAGTCTCTGCCTTTGGCGATTTCGACCGCGAGTTTCGCGCCTTCTTCCAAAGAACCGGCAGTTTGCATGTGCGCGTCGGCGAGAATGCGTCGCGCTTCTTCCGCGTTGGTCCCGACAATGCGCGCCACCATCGGCACATTGGTCTTGACTTGACCGAGCGCTTCGACGATGCCGCGCGCCACTTCGTCGCCGCGCGTGATGCCGCCAAAAATGTTAAACAGTACGGCTTTGACGTTCGGGTCGGCGAGAATGATTCGCAATGCCGCCGCCACTTTGTCGGATTTTGCGCCGCCGCCAATGTCGAGAAAATTCGCGGGTTCGCCGCCGTAAAATTTAATCACATCCATCGTCGCCATTGCCAAGCCCGCGCCATTGACCATGCAGCCAATGTTGCCGTCGAGTTTGACAAACGACAAGCCCGCCGTGCGCGCTTCGCGTTCGGCTTGATTTTCCTCGTCGGCGTCGCGCAGCATTTCCAAATCTTGGTGACGGTCGAGCGCGCTGTCATCCAACACCAATTTGCCATCCGCCGCAATCAACGCGCCGTCGGTGGAAATGAAAAGCGGATTGATTTCGACGAGCGACGCGTCCGTATCTACAAAAACGCGGTACAACGCCAGTGCGATTTTGACAAATTCACCGACAAGTTTTTTATCCAGCCCGATGCCAAAACCCAATTCGCGCGCTTGATACGCTTGCAAACCAAGCACGGGGTCAATCGTTTGGCGTTTAATTTTTTCGGGCGTCTCTTGCGCCACCTGTTCGATTTCAACACCACCGGCGGCAGACGCCATCATCACCGGCGCGCCCTGCGCGCGGTCAACGACGATGCCCAGATAAATTTCGGCTTGCGCGGACACGGCGGGATCAATCAGCACTTTGCGAACGGGCAGCCCCTTGATGTGCATGCCGAGAATGTTGCCCGCATGTTCTTCGACTTCATCGGCGGTTTGTGCCAACTTGACGCCGCCTGCTTTGCCGCGTCCGCCGACCAACACTTGCGCCTTGACGACGACGGGCAAACCGATTTGTTTTGCAATTTCACGCGCGGCTTCCGAATCGTATGCCACTTTACCTTTCGGCGTGGGAATGCCGTAACGCGCAAACAGTTCTTTGGATTGATGTTCGTGTAGTTTCACAAGAGGTCTCCGAATGGGGGGTACGATATCGAATTATACTTTATCTGCCATGACAGAACAAAAAGCGCGAGGGATAACTGCGCGTTGCGCCCGCGCGCGTTGTGAGATAGAATCGCGCCAAGGAGCTGCAATGAGCTTGCGACGAAAATTTTTCGGACTGATGCTTTTCCTTCTCGTGCTTTCGTTGGGCGCATGCGCCGACCCGCAAACCGCGACGCCTCTACCCGACGCAACCGCCACTCCCACGCGCCAGCTTGTCACGCCGCCGACGCCCGCGCCCGGCTGGAAGCTAGTTAAACGCTCGACGTATCAAATTGCCTTGCCCGATACCTGGCAAGAAATAAAATTGCAAGAAGACGAAATCAAAAACGCCGTCACCGCCGCGCAAGACAACAATCCGCCGCTCGCTGATATTTTGCGCACACTGCTCGAATCGCGACAGTACAAGGGCTTTATTTTTTATGCGGCGGACAAGAATGCCGCGCCGCCTGCCCGCACCGTCGCAATTGCGCGCGCGGCTTTACCGCCGAATCAAGACCTCCAGAGTACCGCGCAAACATACGCACAATTGCTGCCTACGCTGGTGCGCGGCGCGCAAGTAACGAACATTCAAGCCCCTTTGAAAATCAACGGCATAGATGCCGCCGCGTTCGACTACACAATTTCTTTGGTGAATCAGAACGCGAAACTCGCCACCGTACGCGGCGTGCAATATCTGTATGTGTTGGATTCAGGCGACGCGTATCTGGTTACACTCTCCGGCGACGCCTCCGACCCTGCGTTTGAATCTGTTGCGCGCGACATTGCAGAGACCTTCGCCGCATATCATCCGTAAAAAAAATCCGTCGCAAAAGCGCGGCGGATTTTTTTGACTTGTGTTTTGACGAAACGCCTTACTGTTTCACTGCATCATAAATCAAAATGCGATTGTTGCCCGCATCGGCGACATAGATTTGTCCGTCGGCGTCCAACGCAATGCCGGTCGGCAGCTGCATTCCCGCCAAATCATTGCCGGGCGCGCCCCAGACTGCGCGGACTTTGCCGTCCTTGCCAAATTTGATGATGCGATACCCTTCCGGGTCTGTCACATAGCTGTTGCCGTCTGCGTCTGTGGCAATGTACGGTTTGTTGACCACCGATTGCGAATCCCATGCTTCGACCTCAATCTGTTGAATCGGATTCAAGTCCGCATCAAAGATTTGAATGCGGCGATTCCATGTATCAGCAATATAGAAATTGCCCGCCGCGTCAATGGCAATGCCGACGGGTTCGAGGAATTGACCAATCTCCGCGCCCGTGCCGCCAAACACATCCTGCGGCTCACCTTCCGGCGAAAACGCAATGACGCGTTCATTGCCGGTGTCGGTGACCCAAACGTTGTCGTCGCCGTCCAACGCAATCGCGCGCGGTCCGTACAACTGCAACAAATCAGAATCGTAATTTTCGCCGACATCGCCAAACACACCCCACATGCTGATAAAGTTGCCGTCCTTGTCGAATTTTTCGATGCGATGATTCCATGTATCGGCGACATAGACCGAACCATCGCGCGCAACCGCGATGCCCCACGGTTCGTTGAATTGACCCGGCGCGCTGCCCTGCCCACCCCAAGATTTTACAAACGTCCGCGCGGCGTCGAATTTTTGCACGCGATGATTGTTTGTGTCCACCACATACAGCGAGCCGTCGGGACCAAGCGCCATGTTCTTGGGCGCATTGAATCCGCCTTCGCCGCCGCTCACCATCGCGGTCGCCTGCAAATTGTTGATGGTTTGTTTGGTGTACGGATCATCTTCAATCACCGACGGCGGCACGACGCCCGCGTATTGCCACAATTGACCCGCCACATCTTTACGGATGTAAAACGAAAAGCGATGTACATAGGGCCAGCTGTTCAAGCTGTAACCGTACTTGCGATAAAACCAAATATCGCGCACGATTTTTTTAAAGTTTTCCGGCTGCAAAAATCCCTGCACCGGATTGCCGTTTTCGTCCGTGCCGCCCAACAACTTGAGCCAGTTCAATCCTTTGTAATCTTCGGCGGGCCACCACACCAAACGCATCTGCCGTTTGAGATAGCGATTGCCGAGAAACGGTTTCACTTCGGCTTCGTTCGCGTCGCCCACAATCACGACCTCGGCGTCAAACGGACCGCCGGGTTTTTTTCCGTAAAATTGCGCATTGGCATAATCGCGAAAATACCACACAAAGGGCCACGAAGAATCATCATCGTATGCGACTTTGATTTTGCCGTTCTCGCAATTGACTTTGACTTTGGCATCGTTCTCGTTGCCCGCGCAGAGGCGCCGGGATAACTCTTCAATCTCACGCATCGCCGCCGGCACATCGGGCGTGCCTTGCGCGTACACCAATACTTCGGTTGCCATATCCTTGTTGTAATATGCCGCGCTTGCCGTCGTCCGAATCGTAAACAACGCCAGGATGACAAACAACGTCACCAACAAAACGCGCACCGCGTTTTTCAAACCCAGCGTCATGCCCAAATAGACCACAATACCGGCGCACGCACCGACAATCAAAATCGCGACAATGGTGCTCGAACGCGCGGCAAGGTCATCCAACGGCGTCCCCGCCAACGGCGCCGGACCAAAAAAGAATTGAAACGCCAACACCAACAAACCGAGCGTAAATACCAGCGCCATCCACAGCGCGCCCTGTTGGACCAACGCGCGCCAATCCGCGTTCAACACATCATTCATGAAATACCCCGCGACGAACGCCAACGGAATCGCGAGGTGCATGTTGAGCCACGGCATTTTTTCACCCGCCCAGGAAAACAGGACCAACACACCGATAGCCCATACACCAATCAACGTCGGAAAACGCGAGCGCGCATCGTTCGGGTCATAGGCAAGCGCAAAAAACAGCGGCATCAAAAAGCCGAGCAGCAGTACAGTAAAGTTGGCTGCCTGCAAACTGTCCTTGCCGCTAAAGAAAGGAAAATTCTGCAAGAGCCAGCTCTGGTCATTTGCGCCGGGCACCGGCTGCACGATGCCGGGCGTAAACCAAATATACGATTCGAGCGCGAGCAGCGCGAGCGCCGCCACCGCAAAAATAATCGCGCGTTTCCAACTGCGCCGCCAGAGAATATACAGCAGCCCCAAGCCGCCAAACAAGTATGGCAGATATTCATACATCGGCATCGTAATAAACAAATAGTAGTACTGCGGTTGACCGCCGCGCTGGACACTTTGCTGTGAAATCCAATACCCGAGCGAGCCGACAAACCCCGAACCGATGCCCGCGGGATTGGTAAAGAACGTCGTAAAAAAGATGAGCATGATGGGATAAAACCACACCGCGCAAATCAACCACTTGCGCCAATTCCACAACAAGCCCACTGCCGCCGACGCGACAATAAAAAACAACAACGCGATGCCGCTCGCCTGAATCGAAGCCACCGCCACGTAATCGGTCGGGTCGGTCGTCAGCGCCGTGCCGAACACGCGATTGACCGCTGCAAAACCATATTTGATAAACAACGGCGTCGCGCCCATCGGCACCAGAAATGTGCCGAGCACCACCAACAAATCAAACGCCGCAACGTCAAAAGCGCTCTCACCTTCGGGCGTCTGCTTGTCGCGCCACAACCCAAACTTTTCCAAAATAAACAACACCACCGCCAGGAACGCGAACGGCAGACCCAAAATCGCCGCAATCGCCGCGTTTGAGTATTTGGCATCGGGCATTCGCTGGTTGAACCAATCGAACGTAAATACGGACGCGAGAAAATAACCAAACAACGCCATAAAAATAAACGTTGTTTCCATCGCCGTAAACGCAAGCGCCAACATCGCAACCGCAAAATATAACCAATTCGTTTTGCGGGCGGTCAGATATTTCATTATCGCCAGCGCGAGCAGCACCACGCACACTTCGACATAGATATCATGTCGGTCCACGCGCGAGTAATGCGCCACAACCGGCGAAATCAAAAGCAGGATGCTCGTAATCACCCACCCACGTTTGCCGAGCCATTGGCGAAAGAGAAACGGCGCCGCAATCAACACCAGCCCGAACAACACCGGCATCGCGCGCGCAGAAAAATCATTGTCGCCCAGGACAAAAAAGGCGAGCGCCGTCGCATGATACAAGAGCGGTCCGTGATAAATCGGATTGTGGACATAGCCGCGTCCCATGTACAAATCATCCGACCAGTGGGTGTGAATGGCTTCGTCATGACTCCACGCCGCGCTGCTCAAATCATAAAAACGCGTCACCGCCGCAATCAAAAGCAGCGCGACCAAAATCACCACACTCCAATTGATTTTCACCAATGCAGTGAGAGGCGTGTCCCAGATCGAAGATTGTTTCGGTTGTTCGAGTTGTACTGACATGAGAGACCAGAGAGTGGAGACAGGAGACTAGAGATTGAAGGAGAATTCAATCTCTAGTCTCCGGTCTCTATTGATTTTCCGTCGGCAGCCACAGCAGGATCGTTTCGTTCGTTTCGGCGCCGCCTTGCCGGAAAACAAACCATTTCCATACATCGAGCCCGTTCGCGTTGTCGAGCGACCACGTGTTTTGCGTACGGTAACGCTGTCCCATCCAATTGCCCGGCGGCGGCGTCGCGGCAGGCGAGACGATGGCTTGCGCGTCTGCCGCGCGTTCGATTTGATTCGTCCATATAAGATTTGGAAAATCGCGCAGATACCAACGTCCGACCGCGCCCAATTTCTCGTCCGCCGCAATCCGCATCACGTGCGCGTCGCCGTGCCGCAGCTGCGAATACCATTCCAAATCACGCACCAACGTTCGCATGTGGCGCGGCGTTTGCGTCGTCGCCAAAATTTCGCGCTGCGGCTCGTTCGTATCAAAATTCAATAACCACATCGCGCGCACTTGTCCCAACAGCAAAATCGCGCACACCGCCAACGCCAACAATGTCGCCGTGCGTCCGATGCCGACCAGCACGATGCTCAGACCCACAAACACCGCGAGCAAAAAAATCGTAATCAGCGCCAGCGTCGCGAACGCCGCCACCATAGACGCTTCGCTGCTGTCCCCCACCAACACGCGATAGAACGCGTCGAGCGCGGGCGAAAAACGCGTCTGCTGCAAAAAGGCGCCCGCCTGCAAATACACCAATACGGTCAACAAAAGCAGCATCAGAAAAATCGGAATCTCGCCTGTCATCAACGCGCCGGAACCGCCCGACGCGCGCACATCCGCGTAGGCGCGCTCCAACAGATTGCCGATGAACCAACCCGCGAGCAAAATCAATGGCAGTACAATCGCGGTCGCATTGCCCGGCGCCTTGTGCGCGCCCGCCGTGTACCACACGAACGCAAACAACGCGGCGATTGCCAACATCCGCAAAACGTCCAGCCCACGCGCTTGCTCCCCGCGATAGCTAAAGACCAAGACCACGCCCGCCAAACCGAAAATCAACGCGAGCGGTTCATAGACCAACAGAAAATTCAACGGCGTTGTAAGCGAGCCGATGCCGGACACTGTCGTCAACCATACGCCAAACAAATTGAACGCCGCGCCCATGCCATCGCGATTCAACAACAACGTCGTCGCCGCCAAAATATATGTCAGAGCAAACAACAGCGCTGCGCGCGCGTACGGATTGTGCATCAGCGTTTCGTCAGGCGCCTCCGCAACATTTTCGGTTTCCGTCGCCCCGCGTCGCGCCCACAGCATTGCAAAGACGAAATACAAAGCGCCGCCAATCAAAAGCGAAAACGCGGTCGCGCCGGCGGTCAGCGCCAGCGCGGCGAGAACGGCCGCGAGATACAATTCACGCGTGTTATGCGACGCGCGAAAATTCCAAAACAAAATCAATGCCGCCATCATGCCGCCCACCGCCAAATCGGATGCGCCGAGATGGCGTCCGAAAAACACGAGCGTCGGAGAAATCGCAATCAATAGCGCTGCCACAATTGCGCCCGTTCGTCCCAACGCGTCACGCGCCAACAACGGCACAAATACAATGAGCGCGCTCAACGCGGCGGGCAGCAAGCGCGCAGTCAAATCAAACGCGCCAAACAAGAGAAACGCGACCCAATCGAGCGTAAACAAGAGCGGACTCGAAAATTCACCGACGGGCTGCCCCTGCAAAAACGCCCACGCCGCCGCTGCCGTTTTCGCTTCCTCCGGCGACAACGGGCGCGCGTCAAGATTCATGACGCGCAGCAAGACGGCAACAATTCCAATCGCGCCGTACGCGACCACTTCCAACGTGAACCACTGCGCGACCACATTCAATGTCACAGGCGCCGGTTCGGATACGGTCGGCTCGGACACGACAACGGGTTCCATTACCGGCGCATCCGCCACGGCGACAGCCGCCGCAGATATCCGATTTTCAGTTTGGGGGACCGCACGATTCTGTTTGCGAGAACGTGATTTCGACATGACAATAGAATGACGCCAGGTGCGCGCGGGATTTCCTACTCGGACGCGCTGACGCGATAGATTTGCATGGAATTTTGTTCAAACACCAATTCGCCCAACTTGCCAAACTTGTCCGCCAGCGCTTGATTCATTTGATATTTGTCGCGCTCGATGCCGCCGACAATCACATAGTCCACGTCATATTTGTCCAACAGCGCGCGCACCTCATTCACATCGCGCGAACGATAAATCTGTTCGAGGTCTTGTTCGCGCGGACCTGCCTGGTCGTAATTCCCGCGCCACTGCAATTCGTGTCCGCCCCAGCCCAACACGCTTTGCAAACCGGTCGCGACCGAAACGCGATTGTCAAACGAATACTGCCGCCCCGCCGCTTCCACAATCACCGCGTCGTGCGGGATGTTGCCGCGCGCCCATTCCGTCGCCGCGTAATCGTCGGGAAAAATACCGCGTACCCACACCCAACCATCCAACGTCGGCGTCCCCGCGCGTTCATCGCGTTTGAAATCGTTCGCGCGGTCCGGCAGCGCAAACCACGGATACAACAAACTCAAAAACAACAGCACGCCAAACGCCCCGAACCAAACGTATCTGCCCGCGCTGTGCGTCGTCTGCCAAATATAATACACGCCGAACGCCGCCGCGACCGCCAACAAGAGCCACGCTTGATAATACAATTTGAACACCGTGTTCATGCGCGTTTCAAACGTATCGCGGATATACAAAAACTCGACGCCGAATGTGAGAATCAACGCCGCGAGCGCGAGCAATAACGCAAACACAACCGCCGTGCGCCGCGCGGCGTTGTCGGTTTCGGGGTCCACCAAATTCAAACGCCCCAACGCGGCAACGGACGCGATGAGAACCACCAACAACACAAAAGTGCCGGGACTGGAAATAAACGTTCCCGCAAACGCGCCCACCACGCCCAACGGCGTATCTTGCGGCGCGATATTCAGCACATTCGCCAACATGTTTTGCAAGTCCGCACTGCGCGACAACACGACCACGCCCAACAATCCAATCACCAACGGCACTGCCAATAGCGGAACGGTGAATTGCGCGATTTCGCCCAGCGCGCGCTTGCGGTCGCGCTGCTGCAAAAACAAAACGACCGCGAAACTTGCGACGACAAAAATAAACAAGCCGAACATGATGAGATACTGCGCGAGCGGCGTGCGATTAAAAATGTTGGGCGCAATCCCGCGCGCTTGCGACGCAAACCCAAAATAGAACGGGAGAAACAAAATCACCGCACCCGCAAACAAAATCAGCAGATACGCGGCGGACGTCGCAAACATCGCCCACGACGCTTTGCCGTGCGCGCGATATTGATACAACGCAGACGCGGCGGCGACCAAGATTCCATACGTCACAATGTCCCACGTGTTCAACATGCCGAGCGCGCCGACCACGAGCATTGTCGGCACGAGGCGCGGCGTCAAAACTTGCGCGCGCAAATTGGAAACCAGGTCAGACGATTCGAACGCGCGAACCGGACGCAGCATCAGGTTGAGCGCAAACGCGAGCGCCAAAAGACCAAACGGCAGCGCCAACACGTGCGGATGCAAATCGCCGAGCAAAAAACTAAACAGCGGAAATTCGTCAATGACTTCGACGTGTCCGCCACCGGCAGGATTCTTGTCGTTCAATACGCGCGACGCGCGCCACCACCACCAATTGTCTTGCGGTTGGAAGGAACCGGACGGCGAGACCTCTTCCAGCCCGTGCAAATTCAGACCCGCATACAATTCGCGCGGACCGATGCTCGCGTTGTAACCCACTTCAAACGCGCCTTCAAGATTCCCTATCACCAATAACAACACCACCGCCGCGACGCCAAACACATACGGCGCGCGCAAGCGTTTCGCGTTTGGTTCATCGCTTTGCGCGTAACGCACCAGATTAAACAGTAAGCCAAACGCACCGACCGCTGCCAACGCAAACGTCATGATGAGACCGAGATTGAACGCGTACGCGGACGGAATGCTGCCCAGTTTCGCCAGCGCCGCCACAATGACATAGCCAAGATAGTAATAACTGATGGCAAACCCCGACAGCCACGCGTCGTGCGGCGGAAATGTTTGGCTCTGCAAGATGGAATTCAAAAACATAAACTCCATCGGTTTTTCGGTGTTGGAAATTTCGGGATTGAACGCGCGAAAATACGCGAACGCGAGATACGCGATTAAAAATACCGCTTCGACCACCAACACATATTTCCAGTTCGCGCGCAGCCATGCGAACACGGAATTTTCCCCGCGCCCGCGCAGCAAGCCCCAACTCACCGCCGCCAGCGCGACCAGCAAAAACGCCAGCACGCCGAAAGTGTTTTGCAAAAAGCCGAGCGACGTGAGCAGCCAAAACGGATACACCCACAACAGCAGCGCGAACGGTTTGGCAAACGCGTACCCGCGGTCCGGCAAAAAACGCAAAACGCGCAGCGTCACCGGCAGCGCGGCGAAACTGATGATGAGAAGGAGAAACCACCAAACAAAGAGATAAAACATAGACAGGTTCTGTCAATTTGCGTCATGCAATATTTTGGCGCTTGCGACAATTTGCTCATACCGTTGGATCAATTCCGGTTGTTCCAGCCATTCGGCAAATTCCGCGAGCCAGCCACGAATATACCCAAAATCCAGATTTGGGTACTGCATTTTTGTCAATCCCTCAACATCCAGCCAGTCCTTGTTACGCTCAGCAATGAGTTTCAAAATAATCAAATCCTCCGCCGTCGCAAAGCGCATCGCAAAATCGTTTATCGTAATTTCGACCGCCCGCTCAATCACGATTTCATCAAACCCGGGGTACCCAAGCCCAAAATCCACAGTTACTCCGTGAATTTTGACTGCAACAACGGGAGAGTTTGGTGGAAGGTGCTCGCGCGCGTTTACCGGAAATTTCTTGCGAATCATTTCGCGCATAGCGGGAAAATCGGACCCCGGCACATAGATCTTGAAATCTACATCTTCCGAATAACGATCAAAACCCCATTGTGAGACAGCTACGCCACCAATGATGGCATAACGGATACCTTGCCGTTCCATGAATCGAATCGCTGTTCGTAACGCCTTTTCGAGTTCAGCCCGCACGAGAACGCCTCCATTTTTCGAAACCTTTGATACGCTCATAGTATTGCAGCATGCTTTTCACTTTTTCTTGGCGCTGGCGCGGATTGTGGGATGCATATTTCTTTCCAAATTCCCACAAATCCAAAAAAGCGGCGAACGCTTCACTGGGGGTACGTTCGCGCGCGATACGAATGCGCGCCTTTTCGTCAGCAATGTTCACTTGTTTATAGGCGTCCAGCATCTCGCGCAGCGCCTTTTTATCAATCGCCGGAGCCGCCGAATACCCGGAGCGCGCTTCGCGTATGCTCCTTACTTTCGATTTGGTTGACCGACGCTTTGCCGCCATTTTACTTGACCACCTGTGCGACCTTGTCGCTGACCGCGTAGATTTGCACGCCGTCAGCGTCGTACACTTTTTTCAAGTCGCCCACCTCTGCCATCGCTTCAAAATTGTCCGCCACCTCGTCACCATACAGGATGCGTTCCAGCGGACCGACATAGACCAGAGAAACATTATAGCGGCGCAGCAATTCCATCGCTTCGGTCGGGTCGGACGTTTGATACATGGTCGTCACATCACGAATGCGATTGTCCACAATTTCGCCGGGGAGCAGCGAATACTGTTGTTTCGTGTGCCAGTCCCAACCGATGGTCGTCGGCAAGCCCGTGTTGATGGAAATGCGATTGCCCCAACGGTACAGACTGTCGCTCCCTTCGAGAATCACCGGCGAACCTTGAATATTTTCGCGCAGCCATTGAATCGCTTGATAGTCTTGAATCAACGGAAGCTCTTGGTCATGCGTGTTGTACACCGCTTGTTTCATATAATCGAGTCCGTTCAAGCCCGGTGCAGAATCCGCCACAAAACGGTCATTCACTTTTGCCCACGCGGCGAACGCGGGATACAACAGTCCCGCGAACACCAATAATGCGGCAATGCCCCACCACGCGGCTTTTGCCGTTTGCATTGCCGACGAATCGCCACCGCTCTTTTCTCCCGTCGCGGCATCGGTAACCGCTTCGCGAAACCAAAGAGATTTGAACACAATCGCCAGTCCCGCGACGTTCGCCACCGCGAAAAACACCCACGCCTGCAAATAAAATTTAAACACCGTATTCATGCGCCCGATGTCGCCTTTGAGCGTGACGACTTCGACCATCACCGTCAGCAGCAATGCCGCCAACAACACGAGCGCGAGAAAACGATGAAGGATATGGGTTTCGCGTTCAAACAAAATCCACGCGCCGACCGCCAGAAACGGAACGATGAGCGCAAAGACATGCAAACCCAAAAACACCAAACCAACTTCAAGCACCACGAGCGCAGGCACGAGATAAATCAACCAACCGTCCAAAAGCGATTGCGTCGCAAACGATTTGTTTGTTTCGCGCAAGGTGCGCGCGGCGGCATTGAACAACAGCACACCGAAATAGGTCGCGGTGAGAAACAAAAAGATACCATGCACGACAAAATAATCGCTCAACACCGTGCGCGCATCTTTCCACAATTCCACACTCGTGTAGGCGGTGCCGTAATTGAGAATGTACGGGAAATAGAACGCGACCGATAACGCAATCAACGCCGTCATGCGCCAGCCCAATTTCCAGCCCACCGCACGCGGGTCGAGCCGCAAACCAAACCGCGCGATGCCAAACACGATTGCAAAGAGCATGACGAGAATAAAAATTGCCATGTCGAACGTGACGCGCACGCCCGCCGCATTCGTCGGAATCACCACCACCGCGATTTGGGCAAACACCAAAACGAGCAGCCACAAGTATCGCTGAATGAGTTCGCTCCAATTGAAACCGCGTTCGGGAACGTCCAATGCCTCATCGCGCACGGGCGCGTGTTGTTCCGCAAAAAAGCCCAGCACCATTGCGCAGCCAATCAACGCGAGATACGTCGGATAATCCCACGTGTTGATGGCGCGCAGTGAGCCAAGCACCATTGCCGCAATGCCAAGGTCATACCATTTCAATTGCGCGCGATTCAACACCGCGTGCGCGGCAATCCCCAACGCCGCGAGCGTGAACGGCAGCGACATTAGATGCGCGTGCAAGTCCGCATACACAAACGTAAAGAACGGAAATTCGTTGATGGTATCGGGAATGACGCGCGTCGCCGTCCAATACCAATTCCCAATCGGCACGGGAATTTCTTGTCCGCCGAGCCACGTGAACAAGCCCGTCAGGAAATTCGACACCCCGCCCGTACCGCCGTGCGATTGTCCCAAATCGTTCAAGCCCTTGAACAACACGCCGACTTGACCGAGATTGCCGAGAATCAAAACAAAGACAGCGGCGAGAATGCCGGCGACAACGGCGCGCAGCAGGACTGGAGATTGGAGATTGGAGACTGGAGATTGGAGATTGGAGACTGGAGATTGGAGATTGGAGTCTCCAGTCTCTAGTCTCCGCTCTCTAGTCTCTTGCTTGGCTGCCACCAAATTGAACGCGACACCAAACGCGCCGCTCGCGGTCAGCGCGAAAAATGTCGGCAGTAACAAGTTGTACGCGACTTCCGGAACAACGCCGATGAATTTTGTTAACGTCGCGCTAATGACCTGACCAAAATAATAGTAATTGATGAATCCGCCCTCGAACCACGGATTGTACGCGGGGAAATATGTGGTCTTGATGACGGCGTTCAAGTACGCAAAATCCATCGGCTTTTCGCCGCCGAACCACGGATGCCACAAATCGGGATTGCCGTAGCGAATCGCCAAATCAATAGCAAAAAACGCGAGATACACCAACTCGATGCCCAAGAGCAATTTCCAACGCGCGCGCACAAACGCAAACAATTCCGCGCGTTGAAACCACGCGATAACAACCGCGCCCGCGAGCGTTGCCGCCAACACCAAAACCATTGTCGCCCGTTCAAACGGCAAAGCGCGATAACTCGCCAGCGTCCACGTCAACCAAGCGAGTGCGAGCACGCCAAGCGTTTTGGTGAACGCGTAACCGCGGTCGGTAAATTTGCGAAACGCCATGAACGCGTAGGGGAACGCAATCCAACCGATTGCCCAAATCGCCACAAGCCACGCGAGCAGCGGGAATTGATTCACCAAATCATTCGGATTGAAAATGTCCGACCACGTGCCGCCCGCGTAATTAGCCGCCGCGACTTGCGGCGCCATGCGAAAACCGTTTTTCGACGCCACATAATCAATCGGTTTCAGTTTTTGCAATTCCGACAAATCCACGCTGTTTAGAAGTTTTGCGGTGTTTTCAGACGAATAGCGCGCGGTCTTTTTGAACACCAACACTTTCGGATGGTCGTACACCGTGAATGCTTCGTCGGACGTATCATCGTTAATGACGATGCCAAACAACTGCGGATACGAAGTAAATTCCTGAACCTTGTCGAATCCGAGTTCGCCGTTAAACAACCATTCGTAATACTTGGTCGTCAAGGGATAACGCAGCGGCAATCGCGGAATGGATTGATACAAACGATTTGACGACAGCACAACGTAATCGGCTTCGTCGAGCCACGCCTGCAGTTGGTCGCGCTTTTCGGGACCGTCCTCACCGTAATTTTGCATCAAGCCGTCGCCTGAGGACGTTAGCCCTTGATAGCCACCGAAGGGAATCGGGTCATCCCAATGCTCGTTCGCAATGACGGCATCGGGCGGCAGATTTGCCTTGAGCCAATTCGACGCCGCGATGCGCGTCACGGGTCGCGTGTAAATGGACGCAAACGCGTTCGCCCAAAAGAGCGTATAGCCAACGACCACCGCGATGAACGCGACCGTGGCGACGCGCGCAACGGTGCGCCACGGCACGCGCAATAGAGTTGCCTGCCGCCACAACCAAAAAACAAAAAAGCCCGCATAAATGGCAAAAAACGGATAGAGCGGCAAATAGTAACGCACCACCAACACAAATTGCTGTCCAAGATACAAAAAGAATCCGCCGACCCACAACGCCATGAGCAAATGATTCCATTTGCGATAGCGCAAAATTTCATACATACCGACAAGGAATCCGCCGAACGCCGCGAGCGCGCCGGGGAAACCCAAACCATAATTAAAGATATTGTAGAGAGGAAAAAGATACGCCGCGCGTCCTGTCCATTGATGGCTCGGCGGATAATCAATCTGTCCGCTGATGAGCTCGCCGATAAATTTCATGTCGTCGAGCCATTTCGGATTCAGCGAAAACAACCCTTTGAACGCATACGGCTGCGCGACGCGAAACACCAACAGCGCCGCGAACGCCGTCAACACCAACCCTGTCGTCACAAACAAAATGGAATTCCAAAAATTCGCGCGTTCCGCTTCATCTGCCGGCAGCGTATCGGACGCGTGCGCACGCGATTCGATTTCAATCACGAGCGGACCGATGTTGATCGTGCGCGTTGGCGCGACAGCTTGCGGCGCACCGAGTACCGATGACGGTTCACCGATTACGGCATCCGCGTCCGTCGCGTACGTTTTGCTTTCCGCCAACGCATCGTCGGACGTTTTGAGCGCGACGCGCTTGATTGGATTCAACAGCGTCACCAAGCGCAGTAACGCGGCGAGAACAATAATCGCGGCGAACGTCGCAAAATTGATACGCGACGCGACCGCAAGCCCCAATGCCATACCCGCAAACACATACGCCCAACGCCCGCGTTTGCCTTCGGCAATATCCAACGTGAACCAAAACGCCAACACCAGCGGCACATTGCCGAACGCGTCCACCGTCATGAAATGTGACTGCTGAATCGGCAACACGGCAAGCGCATACATCAACGCCGCAAACAACCCAACCTTGGAACCAAACAAACGCCGTCCGATGAAAAACACCATCGCGCACGTGAACAAATCAAAAAGCGCCGACATGATGCGCCCGACCATGTGGATATTCCAATAGTCGGTCATGCGCAGCAGTTCCGCCGCAATGCGTACGACAAAGAGCGGCGCGGTGCCGTACACAAACGAACCGAAATTGTTGTTGTACGGATTCATCGGCGATTCTTCGGTATCAAAATATTCACCCGGCGACGAGGGCAAACGAATCGCCGAAGACACCATCGTCAAAAAACGTTCGTCGGGATGCAAATGATGGTCGCCGTCCCACGAACGAAAGGTGAGAATTTTTTGGTCGGGATTCTCCTTGTCCGGCGCAAACTCGAGCGCGGGGAGACGCAAGAACGCCGCCAACAGCAAAATGGCAGCCAACGCGAGCCACACCCAATTTTTGCGCGCCGATGCCACAACGCCGCCATCGTTCTCATCGTTCGCCGCAACGGTTTGTGATGCGGCAACGCTTTGTGCCGCGTTTGTTGTGTGTGTCGCGCCCATTGTTTGCGCAACGTTCGCGTCGGACGCAGCTGGCGTATCGTTTTCAATTGCCGCGTCGGGCGCGTTCACATTTTCATTCAAGGAATCGTTCATGCGTTATCGGAAACGGAAACATTCTACCCCGGGCAGATGAATCCCGGATTAAGGCGTGTTGACTTGATAAATAACAAAAAGCGATTTGCCATCGGGCTTGTTGAAGCGGCGGACCGTGCCGCCCGGGAAGGCCTCTTGCACAATTGGTAATTCCTGCTCGCGCGCCGGAACAAACACAAACAGTGCGGGATGTGAAGGGCGCACAAACTCCAAATCCTCTGCACTCGTAATCGGGTCCAATACATCTTGCCCGTTGAGTTGCGGCATTAAAAATTTGCGCGAACCGATGCCCAGATAAATATAAGGTGGCGCAACAAAATATACGCGATACCTGTCCGTGCGCGTTTGCAGATGTTCCACCAGTGTGCGGATAACCAAATTGGACTCACCCCCATAGACATAACGTGGCGTGTATTCGATGAAATAAAAAGCAATACTCCAAACGCCAATCAAGAGGACCACCAGCACGGCGATTGCCGTACGCGCGCGCGCCAACGGGCGTAACAGTTGCGCAACCAACTCGAGTAACTTGTCCAGTCCGAGCGCAACAAAGAACATTGCCGGTATTGTTACAATGACAAAGCTGGGACTCGTCGGCGGGTTTTCCAGCAAGGTGCTGCCAAACAATACTCCAAGAACTAACCAAATCATCAGCAAAGCATAATTCTTTTTACTCCACTTGAGCAAGCCATACACCACGCCAAACACAAAAAACATACCGGACAGTGGATCCAGCAGCGGCATTCCCGTCCCGAACCAATTTGTCGGGTCAGGCACGGCATTAAATGCAAAAAAAGAACGGCGCATTTGCTCCAGCAAAACTTGGGCGCCCGTTCGCCCGCTTTCGATTTGCTTGTCAAACCAACCCGATTGAAAAATGCCGCGCTGAGAAAGTCGCGCCATAAAGTCATTCGGATGCAAATAAAAGAAATACAACAATGGACCCGCTACAATCAACGCGCCCAGCCCCAACCAGACAAAGTTCAAAAGATTCTTGAAAATCAAATCGCTTTGAGTGACAAGCAAATACAAGGCAAATACAATCACCAGAATCGGAATCAAACGCGCGCCATGATAAAAATAAATCGCCAGCCCCATCGTCATGCCCGCAAGCGCAAAATACAATGGGCGGCGCGATTCCAAGCCTGCGTAATACAGGAGGAGCACCAACGGCGCAAATAACGAATCAAAAATGTTGTTTAACGCAAGACGGCTAAAGTGGATGTGAAAATTGAAAAGTGCCAGCAGCGCAGCCGTGAACAGCGCGAGCCGTACCGTAAACAATCGCCGTATCAAAAGGTATGCAAAAAATACACTGAGCGTTCCTGCCAACACGCTCGAAAGGCGCAAACCAAAAATGGTGGGACCGAGAAACTTCAAGACAAACGCTTGCATAAAAAAATACATGGTTCCATGCGACAACCAACCCGTGATAAACGGGTTTTTGAGTTCATCCTGCACGACCGCGAGCGCTTCCACCCCCATTTCACCTTCATCGCCGCCGAAAATGCCCGGGATCCATGCCAACCGCCAATATCGCACAACAAACGCGACGGCGACAATAACGAGCAGCAGAACCAATTCAACCCGGTTCTGCCACAGGCGCGTCCCAACAGAACGAATCCATCGCATGTCGCGCGCCCTTATCTTTGCAAAAATCCCTGTCCATGGCACAAAAGCGCAGATGTACAAAAGGCATACACTCAACCACAATACAATGTTTATGGTTTGCGGAGCATTCCACACAGTTGTCGCGCCCGCAACCGCCGCGATACATGCGCCAATAACAGCAACCAAAATCAACGCGAGCCGCCCACGGCTGGCAGTGGGCGAATCCCCGCGCGATGCGACAGCATCAGGTTTGGTTGGAGCATCTTCCGGCGAATCCGTCAAGACCACCAAAAACACAAAACACCCAATCGCGACCAGATATGCATACGCGCCCATTGCAAATGTTTTGTCGCCTGCAAAGGCGAACTGTCCATACAATGCCAAACCAACAGCACCAAACAGGCAGGCAAGCGCGCCCCGGGACGCGCGCCCGTCTTTCGGAACGAACCGGAAGCGCCAATTCGGGACCTGCCGTCCCCACCATTGGTCGTCGTAACGAATCACGATGCGACTCGCGCCAAGGCGCAAACGCCAACCGTCCGCTTGCGTCACCGGCGAGGATGAAACACTTGACTCAGTAACGAATTGTGGGGGATACGGGGTTTGCGCAGCACCGTCAGTTGGCGCCGGAGACGCCTGCTCCGCCTGAAGCTTTTTGCGCGGCGAAATCGCGGCACGCATCAACATGGCACCAACAACGATACCCCCGGCTGTCAACAACACCATTGTGACGAGCCCGTAACGGTCGGGCATGAGCCAACGCCCGACAAGAATGCCGAGGAGGAGTCCCAAGCCAAAAATCCCGATAAAAGAAAGCGTGCGGCGATTCATGGATCAATACGAGAGCAGATTATAACATAGCCGGTTAAGAGCGCCGTTGACAGAATGGGCGCGGACAAGCTTTCATGGCAGTTGCGTAAAAAACGCGACAAAATCGCGCCCCGGCGTTTTGGAATCCACGCGCACCGGCACGCCGTTCGGATACAAACGCTGCAACAACGCGAGCGATTCGAAATCTTGGTTTTTCAGCACATACAATTTCGGCGCCGGATCGCGCGCCTGCGTCTCAAACTGTTCCTGATTTTCAACCAAGTGTTTGCGAAAATCAAAATTGCCCAAATGAATACCCACCGCGCGATAGTCCACCCAATGCGGCGCGGAAACAACATAGATGTGTTGCCAATCCTTTTGCTGTATCGCGAAATCGCGCAGCGCGTCCGCAATCTCGGTCGAATTC
>CAZXYP010000061.1:0-19112 GCA_964644955.1 uncultured Anaerolineales bacterium | reverse complement strand
CGCTGCCGCTTTTGATTTCATTGTTTGCTTTGATGCAAACGAACGCGCCCTCGCGCGCGCCCACCAAAGCGAGTGCCATGACGCAAACCGCGTCGCCCACCCCCCCCCCTACCGCAACGTTTACGCCAACGTCTGTGCCGCTCCCGACCGCGACGGCGCTGACAACGGTCACGGCATTGCCCTTGCCGACGACGAGCTGTCCCAATCCCGCAACGCCGGAACCGCTGTGGGTGGACCCGGTCGTTTCGCCGACAAACCTGTTGACGCAAGCGATTTCGGTTACGCTCGGACGCGGACGCGAAATTTCCATCACGAGCAACGCGGGGACCGTGACACAGCAGGGTGAATTTTCTATCGCACAGCCCGTCGTTTTGCAAGTAGCACTCGCGCCAAACATTTCCAATGAATTGTTGGTTACGGGCAAAGTAGAATACGCGCCGAATTGTTTTTATACACTGCAAACGCGTGTGGACCGCATGGGACAGCCGTTGGTGATTGTCCAAACGAGCGATGCCGCGCCGAGTGTTACCCCGGCTGCAAGTGTCACTGCCCCTGTGCCGGGAACGGTCTTTATCAAACCGTTCAGTCAGGTGGTGGGCTTGAATCAAGATGCGCCCACCGGCTCGGACACGATTTGGTTGTATGAAGGCAGCGCGGACGCGTCGTTTGATATTCTCGTACAGCAAGGCGCGTTTACACGCGTCCAGTCGCAAGGCGGCACTCTGAATTTTTGGACCTTGAATGAAAATATCGTTGCCGCGCCCGCGCCGGAGCCGCAGTTCGAAAATTTGACAGTGCAGCCGGTAGAGTTTGTGCCGGGCAGTGTGTTTGCGTGTGAAGGGCGAATGCCGCGCGGTCTGATTCTCGGCGTGTGTCAACAATTTCAAGACCCCGGTCCGGCGGAAGTGTTGGTGCGCGCAACGGTGGAAACGTCAGTGTTGTATCTTGTGCGTTTCAATTATCAAACGTATTGGGTCTCGGCGAACGTGTTGAAACAACCGCCGCAATAAAAAAATCGCAGCACGTGCGCTGCGATTTTTTTGTAAATCCACTCAGGGACGCGGTTTGGGTATTCCGCCGCCGCCGCCGCCACCGCCGGGATTGACGTTGCTGCCGGGTTTGACGCCGCCGCCGGGATTTACCCCGCCTGCCGGGCTGCCGCTGAAACTGAACGCGCCGACATTTTTTTCCAATCCGCTGAACGACGATTTGGCTTGCGGCAATTCCCCACGCGCAATGTGTAGGGTTGTGCTGTCAATGCCTTGAATGAGCGGCGCGGCATTGGCGCCGCCGAATTTTTGCAGCGCAGCTTTGGCATTCGCGCTTTGCTGTGCCAGCTGTTGAAGGTCTTGGGGGGTGAGTGCGCCCTTTTCCAAAATGCCGCGCGCGGTTTCGATATATGTCTGTAACTGTCCGAGCGCCTCTTGCGGATTGTTGGCGATGGCATTGGGTTGAACATTCGCGGCGCGCTGCCCGCGCGTGTTGATTTCGTTTTTGACGTTTTGACTCCACGTTTGCGCCTGCGCTTGCGCGGCTTGCGCCTGACGCTGCGCGTTTTGCGCGGCGGCGTTGAGTTGGGCGAGGGTGTCCTCTGCCATTGCGACACCTTGCTGTAACGCCTGATTGATTTCCTCCAGCGCTTGCGCCATGGACGCGGTGTTTTCGGCAATCGCGTTCAAATCATTTTCGATGGCTTGCAATGTCGCCAGCGTTTGCGCGGACATTTCGCTATAGAGCGCGTAATACTGTTCAATCAACGCGAGCGCCTCGTCCACTTGCTGCGCGGAAACTTGAACATAGTACGTCATGCTTTGTGTTTCGGTGGTGGTCACTTGCCCGTCTTGCGTGGACGCGGTGGTGGTGGTGTACGCCGCGTTGGCAGCCGCGTACGCTTCGGCAACGGCTTGGTCAATCAACGCGACGAGCTCTTGTTCGGTCAGGGTCAAGGTGTTGACCGGCGTCGCGGTGGGCGGCAGCGGCGTCGTTTGAATATAGATGATGGTGGGGCCGGCTTGCGGCGTTGCAGTAACGATGATGGTTTGCGGCGCGGACGCGGGCGTATTGGCTTGGGCGGTCGCGTGGACGGCATTGTTCACGGCGTTATCGAAATTGGCTTGCGCCGTTTGCGTGGCGGCGAGCGCGGCTTGAACGGTTGCTTGAATTTCAATGTCGGATGGTTGGTCCTTGCGTCCGCCGCATGCGATAAGCGACGCGAACAACAGCGTGACGAAAAGGGACAGCGCAATTTTTTGCATGGTGTTTCTCCGTTGGGTGTGATGCATTCGTTATCCGCCAAATTCGTGAACGGGTGTTATAGGAATTATGGAGGAATTGTGAATCAACGACCCGAGTACGTTACTCGACGCGTACGAGCTGCGCGTCCGTTGGTCCTTCCGGCGTCGTGATTCGCAGAGAATACGTTCCCGCAGGCAGGGGTGGGAGGGAAATGACTTGCTGTCTGTATTGGTCGAGCGGCGCGTTGGTGGTCACGCGCTGCCGGTGCACGGGCGCGACAGTTGGTTGGAACGTGTACCAGGTTTCAAACGGCGCGTCGGCGTTCGCGTCGAATTCGCGTTGGGTGATGGGATACACGGCAAGGTCGAGGCGCGAAACATTCGTGAATTGAATCGGGACGAGGATTTTTTCCGACGCGGAAAAATCCAACACGCGCCCGCGATTCACAATGGAAAAATTCGGATATTGCATTGCGGTAGTGAACGACCAAAGCAGGTCGCGTTCCAAAGGAAGGTCGTACGCGGCGTCGCGCGCATCGCGCGCGAGATGGATTTGATAACGCGTGCGCGGTTGGAAAAACCCGTCGAGCGCTACCTGTGCGCCGTCCACGCGCCATGCGGCATTTGCGAGAGTTGGCGTAATCACAAAATTCGCGCGCACGCGGTCAGGATTCAGCGCGCGATTGAATGTCAGCGTGACGCGTGTGGGAACGTAAACGAATTGCGCGTCGAGCGCGGGCGCGGCGGCGACGACGTGCGGGTACGCGAGCGTGGTGAAACGCGTTTGAAAATTTTCCGGCAGCGCGCGCCCGAACTGCGATTGCGCGTTCGTTGAGATTTGAACGGTGATTGTTTTGGAAAGCGGCAGTGTCGTGCGCGGCGTGACGACGAGCGTTTGATGGTCTTGCCACGCAAAATTTGCATTCACGCGCGGTTGAAACCGAATGTTGTTTTCGGTTTCAACCGCATGCATCGGCGCGGAAAACGTGATAGTGATGGGCGAGGTCGGAAGAATGTCGCGCGCGCCGTCGGCGGGTTCTATCGAGACGATGCGCGGGGTTTGGAAAAGGGGCAGAATAAAGACCAACACTGCCGTGCCGCACGCGCACGCAAGCGCCAGGATGAGGAATAACCAAAGAATTTTCGAGTGCCGCATAACGCGCTTGCATTATACGCGCAAAAAAAGCGGATGCCTGCGCATCCGTTTTTTTTATCCGACTTCTACTTCGCCCCAATCGCTCACCATCTCCAACAGCTGCTGCTGTACGGTCTGGAAATTTGTGTAATAGTTGGGAAAGTCCAACTCGACCCAACTTTTTTGAAGCGGCACAATCAACACAAAGCGGTCGCGTCCGTCCGCGCTGCGCAATAATTTCACTACCTCGCGCATGCGTTTGGTGTCCAGCTGCTGGTCGTAGGAACGTTGAAACCGCACGCGCACTTTGAGGTTGCTGTTGGTGCGCGGCGCATACAGCGCGTTATTTTCGCGCGCCACACTCGATGGCGCAATGCTGCCGCGCGGGGCGGGTCCGCCGGATTGCCCGCGCGCAACGCCGCCGTTTTTGCTGGGAATGGCGACGCCGCCGCCAAGTTTGACTTCGGGCAGCGCGGGTTTGGGAGCCGGTGTCGGCGGCGCGGGCGGTTCTATGTTTTTCTCGGCAATAACTTGGGATTGCAGCACAAGCGGCGGCGCAAACGCAGTGGGTTCGGCTGCGAGTGTTTCTGCGGCGATTGCTTCGACGGCGACAGCGTTCGTCGTTTCGGCACTGCCTTGCGCAAGGGATGGCGCGTCGGAGGCGTTCCAATCCAAAACGGGTTCGCGCGTTTCGGATGCCGTAGGATGGGAGACAATCACCGCGTGATTCATTTCCGTGACACTCTCTGGCTCGACAATTCCATTCGAGTCTTGCGCGGTCGGTTGTCCGTTGTCTGTTGGCGCTGCGCTTTCGTCCGTCCCTTCTTCGTCCCATTCCCCGGGCGGCGGCATCCAATCGTCCGCGCGTTCGAGGGGATGAACGGCATCCGAAAAATCATTCACGCCCGGCGGAGGCGAGGGGACGATGACGGGGGTGTTGGAAAAAATTCCCGGGATTGGGCGGTCGGCTTTTGGCGCGGCTTCGGGTTTGAGCGTCTCGAGGGGATAATTCCAAATCAAATCCGCGAGAATCGCAATCTTGTCGTCGCGCACTTGAACTTTGCCGCGCACCAACACGAGCGCGTCTTCGTGAATCACATCGCGGCAGTCGTTAAAGGTGCGCGGGAACGCAACGACCTCGATTTCACCCTGCGGGTCTTCGAGGTTGAGGAACGCCATGGCGTCGCCTTTTTTGGTAATGATTTGGCGCACGCTTTTGATGATACCGCCGATGGTGACTTGGTGTCCGTCGCTCTCGTGCGAGATTTCGCCGACGTACGCGCCGACGTGTTTTTTGCCCGCTTCCGCGAGTTTCAACAATGGGTGCGGCGAAAAGTAAACGCCCATCAATTCCTTTTCCCATTCGAGCAGCGTTTTGTGATTCACTTCATCCGCCGGAGGCAAATCACCGAACGTGTCCACCGCGACCGCGCCGCCAAAGAGCGAAAGCTGTCCCGCTGCGCTTGCGTTGTGATGCGACGCGCTCACCGACAACATGCGGTCAATGGCTTCGAGCAATGGATTGCGTGCGCCGAACGCGTCGAACGCGCCCGCTTTGATCAGCGATTCAAGCACGCGGCGATTCACTTGTTTCAAATCTACGCGCGTGCAAAAATCGTCGAGCGATTCAAACGGTTTGTCCTCGAATTGGATTTCGCCGTTTGCGGTTTCGACCGCGACGCGCCGCCCGTCGAGTATGGCTTGAATGGGACCTTCGCCCACATTTTTGACGCCGAGCAAACCGAAACGAATCCCGCGCACACTGTCGTCAATGGTGAATTTCATGTCGCTGTAGCGCACATCGGGCGGCAAGATTTGAATGCCCTGATGGCGCGCGTCCGCCACAAACATTGCCACTTTGTCGGTGTTGCCAATGTCGGTGCAAAGCAGCGCGGTCATGTATTCAAGCGGATAGTGCGCTTTCAGGAACGCGGTTTGTCCGGTCAAGACGGCGTACACGGCGCCGTGCGATTTGTTAAACCCATAACGCGCAAAAAATTCAATGTCGTCGAAAATTTCGGCGGCGGTTTCGGCAGGAATGATGCCTGCTTTTTCCGCGCCCGCGATAAATTTTTCGCGCTGTTTGAGAATCGCGTCTTTGTTCTTTTTGCCGACCGCTTTGCGTAACGTGTCCGCTTCGCCGCCCGTGTAGCCGCAGAGGTCGCGCGCAATCCGAATGATTTGTTCCTGATAAATCATAATCCCGTACGTCTCACCCAAAATCGGTTCGAGCGCGGGATGGCGATAGACGATTTTTTGTTCGCCGTGCAAGCGCGCAATGTAATCGGGAATGTTGTCCATCGGACCCGGACGATAGAGCGAAATCGCCGCGACAATGTGGTCAAAGCGCGAGGGGCGCATTTGCGTCAAGACCCGTTTCAGCCCCCCCCCTTCCACTTGAAACACACCAATGACGTCGCCGCGCGACAACAACTCGAATGCCTTGGGGTCTTCGACCGGAATGTTGGTCAAATCAAAAGCGATGCCGTGACGCGCTTGGATGAGCTTGCACGCTTCGCGCACGATGGTGAGATGCGCGAGTCCGAGAAAATCAATTTTGAGCAAACCAATGTGTTCGAGGTCGCCCATCGGAAATTGGGTGACGGGCGTGCCGGATTCGTCGCCGCGCGTGGGGCGGTGCAGGGGCGTGTATTCGATAACGGGTTTGTCCGTGACGACGACGCCGGCGGCGTGTGTGGACGCGTTGCGCGCAACGCCTTCCAACAATTTTGCATTGTCAATCAGTTTGCGGAGGTAATCCGAATTTTCGTACAGTTCGCGAAATTCTTTGACTTCTTCGAGCGTGCCGTCAATTGTGCGATTCGGACCGACGGGAATCAATTTGGCGACGCGGTCCACTTCGCTGAGCGGATAATCGAGGGCGCGTCCCACGTCGCGCAGCGCCGCTTTGGCGAGCATCTTGCCAAAGGTGATGATTTGGGCGACGTTATCGCGTCCGTATTTTTGCACCGTGTAGTGAATCATTTCCTGACGCGCGTCGTCGGGAAAATCCAAATCAATGTCGGGCATCGAAATGCGGTCAGGATTCAAAAAGCGTTCAAAAATGAGATTGTGTTCCATCGGGTCGAGATGCGTAATGCCGAGACAATACGCGACCATCGAGCCGGCGGCGGAACCGCGCGCATTTGCCCAAATGCCTTGCGAGCGCGCATAACTCGTCAAATCCCACACGATGAGAAAATAGGTGTCAAAGCCCATCGTGTGAATGACGCCGAGTTCGTAATTCAAGCGTTCCACGTGGGTGGGCGGCGCGTCGGGATAGCGCTGCTGAAAACCCCGTTCGCACAGCGCGCGCAAATAGGATTCCGGCGTGTACCCTTCGGGTACGGTAAAGTTTGGCAGATGATATTCTTTAAAAGAAAGGTCAACGTTGCAGCGTTCGGCGATTTCCAGCGTATTGCTCAATGCTTCAGGATATTCTTGCCACACCGCTGCCATTTCATCCGCCGACTTGAACCAATAGTCGCGCCCGTCCATCCGCATGCGGTCGGTCTGATTGACGGTCGCGCCGGTTTGCACGCACAACAAAACGTCTTGGGCAAACCAATCCTCTTGTCCGATGTAATGCACATCGTTCGTGGCGACGAGTTTCAGATTGAAATCGCGCGCGATGCGAATGAGCTCGGGATTGATTCGGGTGAGTTCGGGGATGCCGTGTTCTTGCAGTTCGACGTAAAAGCGGTCCTTGAAAATTTGGCGATACCAATCCGTCAAATCGCGCGCCTGTTTGATTTTGCCTTGCGCGAGCAGGGTGGGAATTTCCGCGCCCATGCAGCCGGTGGTGGCAATGACGCCCTGCGCGAGTTGTTCGAGCACGGCTTTGTCCACGCGCGGTTTTTGATAGAACCCTTCGAGCTGCGCGATGGACGATATTTTCAAAAGATTTTTATAGCCGGTTTCGTTTTCGGCGAGCAGCAAGAGATGATACGGCGAGCGGTCGAGTTTGCCGTCGCGGTCTTGCATGGTGCGCGGCGCGAGGTACGCTTCGACGCCGATGATGGGTTTGACGCCAACCGCTTTGCAGGCGTCGTGAAATTCAATTGCCGCGAACATGGTGCCGTGGTCGGTGATGGCGACGGCGGGCATGTTCAATTCTTTTGCGCGCGCGGCAAGCCCTTTGGTGCGCGACAAACCGTCGAGCAGCGAGTATTCAGAGTGGACGTGGAGGTGAACGAATTCGGACATGGTGCGATAGTGGGTTCGTGCGATAGTGCGATAGTAATCGGTAAGCCGTTATCGGGAATCGGTAATCTGCGAGATGAGATGCGAGATACGAATTGCAATACGCCCCAACCGCGAAAAACATCCCCCACCGGCAGTGAAATGCGGCAGGGGAAACAGAAAAAAATTTCAGCGGGCGCGATGCAAGGCACAGATGTGCGAACAGGTCACCAGCGATTATATCATGGTACGCGCGCGGGAGCTCCTTAAAGTTTTTGTCAGAGGTTATGCGAGTTATCAAACCCTGTGGATAAAATGTTTCGCGCGGTGTTTTGCGCCGCGAAAATCGCGCGGGAGGCGCAGGCGCGGTGTGGAAAAAACGCGAATCGGTGTGGATAAGTGCGGATAACCGGGCGCGGCAGCGCGTTTGCCTTGTATGAATTTTTCCATACAATCACAAATCAACCTTACCGGAGGAGTAAAACAAAAATGGACTGGCTAAACCCCGCATCATTGGTCGCACTTGTGACGCTGATTGCGTTAGAACTGGTGTTGGGTGTGGACAATGTGATTTTTATTTCCATTCTCGCGAGCAAGCTGCCCAAGGAGCAGCAAGCGCGCGCCCGCACGGTGGGTATCGGGCTTGCGGTGGGGACACGCATCCTGTTGCTTCTTTCGCTGTCGTATATTGCCAACCTCACACAGCCGCTGGTGAGTATCGCGGGTTTCGAGTTATCGGGACGCGATATTATTTTGCTGCTCGGCGGTCTGTTTTTGATATTCAAGAGCGTGCAGGAAATTCACCAAAAACTCGAGGGCGAAGAAGGACATACGAGCAAACGCGTAGCCGCAACTTTTAATGCCGTTATCTTTCAAATTGTCCTGCTCGATATTGTCTTTTCTCTCGATTCCGTCATTACGGCGGTGGGCATGTCGAATGAAATTCCCATCATGGTGATTGCGGTCATCACGGCGGCGGTGGTCATGATTTTTGCGGCGGGCGCCATCAGCAAATTTGTGGACGAGCATCCGACCATCAAAATGTTGGCGCTGAGTTTTCTCTTGCTCATCGGGTTCACACTGGCAATTGATGCTTTTGGGGTGCATGTTCCGAAAGGGTACATTTATTTCGCCATGGGTTTTTCCGTTTTGGTCGAATTGTTGAATTTGCGGATGCGCGCACACGAAGCGAAACCGGTGAAACTGCGCGAAGGAATTGCGCCCGAGGCGCCGCTCGCAAAAGTGGAATCGGTTTGACATGCAGCTGCAATCGCTTTGGGCTGCCACCGCGCCGGAGTTGGAATCTTTCGCGCATCGCGAATTGCCCGAACGCGCAGATGTGGTCGTGATTGGCGGCGGCTATACGGGCTTGTCGGCGGCGCTGCAATTGGCGAAATTGGGCGCGCGTGTGACGGTGTTGGAACGCGAACGCATCGGCTGGGGCGCGAGTTCGCGCAACGGCGGGATGGCGCTGACAGGACACAAGCACGGCGTCGGTGAAATGCTGCAAGCGTTCGGCGCGAGGAAAACGCACGAATTGTGGGACGCGTCGCTCGCCGCGTTGGAAACGGTTGCGAACATTGTCCAAGCAGAAAACATTGACTGTGATTTTTCGCAGCGCGGGCATCTGGACGCGGCGTACAAGCCCGCGCATATGGATGCGTTAAAACGAACGCACGCGCTGCTCACGCGTGAATTCGCTTACCCGACGCGGATTGTGCCGAAATCGGAATTGCGCAACGAACTCGATACGCAGTTTTATCACGGCGGGTTGGTGGATGAACGCAGCGCGGGCTTGCATCCCGCGAAATATGTGCGCGGGCTCGCGTTGGCGGCAAAACGTGCGGGCGCGGATTTGCACGACGGCGTCGCGGCAGAGGCGATTGAAAAGAACGCGCACGGCTTTGTCGTGAAAACCGCGCGCGGCGCGATTGAGGCAAAAGATGTCTTTGCGGCGACGAACGGTTACACGGGACGCGCGACGCCGCAACTGCAAAAACGCATCATTCCCATCGGCAGTTATATCATTGCCACCGAGCCGTTGGGAAAAGAATTGGCGCGCCAACTGATTCCCCACAATCGCATGATTTTCGACACAAAAAATTTTTTGTATTATTTTCGGCGTTCGCCGGATGACCGCATTGTGTTTGGCGGACGCGCGGCGTTCTTTCCCGAAACACCGGACACGGTGCGCGAGAGCGCGGATATTTTGCGCAAAGGGATGCTAAAAATCTTTCCGCAAATTGAAGATGTGCCGACAGCGTACGCGTGGGGCGGCACGCTCGGATTCACGTTTGACATTTATCCGCACGCGGGACAAATGGACGGCATCTATTATGCGATGGGGTACGCGGGGCACGGCGTCGCGCTGGCGACGTATTTGGGGCAGCAATTCGCCAATCGTATCGCGGGCAAAGAATGGCACAATCCGTTCGAGGGCATGAAATTTCCGACGATGCCGTTGTATTCCGGCAATCCATGGTTCCTGCCGTTCGCCGCATTGTATTATCGGTTTATGGATTGGGTGGCGTAAAGGAGTGAATCGGTGAACGGGTGAACGGGTTACAAGGTGAAAGCCACCCATTCACCTTGTAACCTTGTCAAACAGCAATGACAGATATCGAGCAGCTGCGCGCGCACAAGAACGAATTTTTCAAGAATCATTTTCAATCGCCGTTGAACGACGCGCAGAAAAAAAACTTTACGGGGCTGAATTATTTTCCGGAAAATGATGCGCTGCGTTTTGTATTGGAGTTGGAACGGTACGCGTCGCCCGAACACATTCAAATGCAAACGAGCAAAGGCGATGTGCGCGATTACTTGAAGGTTGGGCAGATTCGTTTTCAAGTGAATGGACAAGAAGCGACACTGCAAGTGTACGAATCGCAAGACAATCCCGGCGAATACTTTTTGCCGTTCACGGATGCGACCGCGCCCGAGGAAACCTACGGCGGCGGGCGTTATCTCGAACCCGAACGTATCGGCATGGACAAATTGCTGGTAGATTTTAACGCGGCGTACAATCCGTGGTGTGTGTACGGCGACGAATGGAGCTGCCCGTATCCGCCGGCGGAAAATCGTTTGACCGTGCGGATTGAAGCGGGCGAAAAAAATTTTGACGCGCATTGAGGGGCGCGTTTTTTTTAGCGCGGCAGATATTTTTCGCGCATGCGCGCGGAAACCTGCGCGAGCAATTTCAGCGCGCGTTCGGCGGCGCCTTCGGAAAGCGTTCCCATGCCGCACGCGGGCGTGACGAGCGATGCATTCCGCAGCGCGTCGAACGGCACGCCTTTGGAAGCAATGTGTTTGAGCGCGCGGCTCAGGCGCTGTTCCAAACTCGCGGCGGTTTCCGCCATTACGTGCGCGTCATCCTGCACCGGCACGATGCCCCATGCAATAATTCCGCCGCGTTCCAAAAACGCGCGCACTGCATCGGGATACAGCGCCAGCGTTTCGGCAAAGTTGTATGCGTCGAAATTCAAAATATCCGTCGCCGTGCTCAATAACAGCGACCAATCGGTGTTACCGCAGCAGTGAATTCCTTTGAGCCCGCGCAATCGCGCAAACACTTGATTCAACAACGCAATCACCTGTGCGCGTTCAACGGCGACATACGCGGAACCGAACGATGCCAGATAGGGCTCGTCCAAAAACACAATGGTTTCGGGCGCGAGCTGTTGTAACGCGCGTTCTTGCCACGCCGCTTGCAAACTCAGGTGCAAGGCGACAGCGTCCGCCAATACATCGTCGTACAAAATCGAGCGCCGTTCATGGTCGGTTACGGTGAGCCCCCACGTAATCGGACCGATGACTTGGCCTTTGACCGCGCGCACACCGCGCCAATCCAACTCCAGGAAACGCGCCAACCCTGCCGCATATTCAACCCCTGCGGTGCTTGTATCCAAATCATCCGCCAGATGGCGCGCGTACAATTCCGCCAATTCCGTTTCCAAATCGCGGGAACGGTCCACATAGACGCGCCCATCTTTCATGGTGAAACCCGGAAAGCCCGGTCCGTATTGCGCGTAAATGCTTTCGCGTTCGTCGCGGCGCGGCAGTTGGGGCCAGCACGGAATTTCCGGAATGAATTTCTCTACCAACGCGCACGCGACGTCCGGGTCGGTGTGCGGCAAACTGCCGACCATCGTCGGGAGAAATTCGGGGCGAAACCAACGGGCGCGGGGCATGAACTCTGCGCCCGTTCCTGCTGCGTTCGTCGGTTGTGAAGCGTGGGGTGTCATGTTCCTACACCGCCAAATACCCGTCCGCGTAAATGACTTTGTTCAACAACACTTGCGTGGTCTTGAATACCGCAACCTGTTCCGGGTCATTCCCATCCACATCGTCGGGCGTCAATTCTTCGCCCGCTTGCGTGCGGTCGTGCAGTGTCAACAAGAGGTGATGCAGGGGCGTGGACGCGTCGCGTTGTTCGACGGCGCAGATAAAATCCTTCAGCTGCATGTCGAGCGGGTCCGCAATCATGGCGTCGAGTCCGACTGCCATCAACATTACCGCATACACGCGATTCAACAGCGGACGATTTTCTTTTGGCACTTGATTCGAAACATTCGACAAACCCACCGACACAATCGGCGCCGGGTCAATCGCCGCCTTTAAGATTCGCACCGCTTCGATGCACTGCGGCACATATTCTTGGCATCCCGAAACCGTCAGCACGAGCGGGTCAATCAGTACATTTTGAATCGGAATGCCCACCTCTTCACAGCGCGGCAGTAATTTTTCTACCGCAATCGAAACGCGCGCTTCCGCGCTCACGGGAATCCCTTCATCGCCCATCGTGAGCGCAATGAGTTTTGCCCCATACTCGGCGGCGACCGGCGGTACCTTGTCCAAACGCTCCGGTTGCGCGGAGGTCGAATTGATAATCCCCGGACGCTTTGCCAATTTCAATCCGGTAATGATGGCATCCAGATTCGTCGTGTCAAACGAAAGCGTCGTGTCCACCACCTCTTGCACCGCATTGACCAGCCACGTCACCACTTCGGGACCCGCCTTTTTCTGCGGACCGATATTCAGGTCGAGCGCCTGCGCGCCCGCCGCCAATTGCTTTTGCGCCAATTCCTGCACATACGCGCTTTCGCGATTCGCCACGGCTTCTTTGAAACGCGGCGAGAGGATATGCAGATTTTCGCCGATGATGTACATGTTGAGCTCCTTAGTTCACTCGATACATTTGGTCCGGCGCGAGGATTTCGGGAAAGCGCTCGCGCAGCATGACGCGTGCCGTGTAGCAGAAATGACAAGCGTCCGCATACTGTTCCTGATGCCGCAATCCGTGTGCGCGCGCCAATTCCGCCGGACCGCCTTCAAGCAGCGGCGCTGTGATGGGATTCGATTCGGGATTGTACGTTTTGCACAGCTCGGGCAGCGGAGTTTGAAAGAGATTGCCAATGACAATGCCATCGCAAATGTGGACGTTACCGAACGGGTCCACATGCACGCGCGCGGGGCTGCGCAAATCTTCATGCACGCATTGGTCGAAGGTGTGCCACGGCTCGAGGTGCGCGCGCCCGACCAATTTCTCTGCCGCGCGCCCGCGATACATGACGCCCGATTCATGTTCCGGCAATTGTCCGAACGCTACCGTCACATGCTGCGCTTCGGGTTCGGCAATGCGAATAAAGCCAATGGGAATCTTTAAGCGTTCTGCGGCGAGGCGCGCATTTTCCGCGCATTCGCTTGCCTCACTCCAATGATATTGGTCGCTGCTGATGGAAAGGTCGCACAGCAAACCTTGAAATGGGGTGAGAACTTGGATTGCATCTTGTACGCTCGTCGCCCAATACGCGTTCGACACGATGCCGACTTCAAATCCCAAATCCGCCGCTTTCCACACGCCATCCAACAGCGTCGCAAAATACATGAACGGTTCGCCGCCTTCGAAATAAATGGTCTTGATGGTTTTCGTCGCGTGCGCCTGATTCAAAATTTCATGCACCGCATCCTGCGTCATTGTGCCGTGCTGCCACGGGCTGCCCCACACAAAACAGTGGTCACATTCCAGCGTGCATTGGTACGTCAAGAGTAAATGCAGACCGGTAAGTTTCATCCTGCCCACCTCCCACTTGGCTATGACCCTGCCAACACTCGTTCCACCGTCGGAAACTGCATCATATCCGTATGCGGCAAAAACAGCGCCGCGAGAAATTGGTCCGTGAACGCATTGTCGGCGGCGAGTTCAAGATACGTCATTTTGCGCGCAATGTTTTGAATCTGTTCGCGTGCGTCCGCTTTGAGCAACGCCATGTACGCGCCGCGCGCCGCCGTGTTGCCGAGAAAGTGAAAGCGTTCCCACGGCGCATCCGGCAGCAATCCAATCTCGACCGCTTTTTCGACATTGATGTATTGTCCAAACGAACCGCCAATCAAAATCTGCTCCACATCCGCGAGATTCACGCCGACGCTCTGCGCGAGCATTTGATACCCCGCATAAATCGCCGCCTTTGCTCTCAGCAGATTATCAATGTCCACTTGCGTCAATACAATGTCACGGTCTTCTGCGCTTTCCTCCGCCCACGCGACGACGTATTCCGCGCCGTGCTCTCCCACGCGAGTTCTTTGGCGATTAGAGACTGGAGACTGGTCACTGATTACCGATGACTGATGACTGCTCACGGATGACGAGTCAACTTTATCCTTCAACCTTCCGCCTTCATCCTTTACCACGATGTGTCCCGCCTTATCCGTCACTCCCGTAATAAACATTTCCGCCAGCAGACTAATCAGCCCCGACCCGCACAAGCCGCGCGGTTTCGTATTGCCAATCACGCGCAGGGTCGGCTCGTGCGTTTCGCCGTTCAACCACACTTCTTCAATCGCGCCCGTCGTCGCCCTCATGCCAAATGCGACGCCCGCGCCTTCGAACGCGGGCCCCGCACTGCACGCGCACGCAATCAACCAATCGCGATTGCCCAACACCATTTCGCCGTTCGTGCCAATGTCGAGGAACAGTGTCAATTCATCCGCGTTGAACGTTCCCGACGACAACACGCCCGCCGTAATGTCCGCGCCGACAAAACTCGCAATCCCCGGCAAACACTCCACGACCGCGCCTGCGTTCACTTTTAACCCGAGTTCATTCGCAAACGCGCGCGGCGGGAAATTCGCGGTCGTCGTGTACGGCGCGAGACGGATGTGGTCCGGCGGCAGATTCAAGAAAATGTGCATCATCGTCGAATTGCCCACGACGGTCATTTTGTAAATCGCGTCGGGACTGATGTGCTGCCGCCGCGCGCAGGTTTCAAGCAGGCGATTGATGGTGCCGACGACGAGTTGATTCAATTCTTCCAAACCGCCGCGCTCGTTTTTCGACGCAAACACGATGCGCGAAATCACGTCTTCGCCGCGCTTGATTTGCGCGTTATAGTCCGCCGCGGTTTCAATGACATTCCCGCTCAACAAATCTACCAAATACACCGTGACCGTCGTCGTGCCAATGTCCACCGCCGCGCCGTACAATTCGTGCGTCGCATCGCCCGCGACCAGGTCGAGCAATTGCGCGTTTCCGTCCGCCAAATCCACCACTGCCGTCACGCGCCAATCCGCGTCGCGCAGCGCGCGCGCCATTTTGCGCAGCACCGGCAGCGGCACGTTCACGTTTTCCACACCGCGTTTCCGCAATGCGCGCTGCACGCGTGCCCAATCATCCGCATTGTCGTCGAACGACGGCGGCTCGATTTCCAAAAAATATTTCTGAACGTTTTGGTCAACGCGCGCGTCGTACGCAAACGGCAGCGCGATTTTTGCCGCCGTCTTTTCGGTGGTGAGATGCCGCGTGATTTCTTGCTGCGGCGGAATCGTGACGACGCAATCGCTCTCGATGACGGTCTGACACGCCAGCGCGTAGCCCTGCTCCAAATCGCGCGCGGACAAACGCAGTGTGGAACGTTTGCGTACCTCGCCGCTTTCGACAATGACCGCGCAGCGTCCACACCGTCCCTGCCCGCCGCACGGCACGTGAATATCAATCCCCGCCTCCTGCGCGGCATCGAGCAGCAGCGCGTCGTGTGGGACGGCGATGGTCTTGTCTTGTGGATGAAACTGAATCGAATGCGTAACGATAGGAAACCTCAAACGTGAAACGCGACGCGTGAAACGTCAATGGTCATTCGTGAAACCGGCGACTCTAATACGGCTGCGCTATCAATTGCTCCAACGCCGCTTTCGAACTCGTCTCGATTTGCGCGTGCAAACTTTTGCCGTGCGCGTCCATCGTCACGACGGCGGGAAAATCTGCGACCTCGATGACCCAGAATGCTTCGGGCACGCCGAATTCCATTTTGTACACGCCAAGCACGCGCGTCACGGTTTGCGCGATGAGCGACGCCGCGCCGCCAATCGCGTGCAAGTACACGCCCGGCACTTGTTCACACGCCGCCAATGTTTTCGCGCCCATGCCGCCTTTGCCAATCACCGCCTTGACGTGAAAATGGCGCATCACGTCACCCTGATACGGTTCTTCGCGCGTGCTCGTCGTCGGACCCGCCGCGACGAAACGATATTGTTTGGTGTCCAATCCTGCGACCACGGGACCGCAGTGATAAATCGCGCCGCCGTCGAGCATCGGTTTAATCGCTTCGTACACTTGCAAATCATCGCCGCGCGGTTCGCGCGTTTTTTTGATAAACGTCTCGACCATCCATTTGTGCGCGGCATCGCGCGCCGTCAGCATCACGCCGTTCAATGCCACAGGGTCGCCGACGTGCAGTGTCCGAATCGCTTCATCGCTGAGCGGAAGAGTTAATTTTTGCATATGTCATCACACAGTACGACACAAAATAGGATTTGGGACACAGATGCCACAGATTTTTGCGACAAACACCGTCCCTTTGATTTATCTGTGTAAATCTGTGAAATCTGCGTCCAAAAATGTGATGTACCGTTTCTATTCAAAAGAAATCTGTTCGCCGCGCACAATCATGCGCCGACGGCGGTTCGCCCAGCACATGTACGAGACCGAGACAAAAAAACTCGCGGGCAGGCGGTGCATCCCCGCCATCTTGACGCCCAGCACCGTCGTCGCGCCGCCAAAGCCCATCGGACCGATGCCGAGTTGATTCGCTTCCTCCGTCAAGCGGTCTTCCAGTTTCGCCAATTCCGCATCGGGATTTTGCTCGTCCATTTTGCGAAAGAGAATTTCTTTTGACCTGTGGTACGACGAGCCACGGTCGCCGCCAATCGCCACGCCGAGAATTCCCGGCGCGCAGCCCTGCCCTTGCGCCTTTTGCGCCGCGTCGAGAACGACTTTACGCACGCCCGCCAAATCGCGTCCCGCGCCCAACGCACTGTTCGGCAGCGAATACTGCGCGCCGACGTTTTCGCAGCCGCCGCCCTTGAGCATCAAATCCGCAATCAATTCATTGCCCTCGAAGTTTCCTCGTTCCTCGGAATGACATTCCTCAAAATGAATTGACGGAAATGCTTCATCGCCGAGATTGTCGCCCGAATTTTTTTCTGTCAGCGCGTGCACCGCGTTCGGGCGCAAATACGCGCGTTCCGTTGCCACCGCGACGGCGCGGCGAATTTGTTCGCGCAGTTTGCGCGTGCTCCAGCCTTCGGGATGTTTCACCAGAAAAATCGGCGTGCCGGTGTCCTGACAAATCGGCGTCGAATTGCGGCGCGAGAGTTCGACGTTTTGCAAAATCGCGTCGAGCGCGCCGCGCGCTGCCGAACCTTCCGCTTCGCGTTCACGCGCCGCGCGCAAAGATTTTTCCACATCGGGCGGCAAATCCGTTGACGTGCGCCGAATCAATTCGACAAACGCTTCGGTCAAATCGCGCATAATGTTTATCCAGAAAAAGGTGACAGGTGACGGGTGGCGGGGACAAACGGCCGCGCGACTCTATCTACCTGTCTACGTGTTTCCCTGTCTCCCTGTTTCTCCTCAGATGTAATACGGTCAAACACGTAAAACGTGAAACGTCATGCGTCAAACATCTAAAACGCGAATCCTCGCGAATCAATGCGAATCTGCCCGAAATTCAAGGGTTCCTATCAAGTTCGCGGAGAATTCGTGCCAAACCGTAGTGTGGCGATGATTCGCGTAAATTCGCGTTGCGCAGATTTCTGTCATCAAACATCACGCCCGCGCGTGATAAGAATGTTGCAATGACGCATTCCGTTACGTTTCACGATTTACGCATCACGTTTGATGTTTCACCTTTGACGCTTCACGGTTTCAATTTCAAAAACGCCGGAATATCCACCGCTTCGCGCGGACCGACTTCGACCTGCCAACCTTGCAATGCTTCTTCGACTTCGCCCAACAAGACCGCGACCTGTCCGGGCAGCACGATGCGTTTGCGCGGCGCTTGCTGTTCCACGTTCGTCGTCTTGACTGCTTTCGCAATGCGGTCCGAATCGAATTTTCCTGCCGCCCACGCGGTGAGCACGCTCATGCCGTCCGCGTCCGCAATCAGCAGCCATGCGGGCAGTCCCGAACCTTCCACTTCGTTCGCGACGCTAAAATACGTAATCGAGAAATTTGTCGTGACCAGCACGGGCGATTCGCCGTCGGGATTGTTGATGGGATACAGGCCGGGCTGCACTTGAATCGGTTTCTGCGGGTCGGTGTACAGATTCTGGCGCAGCACGAGCAAAGCATACGCGCTCGCTTCGGTGAATTTGTCCAGCACCACAAAGCCCGCGTATTTGGCAATCTGCTGTCCCGCGAGCGCGACATCTTCGCCCGGAAACGCGATAATGGGATAACCCAATGCGCGGAAATTTTTCTTGATGGCGAGGCGGCGCAACTGCGTGAACGTTTGCAATGTATCGGCGTAACCGCGCATTTGCGGGTCGAGCACCAAATCGTTGACGCCCGCGGCTTTGGCTTTTTCCGCTAACGCGGCGAGCGCGTCCAAATCTTTTGCGCGCAGCACAAGCGGCGCGTTGAACCTTTTCGCGACGGCGGCGAACGCGTCGAGATTCGCTTCGTCAGCGCCATAGAGCAGCGGCACATCGCCTTGCAGTTTTTCCACCGCGTGTTCGAGCGTTTGCGCGTTGGACGAATCGAGAATGAGCGGCAGTTTCGTCACGCCGCGCACCGCCTCCAACGCCGCGAGAAACTTTGCCTCGTCGCCCGACGCGTTTTCCACCGCGATGCCGTCGAGGTGCAGTTTGATGCCGACGTACTCGACGTGATAATCCGCGACGCGTTTGGCGAGCGCGCGAATTTCTTCAAGCGGTTGGTCGTCGCGAATGCGTACGGTGAGCGCGGTGGGATGATAAAAAGTTTTTTCGTGGCGGAACAAAACGATTTCGTTCCCCACTTCGACCTTTTGCCCGTTGCCCGAAATCGTCACCAAGCGAATCGGCGGCTGCGACGCGGCGTCGAGTTGTTCCTTGGACGCCGCTGAAACGTACGGACATGCCGCGAGGTCTGCCTGTTTCGCTGCGAGTTTCATCGCGAAAGCTAAACACGTGGGAAATCCGCACTCCTTACAGTTGGTCTGGGGAAGCAGTTTGTAAATTTGTAATCCGGTGAGAGCCATGTGTTAAAGTTATCAGTTATCAGTAATCAGTCACCGATTACTGATAAC
>CAZXYP010000060.1:0-19244 GCA_964644955.1 uncultured Anaerolineales bacterium | reverse complement strand
TTATCACAACAGTTTTCTCATCGCCGACCCGCACGAAGCGTGGGTGTTGGAAACGGCGGGAGCGCATTGGGCGGCGGAACGCGTGCGCGATGTGCGAACCATTTCGAATGGGCTCACGATTGGCAGTGAATTTGATTTCGCGTCGCCCGATTTGGTCCATTATGCGATACAGCGCGGTTGGTGCAGGGCGCGCGACGATTTTCATTTTGCGCGCTGTTATGGCGACCCGTTGTACACGCGTTTCAGTCGCTGCAGCGAACGCCAATGCCGCACGACCGATGTCTTGAACGCGCAGCGCGGAAAAATTTCCGTTGATACCTTGATGCGTACTTTGCGCGACCATGGCGGAAAAACGGATTGGTCGCCCGCGCGCAGTTTGACCGCGTTCGATGTGTGCGCGCACGCGAGTTACGGACCGATTCGCGCGACGCAGACGACGGGCAGTATGGTGTCGCAGCTCGCGCCCGCGCAGCAAACGCATTTTGTCACCGGCACCGCCGCGCCGTGTACGAGCATTTTCAAACCGGTGTGGCTCGACATTGAAATTCCCGACACGGGTCCCGCGCCGCAAGGCGTGTATAACGCGCAAACGTTGTTTTGGCAGCACGAACAATTGCACCGCGCGACGCTGCGGGATTATGCGACGCGCCACGCGCAGTATCGCGACAAACGCGACGCGTTGGAGCGCGACTTTGTGCGCGGTGCGTTGGCGTGTGAAAGGGCGTCGGCGGAGGAACGGCGCGCGTTCTCCGGAACATGCTTTGCGCGCGCCGCGGCTGCCGAAACCGCCTGGTTGGAAAAAATACGCGCGACGAAACCGCGCGCGCCGCGCAATGGGCTGTACGAACGCGCCTGGAAAAAATTCAATCGGGAAGCGAATATCCCGGCGGATTGAATCAAAATGCTCACTGCCGCGCAACTTGAAATTTTGCAGACCTTTGAACGTGAACTCGACCCGCAGCACCCGGACGCGAGTCGCATCCCCGCGCGCATTTTGGGGTACGGCGAAATTAGTACCGTGATCGAGATTCTGACGCGCGAGATGGCAGGTTTGGCGTTCAAACGTTTGCCGCTCTTTCGCGCTGCCGGGGAAGTGGAACGATACCGCGCGGTGTTTTTGGAATATCAACGTCTGCTCGAGCAGCGCGCGATTCGTTTGCCCGCGCAGGCGTATGCGGTTGCGCAAGATAGGCGCCGAGTTCCCGTCTTTTATATCGTGCAGCAGAAATTGCCCACCGCGTCCATTGGCAGTCGCGCGATCCATGCATTGGAACAGGAAGATGTGTTGCATTTGGTGCGGCGCATTCTCCGGGAATTGGACAAAGTCTACGCGTTCAATCTTGAGCAAAAGAAATTCCAAATTGCGCTGGACGGGCAAATCTCGAATTGGGCGATAGAAAGCTTTGACGGCGCGCGACTGCCCCAAGAGTGTTCGCTGATGTATGTGGACACCAGCACGCCGTTGTTTCGCGTGAACGGCGTCGAGCAGTTGGATGCGGAATTGTTTTTGCGCAGCGCGCCGCCATTTCTCGCGTGGGTCTTGAAAAAATTGTATCTCGCGGATGTGGTAAATCGTTATTACGATTTTCATCGCGTCGCGGTAGATTTGGCCGCCAACTTTTACAAAGAACAGCGCGCCGAGTTGGTTCCCGCAGTCATTCAAACGGTCAACACATTTTTTGCCGACGACGCGCGCGCGCTGCGTGTCGCGCCGCTGACGGAACAAGAGGTGCGCGCGTATTATCGCGAGGACGCGCAAATCTGGTCGCTCTATTTCAACGCGCGCAAATTCGATCGCTGGTTACGCACGCGCGTTCTGCAAAAATCGTACCCGTATATTTTGCCCGAGAAAATTCAACGGTAAAGGTACCATGTCTCTTATCGCCCAAACTCGACGTGATGAATTGATGGCGCGTTACGCGCGCCATGTGTCCTCCGGCAAGGCGGATTTTTTTGCGCAAGCCGGAATTGATTTTGTGTTTGGCAAGCGCGAAGGAATTTACGTGTGGGATATTGACGGACAGCGGCGATTGATTGACTGCCACTGCAACGGCGGCGTGTTCAATCTCGGGCATCGCCATCCGCGCATTCTTGCGGCATTGCAGCGCGCGCTCGCCGAATTGGACATTGGCAATCATCATTTCATCAGTGAACATCGCGCGCTGCTTGCGGAACGCTTGACCGCGTTGTGTCCCGGCGATTTGAAACGCGTCATTTTTGGCGTGAGCGGCGGCGAAGCCATTGATACCGCCATCAAACTCGCGCGGGCGCATACACAGCGTGCGAAAATTATTTCCGCTGTCGGCGGTTATCACGGACACACGGGCTTTGCGCTCGCGGCGGGCGAAGCCGAATTCAGCGCGCCGTTTGCGCCGCTGCCGCCGGGCTTTACTCAAATTCCGTTCGGCGATTTGAACGCGTTAGAGAACGCGTTGGACGACGACACAGCGGCGGTGCTGCTTGAAACGATTCCCGCGACGATGGGTATCGTCGTGCCGCCCAAAGATTATTTTCGCGGCGTGCGCGCGTTGTGCGACCGCGCAGGCGCGTTGTGGATTGCGGATGAAGTGCAGAGCGGTTTGGGGCGGTGCGGGGATGTGTGGGCAGTCAATACGTTCGGCGCGATTCCCGACATGATTGTCACCGCGAAAGGATTATCCGGCGGCATCTATCCGCTGACGGCAACAATTTACAGCGACCGTCTCGACGCGTTTTTGCGCGCCCATCCGTTCATTCACATTTCGACGGCGGGTGGGGCAGAGGTCGGCTGTTACGCCGCGCTGGAAGTGTTGAACATTTTGCAAGAACCGGAATTTTTGCACAACGTGCGCGCGATGGCGGAATTGTTTCGCGCGGGGCTTGCCGAATTGCAAAAAAAATATTCTGCATTGTTGGTTGAGGTGCGACAGCGCGGTTTGATGATGGGTTTGAAATTCGCGGATGCGTCGCTCGGTCCGCTAATGACCGTCGCGGGGTTTCATTTCGGCGTGCTGATGATTTATGCCAATTACGATACGGCAGTGTGTCAATTTTTGCCGCCGTTGATTATTCAGCCGGAACAAGTTCAGGAAACATTAGCGCGTCTGGACAGGATGATGGATTGGGCGAGTAACAAGATGAACGGGTGAGCGGGTGAAAGAGGGAATGTCATTTTGAGCGGAGCAATGAATCTTGCCTGGCGTAAATGAGATTCCGGGGATGGGCTATCGCACTCGAGAATAAAGGATGAATCAGTGAGGCACGCTGAAAAAATCGTCGCGCGCGCGTGGCACGCGACGATTTTTTATCTCAACTCTGTCACCGGCTGCAACTTGGTTTCGACACGCGGCTGCGGCGTTTCGAAATAGTTGGGCGCGGCGTCTTGCGCGAGGACAAAAATGGTGTACGCGCCAATCAACGTTCCAAGCGGAAAATGGAACAGCATCAAGACCCCGACGACGATGCCAAAAACGCGCGCCCACGTTTTGTGCATCAGTAAACCGATTCCGGCAATGATGCCGGGCAGCGCGAGAATGCCCAAGAACATGGCAAAGCCCACGCCGAGCATGCCAAGCAGCCCGGAGATTTGCGGCAAGACGCGCGCCGCTTCTGCGTCACCGCTGGAAATGCCGATGGCGCTCACCATGCCGCTGACCGCAATCATGACAAAAAACAGGACGAGCGCGCCAAGCAGATAGAGCGCGTTGCTCGCAATCAGCAAAATCGCCGCAATCGGGACGTGCGTTTGCATTTGTTGTTCGTTAAGCGTGTTCATTCTGACCTCCTCAAACTCTTTCGTACTGCATCTACGTTTGTGTGTCACGTTGGTAACTGTATCGAGATTCAATTCGTTATCGCGCCGGTGGGACACACCTGCCCGCACGCATTACAGGAATAATCGCAATAGCCCAAACGCGGCACGAGATTCGGCGTCCACACATTCGCAATGCTCGTTTTGGCGGACGCTGCCTGCAAACCGCCGGTCGGACACGCGCGCAGACACGCCGCGCAGTGATTGCAATCGGTTACGGCGTGCGGTTTCACCCACGCGACGCGCGCGGGGAGCGCGTACGCCGCGCCGGGCGGGCAAAAGATACACGCATTCGCCGATAAGGTTCACCAACCCGCGTTTGAGACGCGTCGTGATAAAATCTTTTTCCGTCTTTTGGAGATTTTGAAACTTGATGCAGTTGCATTCTGTGACGGGCAGGATATTTTTCACCTTGGCAGTCGGCGTGGGTTTGGCATTGCTGCTGCTGCTGCCCGCGCCGTATCAAGATGTCATATTGGTCGCGGCGGTGGCAAGTTGTGCCGTGTTTGCCGCGCGCCATATTGCAACTAAGTGGTTGGCGGTGTTGGCGCTGCTGCCGCTGATTCGTTTGAGCGGCGAGTTGTTTGGACTCAACGGCGTCACATTGTCGCGCCTTGTGACGACGACGCTGGCGGTTGTTTTTGTGTTGACGTTGCGCGAACGCGCGGTCTTGCACTCGCTCCGGCAAACGAATGGTTTGCGCTGGTTCGGTTTGTTTGTCCTCGTCAATCTCGTTTCCGCAATCTATGTTTCCAGCGCGGCGGCGGTCTTGACGACGTTGGGTTATTTAGAGCCACTCTTTTGGTTTGCAATCACATTTGGTTTGGTCCGCAGTGGGCGCGTGACGACGCGAGATGTTTTGCGCGCGCTGTTATGGGGCGCGGTTTTGGTTGCGCTGGGCGGCTTGTATGAATGGGCAACGCAGCAGGCGCTGGGAAAATTGTTCGACCCGTCGCTGACCCGCATGTTGAATGTCTATATGTCCGGCTATGACAGCAATCGTTTTGGACTCGGCGGGCGCGTCAGTAGTTTTATCGCGCAGCCCGTAAATGCGAGTTTGTACTGGGTGATGGTATTGTGCGTTGCCGTGTACTATTTTAGAAATTGGGCGCGCGCGCGTTGGGTGCAAGCGGTCTGGGTTTTAACGGCGCTGTTTTTTTTGTTATTGAGCGGAACGCGCGCGGGCATGTTGGCATTGGCGGCGGTGTGGTTGGTGTGGGTCGTGTGGGGTTTGCAAAACACCCGACAGCGCGCGTTGGCTCTCGCCGCGTCCGGCGCGGCGATTGCGGCGTTGCTGTTTTTGTCGCCGACGCTGGCAAACTATTTGCGCGCCTCGTTGGAATCGGACCCGGACGCCATGGCGGCGCGCAATGTAATTTGGCGCATCGCGGTCACGCGCGGTCTGCTGGAGATTTTTTTGAATCATTGGCTGCTGGGTTACGGACCCGGAATGATTTATCGCCTTGCCATTGCAGGGGCGCTCCCGCGCGTGGACCGCAGATATTCGCTGGCGGGTTTGGAGAATCAGTACGCGACGATTTTGGCGGAAACCGGAATTTTGGGCGGAATGGCGTACGCGTTGTTCATGTTCGGCGTCGCGCAGGATTGTGCGCGGATGGTGCGTGATTCGGTTTTGCGTGCGCGCGGTGTTTTGCTGTTGGCATTGTTCGCGGCGTACTTTGTTTTCGCGGCGACATCGTGGGCGGTGACGGTCATTCCGAATTTACTCTTGATGGCGGTGTATGGCGCGTTGGTCGCCGATATGGCTGCTGCGCGGGAAAAAACCTAGCGTATGTTGGAAACGGTTTTGCACCGGGTTCAGAATCGGATTCAGATGATGCCCCGTTTTGGCGCGGCGCAGTCGCTGCGGCGGCGCGTGTGGCAGGGCGCGTACTGGACACTGTTTGGTTATGGCGCGAGTCAACTGCTGCGCTTTGGCGGCAATCTCATTCTCACGCGTTTATTGTTTCCCGAATTGTTTGGCTTGATGGCGTTGGTCAATACATTTTTGCTCGGCTTGGCATTGCTTTCGGATTTGGGATTGTCCGCCGCGACTGTGCAAAATCCGCGCGGCAACGAGTCCGCGTTCTACAACACGGTTTGGACGATTCAATCTGCGCGCGGCATTGGCTTGTGGTGTGCGAGTTTCGTTTTGGCGATTCCGTTTGCGGAATTTTACGGTGAGCCGCTGCTGCGGTGGGTGATTCCCGTCGCTGCCGTGAGCGTTTTGCTCGCGGGTTTCAACTCGCCGCGGCTTTATCTTTTGGAACGCGAATTGCGCATCCGCACGGTGACAAAAATCGAATTGGGTTCGCAGGTCTGCGGTCTGGTCGTGATGATTGGGTGGGCGTGGTACGCGCCGGGGGTGTGGGCATTGGTCGCCGGCGGCGTTTTCGGCGCGGCGGTGAAATTGGCTGCAAGCCATTGGGTCAATCGCGGCACACGCAATCAGTTGCATTCGGACGCGTCCGCCGCGCGCGCGGTGTGGGCGTTTGGCAAATGGATTTTTTTGGCGAGCGCCATCGGTTTTTTTGCGGAACAAGCGGACCGCTTAATGTTGGGCAAAGTCACGCCGTTGGAAATTTTGGGCGTGTACGGTATCGCGCTCACCTTTGCGGAATTGCCGCGTCAAATCACGCTCGCGCTTTCGAGTAAAGTTTTGTTTCCCGCGTTTTCCATCCTGCAAAGTCTGCCGCGCCCCGAACTGCGCGCAGCGATTACGCGCCATCGCACACCGATGCTCTATCTGCTTGCGGGCGCCGTGGCGGCATTGGTCTGTTTTGGCGACGCGCTGGTGCGTTTTTTGTATGACGCGCGCTATTGGCAAGCGGCGTGGATGCTGCCCATTCTCGCGCTGGGGTTGTGGCCCCGTTTGTTGTGCGGTACACTTGAACCTGCGTTGTTTGCGATTGGCAAGCCGCAATATACCACTGCCGCGCAAGCCACACGCGTCGTGTGGACGGTGGGCGGCGTACTGTTGGGTTTCGCGCTGGCGGGAATTTTTGGCGCAATCGCCGCGATTGCGCTGAATGATTTGTTGTATTATCTCGTGATTCAGGTGGGTTTGTGGCGCGAAGGATTGGCGGCGACGCGTCAGGATGCGCAAGTGACGTTCGTGTTTTTGCTGCTCATTGGCGCGGTCTTGAGCGCGCGTGTTTTGGTGGGCGGGAGATTGCCGTTCTAATCGCAAGACGAGACAAGTTTTCGAAAACCTGTCACGTCTGCCGACAAATGCGTATCACGTTTGTTTTGCCGCTATTGGACAGTTTGTCCGGCGGGGCGCGCATCATCGCGCAATGGGCACAGCATTTGCACCTGCGCGGACATTCCGTTTTGTTGATTGCGCCGCCGCGTCGTGCGCTCACGCTGCGCGAACGCGTTCGCCGCTGGCGGAGAGGTGAATTTGCGCGCGCGGAAAAACATTCGCATTATGACGGGATTGGTGTGCCGCGCGCAGAGTTAAAGCAATATCGTCCCGTTGTAGATGCGGATGTGCCGGAGGCGGATGTGGTGATTGCGACTTGGTGGGAAACGGCGGAATGGGTTGCCGCCTTGGCGCCGCGCGCGGGGGCGAAAGCGTATTTGGTGCAAGGGCATGAAATTTTTGACCGCGCACATCAAACGCGCGTGACGGCAACGTACCATTTGCCTTTGCAAAAAATTGTCGTCGCGAAATGGCTGCAAGCATTGATGCGCGAACAGTATGGCGATGCGAACGCACTACCGGTCACACAGGGTGTTGACCGCGCGTTGTTTGATGCGCCGCCGCGCGGCAAACAAAAAATTCCTACTGTCGGTTTTATGTATTCGTCGCATCCGATAAAGGGCTGCGATGTGATGTTGAACGCGCTCGCAGTGGCTCGCGCACAATTGCCTCATCTGCGTTTAGTCGCGTTTGGTTCGGAAAAGCCGACCGCGCAATCACCCCTGCCGCGCGAGGCAAGGTTCATTCAACAACCGCCTCAAACGATGTTACGCGAACTGTATGCGCAGTGTGATGCGTGGTTGTTTGCGAGTCGTACGGAAGGTTTTTCATTGGTGCCGATGGAAGCGCTGGCATGTCGTACGCCCGTTATCGGGGCGCCTGCGGGCGGCGAGCAAGAATTGATTGCGAACGGCGGCGGAATTTTGGTGCCGCAAGAGGATGCCAATGCGATGGCGCGCGCGATTCTCAACATCGCGGCAATGACGGAAACGCAATGGCGCGCGTTGTCTGATTCCGCGTACAAAACGATTGCGCCGTACACGTGGGAACGCGCGACCGACCAAATGGAAGCGGCGCTGCTGGAAACGTTGGCACGCGCAGCGCGCGCAAATGGAAAACACGCCGAACGACAATGACAACGCTTGTTCCGTTCGCGCTCGTTGGCTGGATGGTTGTCAGCGTCGCGTTGTTTGCAAAATTTTCGGCGCGGCGCGCGATTCTCATTTCTGTCATTGGCGGATGGATGTTTTTGCCCGTCGCGTCGATTCCGGTACGTGGGTTCGTGCCTGACCTCACCAAGAACACGGCGATTCTCGCGGGGGTGTTGGGCGGGATGTTTTTGTTTGACCGCGCGAGTTTTTTACGGTTTCGTCCGTCGTGGCTGGATGCGCCAATGTGCGTGTGGGTGCTTGCGCCGTTCATGTCTTCGCTCACGAATGGTTTGGGCGTGTACGATGGTTTGTCGGCGGTGTTGGAAAATTTGCTCGCGTGGGGCATTCCGTATGGGTTGGGACGCATTTATTTTTTTGAAACGGACGCGCTGCGTGATTTGACGTGGGGCATTTTTATCGGCGGTTTGGTGTACGTGCCGCTGTGTTGGTTCGAAATTGTTTTCGGTCCGCAGCTGCATTTATGGGTGTACGGCACGGCGCTCGGCGGAATCGAGGAAGCGTTTCGTCTGGGCGGTTGGCGTCCGATTCTTTTCATGACACACGGTTTGATGACCGCGCTGTGGATGGCGACGGCGAGCGTGTGCGGCAGCATTTTGTTTTTCAGTCATGCCTTGACGCGTTGGGGACCGTATCGCGGCGCGGCTGCCGTCCTGCTCTTGCTTGTCACGACGTTTGCGTTGAAATCGGTGAACGCGTGGCTTTTGACCGCGTTCGCGTTGGGTTTGCTTTTTGTGTCCGTGCGGCTGAATCGCGCGTGGCTGCTGTGGGGCGCTATGAGTGTGGGACTCGGCTATCTGTTTGTGCGAGTGACCGGTTTGTGGGATGGTTTTGTCCTGGGCATCTGGGTGTACGAGTTTGCGCCCGGGAAAAGCGAGTCGGTATTGTATCGTCTGGTGAATGAAATTCAGATTGTGGCGCGCGCGCATTTGCAGCCGTTGTGGGGTTGGGGACGTTGGGGGCGCGCGTTCGTTGCCGGTCCGGGGGGACTGGAACTTTTGATTCCCGACAGTCTTTGGTTTCTCGCGTTGGGGCAGCAAGGTTTTGTGGGACTCGGCGCGTTGGTAGGAATTTTATTTTTGCCGGCGCTGCTCTTGAGTGTGCGCGCATCGCCCGCACAATGGTTATCCAAAAGCATTGCGCCCGTGACCGCGTGCGCGTTTGTCGTTCTCGTCTTTGCATTCGATAGTTTCGCCAATGCGATGTTGATTCCCGTGTACCTGCTCGCGGCGGGCGGTGTGGTCGGATGGTTTCAAGATGGGACAGGTTTCCGTAACGCTGTCCCGTCGCGGACGGTACAGGCCTGACGCATGTCAAAGCGAACGCTGCTGATTTTGTCGCCTGTGGCGGTGGCAGACCCGAATGCCGACCCGCTCGGACTGCCGCGCAGGTTTATGGCAGAGTTGCGCGCGTTTGCAGAATTGTGGAACGGTTCCGTCACCGTGCTGTTATGGGGTACCGCGCGCCGCGATGACAATTTGGATTACGCGCAAACGCGGCGTTCGGAGGTTCCATTTGCCCTGCGCGCGTTTCCGACGGAGGAAAAAACACTGCGCGCGGAACTTGGCGCGGCGGCAGTGGTGTATGCGCCGCTGGTGCCGTGGTTCACGCAAGTTCATTCCCTCGTGCGAGCGCTGCATGTCCCTGTCGTGTATTTCACCGATTACACGTTCGCGATTCGCAAAGAGATTGTGTACGCCCAAACGCGTAATCCGCTTTTGCGTTGGCGACGTTTGCTGTATGTCACACGGTTGGAAATGCGCTATCGGCGCATGCTGCGCGAGGCGGCGGGCATTCAGCTGCAAGGCGTTCCCGCGTACAACGCGTATGCGTCGTTCAATCGCGCGGCGCTTGGCTATTTTCATACGTACATGCGGCGCGACATGCTGGCGACGGCGGAACAATTGAACGCGCGCGCGGAACGTTTGCGCGCGGGCGCGCCGCTGCGGCTCGTGTATTCGGGTAGATGGAACGCCATAAAAGGTGTGGAGGATTTGCCGCGCGTGGCGCGCGGTTTGCGCGAACGAAACGTACCGTTCGAGTTGGACATTTTTGGCGGCGGCGTGTTGGAAAAAGATCTAAGGCGCGCGCTGGATGAGGCGCAGTTGAACCCCGTGCGCTTGCGCGGCGAATTGCCGTTCACGGAATTGATGCGCGTGGTGGCAAATGAAAGCGATTTGTTTGTTTGCTGCCACAAGCAGGGCGACCCTTCGACGACGTTTAATGAAATGCTGGGCGCGGGGATTCCATTGATTGGTTATGCTTACGATGGTTTGCGCGGCGCGCTGTCACTTGTGGATGCGGGGTGGCTCACGCCGCGCAACAACGTGGACGCGCTTGTCGCGCGCATTGCCGAACTGGAACGCCATCGCGAAACAATCATTGCAGCTTGCTGCGCGGCGGCAGAATTTACGCGCGACAAAACCTTTGAGGACATGATGCAAGCGCGAGCTGCCCATTTGAGCGCGGTTCTAGATACGCACAATAAAACATGAATTCCTTGGCGCGCGTTTTGATTCTCATTTTGAATTATCGCACGCCCGCGTTGACGTTGGCGTGCTTGGATTCATTGACGGACACGCTCGCGCGCTTTCCCGCCGCGCGCGTGGTTTTAATTGATAACGCTTCGGGGGATGATTCCCTCGCGCAATTTCGCGCGGCGCGAAATATGCACGCGTTTTGCGCGCGCATCGAGTTGCTCGCGCTGCCCAACAATGTTGGTTTCGCGGCGGGCAACCATGCCGCGCTGCGCCCCGCGCTCGCGTCGCCCGAACCGCCCGCTTTTGTGTGGCTGTTGAATTCGGATACGCTCGTCCACGCGCACGCGCTGGATGCGCTGCTGACATGCATGGAAACGCATCCGCGCGCGGGCATTGTCGGCAGTCGTTTGCAAGACCAAGCCGGAATGCCGCACCGCTCGGCGTTTCGGTTTCCCACGATCGTGAGCGAATGGGAAATGACGATGCGTTGGAGTGTCATGACGCGCCTGTGTGCGCGCTGGATGACTGCGCCACCGCCGCCGCCGGAAGAGACGCGCACGGATTGGGTGCCGGGCGCGAGCATGTTGATTCGCCGCGCGGTGTTGGAACAAATCGGTTTGTTCGATGAAAAATTTTTCCTGTATTACGAAGATGTGGATTTTTGTTTGCGCGCCCACAAGGCAGGTTGGGAAACATGGTATGCGCCCGCGAGCCGCGTGCAGCATTTCAGCGGCGCATCATCCAAACTTCACGCCGCGCCGCGCGCACGCACGCGCATGCCGCGCTATTGGTTCGACGCGCGGCGCTATTTTTTTTTGAAACATCATGGTTGGCTGTACACATTGGGCGCGGACGCGGCATGGTTACTCGGCACGGGGCTGCGGCGCGTGCGCTCTTTGCTTGAACGCCAAGCCGATGATGACAGGTCGCGCGAGTGGCGCGATTTTTTGGTCTATTGGATGATGCGACAGGAAACGCGGCAATGAATTTGTGGCAGCAGTGGGTTTCCGATTGGCGCGCGCACGGCTGCGATTGGACGAAACCCGGGTTTCGCGCCGTCGCGGTGCATCGCTTGGGCGTGTGGCGCATCACGCTCGAACCGAAAATTTTACGCGCTCCGTTCAGCGTGGCGTACCGCATGTTGTATCGGCACGTGCGAAACGTGTACGGCATTGATTTGCCGTACAGTGTACAATTGGGACAGCGCGTCGTGATTGAACATTCGGGCGGAATCATCATTCACGGCAGCGCCGTGATTGGCGAAGAAACGATTTTGCGGCAAGGCGTCACGCTCGGCAATCGGTATCTCGACAAACCGTTCGACGCGCCCCGCTTGGGGCAGCGCGTGAACGTGGGCGCGGGCGCGAAAATTCTCGGCGCGGTGACGATTGGCGATGACGCACAGATTGGGGCGAACGCGGTGGTGCTGTGCGATGTGCCGGCGGGCGCGACGGCGGTTGGTGTGCCGTCGCGCATCGTGCCGCGTGGAAATGTGAACGGGTGACGCAAGCGATGGTTGGTATCGTCATTATCGGGCGCAACGTGGGTGCGCTGCTGAATGAAACATTGGACGCGGCGCGGCGCGTGGGCTTGCCGCTTGTGTATGTAGATTCGGGCTCGACGGATGCAAGCGTGGCGCGCGCGCGCCAAAAAAATATCCCCGTCGTCGAACTCGACGCTTCACAGCCGTACACGGCGGCGCGCGCGCGTAATGCCGGCGCGCAATTTTTATTACGGCAAAACCCTGCGCTTGAGTTTTTCCAGTTCGTTGACGGCGATTGTATGTTGGCAGAACATTTTGTCGCGCGCGCAGTGGCGGTGATGGATGCGGACGCGCGCGTGGCGGTAGTGTGCGGACAGCGGCGTGAGCGTTTTCCCGACGCATCCGTGTACAACCAACTCGCCGCGCTGGAATGGGAAACGCCGCGCGGCGAAATATTGGCGTGCGGCGGCGATGCGTTGGTGCGCGTGTGCGCGTTTGTGGAGGTCGGGGGGTACGATGCGCGTTTGATTGCGGGGGAAGAACCGGAAATGTGTTTGCGCTTAAGGCGCGCGGGTTGGAAAATTTTTGCCGTGGACGCGGACATGACGTATCACGATGCGCGCATGACGCGGTTTGGACCCTGGTGGACGCGCGCGGCGCGCGCCGGACACGCCTATGCCGAAATTGCATGGCGACATGGACGCGAGCGCGAACGTTTTTGGGTGCATGAAAGCGCGAGCATTTGGTTTTGGGGCGCGGGCGTTTGGCTCGGCGCGCTCGGTCTGGCAAAGTTCACACGCGGCGCGAGTCTCGTGTTCCTCTTGGGGTATCCGCTGCTCGGTGCGCGCATTTACGCGCGGATGCGCAAGCGCGGTTGGAGTGAATACGATGCGCGGCTCTATGCGCTCTTTTGTGTGTTGGCAAAATTTCCCCAGTTGCAAGGACAACTGCAATTTTTTTTCAATTTGTGACTTTGCGCATGTCATCTCGAGCGGAGCGAGAAATCTCGTTTTTCCACTGAGATTTCGCACGCGAACTCCGCGTGAGCAAAAGCGGCTCGAAATGACGACTTGGCGTCGCATGAAACTCGCGTATCTCACGAATCAATATCCGGCGGTGAGTCATACCTTTATCCGCAATGAAATTTTCGCGTTGGAAGCGCGGGGCATTGCCATTACGCGTTTTTCGATTCGTCGCGCAAACGAAAAATTCACGGACTCTGCCGACCAACACGAATTGACGCGCACCGAATTTTTGTTGGGACGCGGCGTGGGCGCGCTGTTGGACAGTGTGGCGCGAACCGCCGCCGCGCGCCCCCGCGCGTTTGCCGGGGCGGTACGCGCAATGCTGAAAATGGGTTGGCGTTCACAGCGCGGTTTGGCGCGACATGGTGTGTATTTGGCGGAAGCATGTTTGTTGCGCGAATTGTGCGCGGCGCGCGGCATTACCCATTTGCACGTGCATCACGCAACGAATCCTGCGGCGGTGGCGTTATTGTGCCATCTGCTTGGCGGTCCGCGTTACAGCATGACGATTCACGGTCCCGAAGAATTTGAACACGCGCCGCGCCTCGCGTTGAATGAAAAAATGGAGCGCGCTGCGTTTGTTGTTACGGTGAGCGAATGGAGCCGCCAAGAATTGTTGAAATGGTGTGATGCTGTGACGCATAGAAAAATTCATGTGGTGCGGAATGGCGTGAACGAAATGTTTGTGGCTGCCCTTCCGACGCGTATTCCCGACACGCCGCGTTTGTTGTGGATTGGACGTTTGGTGGAACAAAAAGACCCGTTGCTGCTCGTGCGCGCGGTGGACCAATTGCGCGCGGAAAAATGTTTTTATGCGGTGACGATGATTGGCGATGGCGCGCTGCGCGCAGCCGTGGCGCAAGAAATTGCGCGGCGTAATTTGCAGGTGGTGATTGTGTTGAAAGGTTGGGCGAATCGCGCAGAGATTTTGAACGAGCTGCGCGGCGCACGCGCGTTGGTGTTGTCGAGTCGCGCCGAAAATGTGCCGAGCGTGATTCTCGAAGCGATGACGCAAGAACGCCCGGTGATTAGTACGAATGTAGGCGGCGTGGGTGAATTGATTCGAGAGGGTGAGACCGGCTGGCTTGTGCCGCCGGATTCGGAATTGGCTTTGGCGCGCGCAATGCGCCGCGTGTTGGAGATGAATGCGACGCAATTGGCACAAATGGGATGCGCGGGACGAAAATTTGTGTTGGAAAATTTTGATGTGAACAAGCAAGCGGCAGAATTGCAGCTGCTGTTTTCGCGCGCAGAGGCGCGCCCACAGGAACAATGATTTTGGAACTTGTAGTTGACGCGTTGGAAATTTTTTTGGTGCTGGGCGCGGGACTGTTGTTGATTCCCTGCGCGTTTTTGCTGTTGGAATGTGCTGCCGCCTCACCGCGTTTGGATGCCAATTCTCAGCCGCAAGAGAATTTTCCGCGCACGACGGTTTTGATTCCCGCGCGCGATGAAGAATTTGGCATTGCGAAAACTATCGCGTCGGTACGCGCGGCGCAATTTCCGCGCATGGACATTTTGGTTGTCGCGGACAATTGCGCGGATGCGACGGCAGAGAGGGCGCGCGCGAACAATGTTCCGGTCATCGAGCGCAATGATGCGGCACATCTTGGCAAGGGTTTTGCGCTGGCGTTCGGCGTGGAATTTTTGAAACAGAATCCGCCGGAGGTGCTGATTGTGGTGGACGCGGATTCGTTTGTGGACCGTACTGCTTTGGCGCGTTTGGCGCAGTGCGCGCACGCCTCGGCGCGTCCGGCGCAAGCGGCGAATCGGTGGTTGGAGGCGCGCGCCGCTTCATCCACGTTGGCGATTTCCAATTTTGCGTTTTTGGTAAAGAATATCGTGCGTCCAATGGGTTTGCAGCGCATGGGTGCGCCGTGTTTGCTTCAAGGGAATGGAATGGCATTTCCGTGGTCGGTGTTGGTGAGCGCGCCGCTGGCGACGGGACACTTGAGCGAAGATTTGTGGTGGAGTGTGCAATTGATGTGCGCGGGGCACGCGCCCTTGTTTTGTCCGGCGGCAAATGTGTATAGTGGGGCGCCGCATCGCGCAACGGTGATGAAAACACAGCGCGCGCGTTGGGAACGCGGACATTTGGAAACGATGGTCACGGGAATTCCAAAATTATTGCGCACCGCGTTGGCGCTGCGACGCGTTGAACCGTTGTGGCTCGCGTTGGAGTTGAGTGTGCCGCCGTTGGCATTGTTGATTTTGGCGCTGGCGGGTTTCGGGTGTATCGGTTTCGTCGGCGCTTGGTTTGGATTCACGTGGACTCTGTGTTTGCTTGCGATGGTGAATTTTATTTTGGTGCTGCTTGCCGTCTTGATCGCGTGGTGGAAATTTGGGCGCGCGCAAATTTCACCGCGCACGTTGTTGGCGGCGTCGTGGTATGTGGTTTGGAAGATTCCCGTGTACTGCCGCGCGTTGTTTGGCAAGCGTGTTGAATGGACGCGTACCGAACGCGATGCGGCAACGCCAAGTCGAGAATGAATCCCTGCCGCAAGGACACATTCATACAGGTCAATCCGATGCGCGCCGCGCTTTCCCCCAACGCGTCGCGCGCGCCAAGGGTTCCGTATGTTTCGCTGTACGGCGCGATGCTTGCGGCAATCACGGAACGCGAATGTGTGCGCGTGGTGATGGACGAGTTGGACGCGGGGTGCGGCGGTTGGTTGATGACGTTGAACCTCGACCATTTGCGCCGTTTTGTGATGGACGCGTCCTACGCGGCGACTGCGGCGCGCGCCGACATGCTGGTTGCGGATGGAATGCCGTTGATTTGGGCGAGCCGTCTGCTCAAGACGCCGCTGCCCGAACGCGTGACGGGTTCGAATTTGATTTGGAGTTTGAGTGAGGGCGCGGCCGCGCGCGGCTGCTCGGTCTTTTTGCTGGGAGGCAAAAACGACGCGGCGCAACGCAGCGCGGAAATTTTGCAGGCATCGTATCGCACGTTAAAGGTCGCGGGAGTGCATGCGCCGCCCTTTGGCTTTGAAGCGGATGCGGTTGCGATGGAAGCGTTGTTTGAAGCGGTCTGCCGCGCACAGCCGGATATTATTTACGTGGCGTTGGGTTCGCCGAAAGAAGATCATCTCATCGCGCAATTGCGCGCGCGCGTGCCGCGCGCCTGGTGCATTGGCGTTGGCATCAGCTTTAGCTGGGTCGCGGGGCAATTGCCGCGCGCGCCGCTGTGGATGCAGCAATCCGGTTTGGAATGGCTGCATCGGTTGGCGCACGAACCGCGCCGTTTGATGCGGCGTTATTTGATTGACGATTTGCCATTCGCGGTGCGCCTGTTTGGCGACGTTCTCAAACAACGGTTGCGGCGCACACCAGAAACGGAGCAGCCATGAATACGCAAACAATGATTCGCAACGGCACGCTCGTGACCGCGAGCGAAATTTTTTCTGCCGACATTTTGATTCATGCTGACGCGGCGGGTGAAACGATTGATGCGACGGGCATGTATGTGTTTCCTGGCGGCATTGACCCGCACGTACATTTGCACTATCCGCAGGGACCGAAGCGCATTTATTCCGCCGATGATTGGTTCACGGGAACGATTGCGGCGGCGTACGGCGGCACGACGACGGTGCTTGATTTTGTGGAAGCGCGTTCCGATGAAACGTTGATGCAAGCGTTCGAGAAACGAAACGCCGATGCGAGCGAAAACGCAGTGATTGATTATGCGTTTCACATGAGCATCAATCGCGCGGACGAAAAAACGATTTCTGAAATTCCTGCTGTGTTGCGCGCGGGGATGACGAGTTTCAAAATCTATATGGCGTATGATGGGATTCGCCTCACCGACGCCGAAATGCTTGACGCGCTCGAAGCGCTGCGCGCACACGGCGGACTGCCGATTGTGCATGCGGAAAACCATTCTCTCATCATGCACGAGATCGCCAAACATGTCGCGTTGGGTCACACCGAACCGCGTTGGCATCCGTTCACGCGTCCGGTGATGGGCGAAGCGGAAGCGACGCACCGCGCGCTCGCGCTCGGCGAAGCGGTGGGTGTGCCGATGCACATTGTCCACGTCACCGCCGCGCAAGGTCTCGATGTAATTCGCGCGTATCAGGCACGCGGGCTGCCAATGACGGGCGAAGTCTGCGCACAGCATTTATTGTTGACCGATGCGTTGTACGCGCAAGACGGATTCGAACCCGCGAAATATGTCATGGCGCCGCCCTTGCGAAGCGCCGACGATAACGCCGCGATGTGGCGCGGCCTGCAAGACGAATCGCTCGCATTCGTCGTCACCGACCATTGTCCGTTCACGATGGCACAACGCGGCGGCAAACGGCGCACACCCGAATTTCGCAAACTGCCGACCGGCACAATGTCAATGCCCGATGAAACAGCGTGGTCGAATGAACTGCCGCCGTTCAACCAATTGCCCGGCGGCGGACCCGGCATCGAAACGCGTATGCTGCTCACGTATCATTTCGGCGTCAATGAAAATCGCATATCGCTCAATCAATTCGTCGCGCTGACGAGCGCCAACGCGGCAAAGCTGTACAAACTCTATCCGCGCAAAGGCACGCTCGCGCCCGGCGCGGACGCCGATATTGTTTTGTGGGATCCCAATCTGGAAGTGACACTCAAAGCCGACACACTGCATCAAAACGTAGATTACACGCCGTATGAAAATTGGCGCGTGCGCGGCGCGCCGAAAACTGTTTTGGCGCGCGGGGAAATCATTGTGCGCGATGGAGAATTTGTGGGGCGGCAAGGACGCGGCGCGTATTTGCCGCGCGTCAAGTAAAAGATGCTTGCCGAATTCAATCGTTTCGCCTACGCCGTTTGGAGTTTTGTTTTTTACATCAATCCCAACGATTCGGCGCGCATGGCGGAATGGCGCGCGCAGGACATTGCCGAAATGCAAGCGTCCAATGAACTGGACGCGAAGGCGGTCGGCAAAATGATTGGCGTGGGGATGCAGCATCGCATTTACGAGTATCATGCCCAAACGATGGTGTTAAAGGTGGCGACGCCCGTGCCGATTCTGCGCTTTCCCTCGTTCGCCGACGCGCAAAGCGATGTCGAAATGATTGCGCGCTATTTCGAACCATACCAAGTTTTGCCGACACGCGTCGTTCCCTTGCGTGCGGGACGGTATGTGATTCAACAGCGGCGGCTGGAAAGATTTGCGGCGCTGACCCCTGCTCGGTTAAAGGAGGAACCATTGCGTGCGCAATTCTTGGATGTGGTCGCACGCAATCGCGTGATGCAGCGCGAGGCGGGACGTTCGTTGGATTTTCTCGGTAGGGAAGGACAGCGCAAATGCCGCGCCGCGTTATGCGGGCTGCGCGCCATGCCGACGATAGCGAACGTGGTCAGCGAAATCGAGGCAGATGGCGCAAAACAGCTGCGGATTCTGGATACGGACCTCGAACATTTTTATCCGCGCGCCGTGACGTGGCGCGAACGGCGCGCGGGGTTTGCGGCGCGCGCTGCGGTGGGCATCAATCGTTTTTTTATCAAACGGTTTTTTGGATTTGATATCGGTTGAGCCACACACCGAAACCGCCGCGCAAGCGCGCGACGGTTTCGGCAAGGTTACAATGGAACGGGAGATGGAACGCCGACGGAGTTAGCTGACGGGTTCGGAGCCCAAACGATGCCCCTATGCCAAGTGCGTCTGGAAAATTTCAGCGCGGCGCGCCAAAACTTCCTCTTGGTAATTCACCCCACAGAATGGTTCCCCCGCGCGATTCCTCGCTTGGGCGTCGGTTGCCATCGTTATTGACGGCAACACATTTCCCGGACGGTCGAGCTCAGCAAGGCTCTCGCGTCAGAATCTATTATAGCGCGGAAAATGAAAAGCAAAAGAATGGCGGATGAGGATGGGAGGATGGGAGATGCTATTGCGCCAGCGTTGTGGCAGTGAATTGCGCCAAATCCGCGAAGGTCGCTTCACTGTGCGCTTCCATTTCGTCTTGCGGCAGCGCCAGCAGCGCGTCCACGCGCGCGGCGATTTCTTCCAACGCGTGCGGGTCGGCGCGCGGCGCGAGTTCGTGAAACAACCGCGTGTGCGCGTTTTTGCGTTTCATCACTTCCAGCCCGTCGAGGATTTGGCGATGCGGCGCGCC
>CAZXYP010000059.1:0-19253 GCA_964644955.1 uncultured Anaerolineales bacterium | reverse complement strand
TCGCGCGCGGCGCGGTACGGGCTGCCTCGACGTATTTCGCGTCGGCGCGCGTGGTGTTTGGGCGCGCCGCGTTTTTGTTTGTCATTGGTGTGAACCCTGTGTTGGAATCCACAATGCCGGTGAGTGACGCCCTGCGCCGCATTCTCGCGCTGCAATTCAAAAAACTGCGCGCGTTGGAAGAGGCAGTGGGGGCACCCCCAAACATTGAGGCGGTGCATGATATGCGCGTGGCATGTCGCCGCCTCAACTCTGCGTTTCGCCTCGGACGCGCGTATTTTCCCAAGCGCGTCGAAAAGTTGCACCCCGTTTTGGAGCTCTTGCGCGACACGCTCGGCGCGGCGCGCAATTCGGACGTACTGTCGGCAGCGTTGTTCGAATATCGCGCGCGCGGCTCACGTGCGGACAATGTTGCGTTGGATGGTTTAGCGGCGGCGTGGATGCATGCGCGCGCGGAACAGCAATGCGCGTTGGAGCAGCTCTTGGACAGCCGCGCGTACGCGGAATGGACGGCGCGCATGGCAGAATTTCTTGACGAAACCAAAGTCGAGCCAAGCCCGCGCGTGGCAGAAAAAATTCCCGCGTTGATTTGGAAACAATATGGCGTTGTGCGCGCGTACGAAACGCGACTTGATGACGCCGCAATGCCGATATTGCATGCGCTCCGGATCGAGGTCAAACGTTTGCGCTATACGCTGGAATTTTTTCGCGAGCCATTGACCGCGCCGGGCGACGCGGCTCCGCGCCCGCTTGAATTGATTCAGTCGTTGATTGCGCTCCAGGATCTTTTGGGAGAGATGCAAGACGCAGAGGTGGGAGACGCGGCAGTGACTCGTTATCTGATTGCGCAGACCGCGCGCGAATCGGGCGATATGCCGGCAAGCGAATTTCACGCGCTCGCCGCGTACCAAAATTTTTTGCGCGCGCAGATTCAAGCGCGACGCGGACGCGTCCCCGAACAGTATGGCGCATTGACCGCGCCGTGGTTTCGTGAATCGTTGGGCGCGGTCACCGCGCGATTGTAGAAAGGTGTTGGGCGAGCGGTTGCGCCAACACAATGTAACATTTGACGGCAGACGTAAATCTATCGGGTGAAACTGTCGTGCGCGAATACAATTTTGTTTGGGAATTTGATACCGTGGCGCCGCCGGAAGCGTTATGGACGCGCATGGCGGATACCAATCGCTTTAATCGCGATACCGGCATTCCCGCGCTCCAAGCGCGGATGATTCAACAGCGCGGCACGGACCGACATCTCGGCTTTACTTTTTTTGGCATTCCTGTCGAATGGGACGAAGAGCCGTTCGAATGGGTGCGCCCGCATCGTTTCGCGGTGGTGCGGCGCTATCACGGCGGTCCATTGGTGCAGTCCGAAATCCGCGTCGAATTTCAGGCGCGCGCGGACGGCGGCACGCATCTGATTTACAATGCGCGCGTTACGCCGCGCAATGTTATCGGGCTGGTTGGGGTGCCGCTCCAAATCGGCATTCTCACGCGCCGCGGCGTCGCGCGCGCGGTGCGGCAGTACGATATGGAATTGCAGCAGGGGGTTTTGACAACGCCCCTGCGCAAAACCTCCGCGCTGGCGCCGGGTGGACGCGCGCGCTGGCAAAAAGCGCGTCAGGCCTTGTCGGGGCAAGGTTTCGACAATGCGCTGCTGGAACGCCTCGGTCATACCATCGAGTACGGCGACGAAATCGCGTTAGCGCGAATGCGTCCGTACGACTTTGCCGATGAGTGGCAAATTTCGCGGCGCGCGGTGTTGGAATTGTTTTTGCATGCGACGCGCGCGGGCGTTATGGATTTGGAATGGGATTTGTTGTGTCCGCTGTGTCGCGGCGCGAGCTATCGCGCGCCGGAACTCAATCAGGTGCGCAAGGACGTACATTGCGATTCGTGCAACATTGATTATGAAGTGAACTTTGAGCGTTCGGTGGAATTGACGTTTCACCCGAACCCGGCGGTGCGCGTCGTAAATACACGCGTCTATTGTTTGGGCGGACCGCAAGTCACGCCGCACATTTACGCGCAGCATCACATGCCGCCGCGCACCGAAGCGACGATTGCGCTGCCGTTGGAAGCGGGGCGCTATCGGTTACGCACACAGAAAAAACGCGGCGGCAAATATCTGTTTGCCGAACCGCAAGGAACATCGGAAGTGGTCTTGCGCGCGGACGCGTCGGATTGGAGCTCGGACGAACCGCATGTGAATTTGGAGCCGCATTTGATTTTTGAAAACGCGACTGCCGACGACCAATTGTTTATTTTGGAACGGTGGGCGTGGAGCGATCAGGCGGTGACGGCGGCGGACGTGACCGCGCTGCAAACGTTTCGCGATTTGTTTTCCAATGAAGCGCTGCGTCAGGGCGAACAATTTTCGGTCGGGAATCTGACGCTGGTCTTTACGGATTTGAAACGTTCGACGGAATTGTACCGTCAAATCGGCGATGCGCCGGCGTTCGGACGCGTATTGAATCATTTTGACATTTTGCGCGCGGCGGTGACAGAACACGAAGGGGCTGTCGTCAAGACGATGGGCGACGCGGTGATGGCAGTATTCCGTCGCCCTGCCAACGCGCTGCGCGCGATGCAAGCCGCGCAGCGCGCATTGCAAAATCCTACCGACGAGGCGTCGCCGCTCGCGCTCAAGGTTGGGATTCATTCCGGCACATGCATTGCCGTTAATTTGAACGAACGGCTCGATTATTTTGGCACGACAGTGAATATTGCGGCGCGGTTGGCGAGTTTGGCGGATGGGAAAAATATCTTGTTGTCGGATGTGGTATATCAGGACCCCGAAGTGGTCAAGTGGTTGACGACGCAGGACGGGGTGTACGTCGAGCCGTTTGAAACGCAGCTCAAAGGATATGACGAGCCCATTCGCTTGTGGCGGCTTGAACCGGGAATCAAACGCGGCGGATGAACTACTTTTGCCAATGCTTTTCAAGCGTGTTACACTCGTCCGCCAAAATAAATCCGCCACACGTTTTCGCAGCTCTGAGGAAAAAACGACATGGATACTACACCGCGTTCGGTGACGCGCTTGATTGACGAATTTCATCGTTTGCCGGGCATCGGCCCCAAGACCGCGCAGCGGCTCACCTTTTATTTGCTGCGCGCGCCAAAAAATCAGGTCGAGCAATTGTCCGACGCGATTCGCGAACTGCGCGAAAAAATTACGACGTGCGCGCTGTGCCAAAATATCGCCGAGGAAAATCCGTGCAGCATTTGCCGCGATGAATCGCGCGACCATTCCATTCTTTGTGTGATTGAAGAGCCGCTTGATTTGGTGGCATTGGAACGCACGCGCGGATACAAAGGACTGTATCATGTTTTGCACGGCGCGATTTCGCCCGTCGAAGGCATCGGTCCCGAAGATTTACGCATCAAAGAATTGCTGGAGCGTTTGCGCGATGGACGCGTAACCGAAGTGCTGCTCGCCACCAATCCGAATCTGGAAGGTGAAGCGACAGCGATGTATCTGGAACGTCTCATCAAACCGCTCGGCATTCGCATGACGCGCCTTGCGCGCGGCTTGCCCGTCGGCGGTGATTTGGAATACGCGGATGAAGTGACGCTGACGCGCGCGCTGGAAGGGCGGCGCGAGGTGTAATTGTGTACAAATTTTCCGGAGAAAAAATTATGAATTGCCCCAAAGATCAAACAGAACTCGTACTCGAAAAATTGCAGGATGTGGAAGTGGACCGCTGCATGACGTGTAAAGGCATGTGGCTCGATTACGCGGAACTCGACGCGATTGAAGATCGCGTGATGACGGATGACCATGCCAAAGGCACGATGCAGTGGAATCCGATGGCGACCGAACTGCTCTGTCCGCATTGCGGCGCGAAACTGAATACGTTCGATTACCGGCTGGAACGCTTGCAGATTGAAGTGTGTCCCAACAATCACGGATTCTGGCTTGACCATGGCGAAGAAGAACGCGTGGTGCAAGCCATGGAAAACCGGATTGCCGAACAAGAACGCAAAGCCAAAGCCGAATTGGAATGGACGGGCTTGCTCAGGAAAATGAAAATCCGAAAATAATCCGTGCCGCGCTCCATAGAATTCCGAATCCTCGCCGAAAATTCGGAAATTTTTGAATCCGGGCGCGCCATGACCGATTTCCTCTTTTCGGGTGTGGCACAACAGCATATACTATCGGATATTGCGCGACAACATGGTTGTCCTGCCGTATCCGATTTTTTTTCGCGGAGGTCCGGATGGTGTGTCCACGCCTTTTTCGTCTCATCATTGTTGTTTGCCTGCTCGGTCCCGTTGCTCTGTTCGACGGCGCGTCACGCGCGGGCGCTGACGCATTGACGCCGCGCGAGGCACGCGCGGCGTTACGCGAGTTGCCCGCCGCCGTCTGCACCCCCAATGTCGTCAATTATGATATTGTCTATGTCCGCGCGCCGCGCCGCGGGGACAATCAAAATACCTCGATGCCCGACACGACGCGCCCGATGAATCCCGAACCCGGCACCCAACTGCGCTTACTGCATCCCAACTGCGCCGAAGAATTATTGTTTCCGCGCGCGCAAGATGCAAGCATCGTGGACGCGGCGATTGCAAACGGCGCGGCGACGGACCCGAATGTTTCGTTCGACGGCAAGCATGTGGTGTTTGCGTATTATCATGACGCGGCCGATATAAATGAACAGCGCGACCACAGCCGCAAAGGCGCGGATATTTATCGCCTGGATTTGCAGACGCGCGTTGCCGCGCGTTTGACGCATCAGGAATTTACGCCGAATACGGGTAACGGCGCGAATTTTGATTGCGCGCAGCCCTATACCAATTGCCCGCAAATTGGCGTTTTTAATATCGGTCCCGCGTTCGTGGCGACGAATGATGTCGCGCATCCTGACATTGTATTCACATCCACGCGCAATACTTTTTTGCCGCCGAAACCGTTTGGCAACGCGGGACACACACTTCAATTGTTCACAATGGATTGGAATGGAAACAATGTAGAGCAAATCGGGCATTTGAATTTGGCGCGCGCGCTGCATCCGTTTCAATTGGACGATGGTCGTTTAATGTTCACGAGTTGGGAAAATCAGGGCGCGCGCGATGACCGGCAATTCAATTTGTGGACGATTCGTCCCGACGGCACGCAATGGAACTCGCTTTCGGGTTTTGGCGAAAACGCGATTGGACATCATTTTGCGACGCAGATGCCGAACGGCGATATCGTCGTCGTGCGCTATTACAATTTCAACAACAATGGTTTCGGCGACCTCGTGCGTTTTCCGCTCGACCCGAACGGCGCGGATTTTCGCGGCATTGACGAAGCGAATACCTACATGCCGTTTGAACGCAAGGGACAAATGGATTTGACGAATTGGACAGACTCGCCGTACACGCTCGCCGACGATTTTCCCGCGCCGTGCGCGGTGGGCAACAACATTTACAATGACACGGGCGCGAATTGCGCGGGCGGCAATGCGACGCGCATTGGCAAAGTGACGCATCCCGCTGTCGCGCCAAACGGCGATTTGCTTTTGATTTACACAAAGGGTCCGGCGAATCACAACGGCATCTATGTCAGCAGCGGAAGGTCGCTTCCGTTTTATGACAGTGGAATCTATTTGATGCGCGCACAACAGGCAAGCGACGGTTCTGCATTGCCGAATGATTTGCAAAAAATTTTGAACGACCCGAACTATAACGAACAATGGGCGCGCCCTGTCGTCGCGTATTCGCAAATTTTTTCCGGACGCGCGCAACCGAATGTGTCCGCGCACTTTCAAAATGTCAACAATGACGATTTACCGGACAATACCGCGTTCGGTTTGATTGGCACATCGTCGTTGATTTGGCGCGACACCAAAGGACGCAATGGTCCCGCGTGGGCGCCCGACCCTGACCCGTTCAACGGTTCGCACGAGTTTCTATCGGCGTGGGTGCATCAAGGCGCGGACGCGGGCATTTATGATGCAAATGATATTTACGCGGTGCGAATCATTGCGCTGCTGCCCGCGACCGACCGGCGTTATCCGAACGGCGGCGCGAATTTTTCGCAGGTCGGCGGCGAACGCGTACGTATTCTCGGCGAAATGCCTGTGCGTCATGAAGGCATCATTGACGGTAACGGCAACACGGACACCTCGTTTCTCGCGCGCGTTCCTGCCGATACGCCGTTCACGTTTCAAACGCTCGACCGCAACGGCATGGTTCTAAATATGGCGCAGACGTGGCATCAACTGCGTCCCGGCGAAACGCGTTACGACTGCGGCGGCTGTCACGCGCACACCAAAACGCCGTTGGATTTTAATACGACCTGGGCGCACAATAACCCATTCACCGACATGGCATTGCAAACGCCGCTGCTGAATGTGACGCAAATGAACGGCAGTCCGACGACAATCACGCAAAACGTGACGCAGACGACGATGGAATATCTGCGCGACATCAAACCCATTCTCGACACCAAGTGCGCGGGTTGTCACAACAATGATTCGTCGGACGGTAATTTGAATTTGCACGACGATGCCAACACGATTGACGGTGTGCCCGGCACATACTATCGTCTCGTGCGCGACGACGACGCGCAGTATGGACTCGGCACGCCCGCGGGAACGGAATCGTATTTTCTCGCGCCGACGCTGACACGTTACATGCGTTCGTTCAATGCGCGCGAAAGTTTGTTGATTTGGAAAGTATTCAACGCGCGGCTCGACGGACGCGCCAACAATACGCGCAGCGGCGACAATGATTTCACCGCGAGCGACGCGCACGCGAATCTTTTGACGTGGGATGAAAAAATGAAATTCGCGCGTTGGGTGGATTTGGGCGCGCCGATTGATTTATCAAATAGTGGCACATGGGGCTGGTTCGAGGATGATTTGCGTCCGACGCTGTGGGCAGCGCCGACCATCGAACAGGCAAACGCGGGTGCGGTGAATCATGTCACGGTCGCGGCGTACGATTTGGAAGCGGGTTTGAAAAACAATTCCCTGCGCGTGACATTCGACGTTCCAATCAACGGCAACGCGGCGGGTTATAATTTCGCGCAGGGCATCAACCCGTCGAATGGCGGGACGGTCAATGTTCCACTTGGGGGTAGTGTGGATTTGGTGGCGTTGGAAACAACAATGACCGTGAGCATTCAAGACAACGCAGGACACACGACGACCATCACGCGCGTTTTTGGAGCGCAAGACCACGGCGGCGGCTGCGATACTGCGCCGGTGACGCCCGACGCGATATCGCCCGCACACGGCGCAATAGTGACAACGCCCCGCGTGACGCTCGATTGGAGCGATGCAGACTGCGCGACGCGTTACGAGGCGCAGCTGCGGCGTGGCTCGAAAAAAGGCGCGCAGATTTTCATGCGAAATGATTTGGGAGCATCGAACACGCGCACGCCGCGTTTGAACGCGAACACGCGCTATGTATGGCGCGCGCGCGCGTGCAATGAAAGTGGTTGTAGTGGGTGGACGACGTGGCGGCGTTTTCAAGTGCAGTGAGCGAGAATCATTTTTGCGCGTGCGCGAGTCTGCGGTATAATCGCCATGTAATCGCATAGTTTCGACGTTGACGCGGAGGAGTAGGTGTTGCGAGTGTGGTAGAGAAGAGAGGTCGCCGGGTGAAAACCTCTCGCACAAAACGCAAACTGAAGGTCGCCGCCGAGTCCGGTCTGTGAAGCGAGTAGCAGACTGCGGGTGAGCCCGATACAGCCAAAGAGAAGGAGACTAGAGACTAGAGACTGGGGAGCTGTCATTCCGAACGGAGTGAGGAATCTCCAATCTCCAGTTTCCAATCTCTAAACAAGGTGGTACCGCGAATCCCTTTCGCCCTTGAGGTGGGAGGGATTTTTGTTTGTGTGGTGCAATAGTGCAATGGTGCGATAGTGTGATAGTGTGGTTGCGATTTGCGATAGGCAATTAGCGATACGCGAACATGTCCACATCAAAACTTTTTCTCGGTATTACCGGATTCGCCACACTGGGCGGTATCGTAATTGCGCTGGCGGTGCAGGCGATATTTGGCGCGCTCTTGGCTGTATTCGCGGTGGCGGCGGCACTGACAAATCGCGGGACGGAATTGCTGGAGCCGACAAACGCGATTCCGGTCCTATTCGGCATTTTGTTTTTGTGGTTCGTTGGCGCAGTGGCGGGCGGTTTGTTCAGCGTTCCGGCGGGAATTGTGGTCGGACTGAGCGGTGGAATTCTAATGAGCATTCTCACGCGCCTCTTTTTCTATCCGCTGAAAAATGCGCGGCGCTATCGCGTGGTGATGGGAATTGTGATGGGCGCGTATGCGTTCGTCGTGAGTTGGCTGTGTTTCATGGCAGTCTATTTGCTGTTTTCCAAAGACCACACAATTCAACCGCCGCTCGTGCCGTGGCTCGCAATGATTCCCGCGTTGATTGCGGGAGCGCTGGGTTATGTTGTGAGTGAGTGGATTACGCGGTGGTATGAAAAAGCGGGGCGAGTCGCCACCGGATGAAAAATAACGAATCAGATTGTTCGCGCATGGATTTGCAAACTATCGCACGAACGCACGATTGCACTATCAGACTCAAATCAGAAATCAGAAATTAGCAATTAGAAATTCAGGAGGCATCATGCCGAACGATATGCCCAAAGCGTATGACCCGCGTGAAACCGAACAGCGTCTTTATAATTGGTGGGAATCGAAAGGTTATTTCACGCCAACGATTGATGAGAGTAAAAAGCCATTCACGATTGTGATTCCGCCGCCGAATGTGACGGGCGAACTGCATCACGGGCACGCGATGTTTGTGGCGTTTGAAGATTTGCTCATTCGTTGGCATCGCATGAAGGGCGAACCGACGCTGTGGCTGCCCGGCACCGACCACGCGGGCATCGCGACACAGAACGTTGTGGAAAAAGCATTGGTGAAACAAGGCACTTCGCGGCGAGAACTCGGACGCGAGGAATTTGTAAAACGCGTGTGGGAATGGAAGGTCGAATACGGCAGCATGATTACGCGCCAAATTCGTCGCCTCGGCGCGTCAGTAGATTGGACGCGCGAACGCTTTACGATGGACGAGCAGTTGTCGCGCGCGGTGCGTGAAGCATTCGTGCGCATGTATGACAAAGGTCTCATTTATCGCGGTCCGCGTCTCGTGAATTGGTGCCCCCAAGACGAGTCCGCCATCAGCGATCTCGAAGTGGACCACGACGACGTGCAGGGTAAACTCTATTACGTGAAATATCCGATTGAAGGCGAAGCGAACGCGTACGTGATCGTGGCGACGACGCGTCCCGAAACGATGCTCGGCGATACGGCGGTGGTGGTGCATCCCGAAGACGAACGCTACCGCGCGTTGATTGGCAAATACGCGATTCTGCCGCCGCTCGGTCGCCGCATTCCCATCTTTGCGGATGAGACCGTTGACAAGAATTTCGGTACGGGCGCGGTGAAAGTGACACCCGCACACGACCCGACCGATTACGAACTCGGCATGAAACACAATTTGCCGTTCATTAACATTATGAATCTTGATGCCACCATCAACGAGAACGGCGGCAAATACGCGGGCATGGACCGCTACGCGGCGCGGAAACAGCTCGTCGCGGATTTGGAACGCGACGGATTGATTCACAAAATCGAAGACTATACGATTTCGCTCGGCACATGCCAACGCTGTCATACCGTCATCGAGCCGCTCATTTCGACACAGTGGTTCGTGAAAACGAAACCGCTCGCCGAACCTTCCATTGAAGCGGTGCGTTTGGGCAAAATCAAAATCGTGCCGCAGCGTTTTGAAAAAATCTATTATCAATGGATGGAAAATATTCGCGATTGGTGCATCTCGCGCCAATTGTGGTGGGGACATCGCATTCCCGTGTGGTATGCCCAAGACGGTTCCATGTTTTGCGCGCGCACCGAAGAGGAAGCGTACGAACAAGCGCGCGCGAAATTGGGCGCGGATGTTAAACTCGAACAGGACCCCGATGTGTTGGACACGTGGTTCTCGTCGGGGTTGTGGCCCTTTTCGACGCTCGGTTGGCCCGACGAAACTGCCGATTTGAAATATTTTTACCCGACGTCGGTGCTGGAAACGGGGTACGACATTTTGTTTTTCTGGGTCGCGCGCATGATCATGATGGGCATTGACCAGATGGACGAAATTCCGTTTGACACTGTGTATTTGCACGGTATTATGCGTCACGCCGACGGCAGCAAAATGTCCAAGTCCGATTTTCGCCCCGGCGACAATCCGCTCGATGTCATTGCGGATTATTCGGCGGACGCGCTGCGCTTTTTTGTCATCACCAGCAGTTCGCCCGGCAATGACGTGCGCATGAATCTGGACAAGGTCGCGGACGCGCGCAATTTTGGCAACAAGATTTGGAACGCCGCGCGTTTTGTGATTTCGAATCTCGGCGACAATCCCGAACAGTACGCGACGTGGCACAAGCCCGACGCGAACGCGCTGTCGCTTGCCGACCGCTGGATACTTTCGCGCGAACATCAGCTCATCAATCGCGTAAACGAATTGTTTTTGGAATATCGTTTCAACGAAGCCGCGCAAGAAATTTATCATTTCTTGTGGGACGAATACTGCGACTGGTACATCGAAGCGAGTAAAGTGACATTGAACGGCGCGGACGAAACTGCCAAACACAATACGCGCGCGGTGTTGGTGCATGTGCTTGAACACGCGATGCGTCTGCTGCATCCGATAATGCCGTTTGTGACCGAAGAGATTTGGCAGCATTTGCCGCATGTGGGGGAAGCGTTGATTGTGGCGAAATGGCCCGAAGGTGGCAAGCACACCGATGCGGAATCCGAAGCCGCGTTCACGCGCATCATGGACGCGGTGCGCGCCATTCGCAACGCGCGTTCCGAATTCAATGTGGAACCGGCAAAACGCATCGCCGCCATCATCGCCGCGAGCGAACATGCCGCGTCGTTCGAATCACAGCGCGCCGTTCTCGCGTCGCTCGCGCGTCTCGATGCCGCGCAATTGCAAATCACGTCAAGCATCGAGCAAAAACCCGACCGAGCATTTTCCGCAATTCTCGATTCGGGCGTGCAAATCTATCTGCCCCTCGCGGGCATGTTGGATTTGGATAAGGAAAAGAAACGTCTCGCGAACGAAATCGAAAAAGCGCGCGCGGATGTGCAACGCACGGAAGCCAAGCTCAACAGCGATTTCGCCGCCAAAGCGCCCGCCGATGTGGTGCAGCGCGAACGCGACCGCTTAAACGCGACGCGCGAAAAGATTGCGCGATTGCAAGAGCAGTTGCAGAGTATGTGAGACCGGAGACTGAAAGTTCAAGTCTCTAGTCTCCAGTCTCCAGTTTTATGAGAGTCATCGCCGGAACCGCCAGAGGTCGTCAACTCAAATCGCCGCCTGAAGAGACCCGTCCTATCACCGACCGCGTCAAAGAAAATTTATTCAACATTCTTGGCACGGATGTGATTGACGCGAATGTGTTGGATTTGTTCGCAGGCGCGGGCAGTGTCGGCATCGAGGCATTGTCGCGCGGGGCGAAACACGCGACGTTTGTGGAATTCAACGATGGCGCACTAAAAACCATCCGCGACAATTTGACGCTGACGAAATTGGCGAACAAAGCGACCGTGCTGCAAGCGAACGTGTATCGCTACCTTAAAAAACCGCCGCAAGCGCCGTTCGATTTGATTTACGTCGCGCCGCCGCAATACAAAGAGATGTGGAAAGAGACCATGAAACTCCTCGACGCGCGCCCGCAGTGGTTGAGCGACGAAGGCATTCTCATCGTGCAAATCCATCCCGTCGAATTTCAAGAATTGGAATTAAAGTCGTTCGAGTTGCATGATGAACGGAAATATGGCAGCACATTGCTGTGTTTTTACGGCAAGAACACAGGCGGCAGACAAGAGAACGCAGACTGAGTCTGAATTCGGTTGTCTATCATCTGTTATCTGAGGTATGAGCATCGTATTCGATCGGGCTGTTGATTATTACGACCAAACGCGCGCGCTGCCGGAATGGCGGCACAATGCAATGATCGAGGCGTTGGTGCGCGAAACGGGCATCACGGAAAATTCGCGCGTTCTCGAAATTGGCGTTGGCACGGGACGCATTGGGATTTCCGTCGCGGAACATGTGCGGCGTTTGTTTGGCGTGGATTTGTCCGTCGAGATGATGAACAAACTGCGTCTCAAACTCGCCAACACGAATCTCAAGATTGAGATTGCGCAAGCGAACGCGCTGCATTTGCCGTTTGCGAGTGAAACGTTTGATGTGGCGTATGCGGTGCATGTGTATCATCTTGTTTCGGGCTGGCAGGATGCCATTTTGGACGCGCGGCGCGTGTTGAAATCAGGCGGCAAATTCGTCGTCAGTTTTCACAAGCGCGACGAAAATTCGCCCAACATGCTTTTGCGCGCGCGAATGCGCGAATTGGCGCAAGAGTACGGCGTGGATACGCGGCGTCCGGGTTCCCAGTCCGAAGACGAGATTCTTGCCGAAATCGTGAAATGGGACGCGCAGCCGTGCATTGTGCAGACGAGCGTGTGGCGCGAGGAGGAAAACGTCGTGGAAATTTTGGATGAAATTGACCGTCAAATTTTTTCGGAAACGTGGATGATTCCGCGCGACGTATTGGACAAAATCATGCCGCGTTTGCGCGAGTGGGCAAAGGAAAAATACGGCGAGCCCGCGCTGCCGGCGCCGGCACAGTACGAATCGCGCTGGTTGATTGCGACCAAGGCATTATGAAAATGGCGGCGGTCTTGCCGCCGCCATGTTGTCTTAAAACAGTTGTACACTGGCTTGGTGCGCGGCAATTGCGTCGTGGACGCGTGCGGCGGACGGTTTGCCGAGAAAAATGTCCGCGTCCGACAATTCATCGTGAATCTTGAGCAGGGGCGATGCGTCGCGGTCCCAATGTTTGTACGCCTCGCGAAACGCTGCGCGTGAAACAATGTATTCGTACTTGTCGGTCAATTCGTCGCTCGGTTCCGACAGCGCACCGACATCGAACGAGCGTACCAACGTCGTGAGGTCTTGACTCGAATAAATCGTAATTGTGTCGTCCATTTTGGATTCCTTTCACCAAACATAATCTTTGGCAAATAGGCAACCTTTCGTTTGACCGTTTTTCGAGGGCTCCAAGCGAATTTGTATTGCTTGACGTCCGGCATAAATCTCCGGACCGAGCCAGAGAATCTTGTCCATTCTTGGCACGTATAAAAGCAATTGGCTTGTTGAAAGTGACACTGCAAATCGGAAAAACAACTCCTCTTTCATCCGACGTTGAAAGAGGAGTTGTTTTGTGAGAGAGCGTCCTCGGGGAGGTTTGAACTCCCAGCCTCCGCCTCCGCAGGGCGACGCGCTATCCAATTGCGCTACGAGGACAGGAAAATTTATGATTTGAGATTTATGATTGTTGATTTCCCCGGTCTTTTAATCATAAATCAGAAATTTGTAATCATGAATTACAAGGCGGAGGGGGCGGGATTTGAACCCGCGCTAGAGGAATAACCCCCTAGAGCCGCTTAGCAGGCGGCCGCACTAGACCTGGCTATGCGACCCCTCCAGAATTGGAGACTAGAGATTAGAGATTATGTGTCCGCGGAGACTCTAAAGCTCCAGTCTCTAATCTCCAATCTCGTTCCCGGCGGAGCAGGAAGGATTCGAACCTCCGTGTCTTGCGACCATCCGCTTTCAAGGCGGCGCCGTTTGTCCACTCCGGCACTGCTCCGTGAGCGCAGAACATTTTAACAGAGAGCATAGGATACGTCAAGTAATTCGGCGAATGTGCGGTTTGAATCTTTTGTCCTCGTCGGATTCATGCTATAGTTTTGCCGATGCAAACCACGAAATTGAATTCCGCGCGCTTGCGCCGTTCCCTTGACGGATTGCTCGCCGCCGCCCTGTTTCTCTTTACTTTGCTCGTCTATCTCAAAACGCTTGCCCCATCCGTCGCCTACCTCTTTGACGACTCGCTAGAATTTCAATTGCTCGCATCGCGCATGGCAATCGCGCATCCGACAGGGTATCCGCTGTATTCCATCCTGTTGAAACTCGCGACGTATCTGCCATGGGGCGATGTGGCGTATCGCGCGAATTTGTTGTCGGCATTGAGCGGCGCGGGCGCGGTGGCGTTTTTGTTTCTTGGCGCGCGTCTGCTCACGACGCGTTTTGCGCAAGCCGAAAATGCGATGGGCGAGGTTTTGACGCGCGTCCCCGCGCTCATTGCCGCGCTTGCGTTTGCGTTTGGGGCAGCGTTTTGGTCGCAAGCAATTTTGGCAGAAGTGTACGCGCTGCAAGCGTTCTTGACGGCGGTGATGCTGTGGTTGATTTTGCGCTGGGGTGCGCAGTCCGCGCCGCGCAATCCTTCTGCGTTACTGCCGATTGCGTTGTTCGCGGGTTTGATGCTCACGCACCATCGCATGACGATTTTGCTTTTTCCCGCGCTCGCCGTATATGTTTTGAGTTATGACCGTTCGTTTTTGCGACAGCCGCGCGCGTTGTTGAAAATGTTTGTCGCGTTTACGCTGCCGCTGTTGTTGTACTTGTATTTGCCGATTCGGGGACTGGCGACGTCCTCGCTCGACGGCGCGTACCAAAATACGCCAGAAGGGTTTTTGAATTGGATTTTGGGGACGGCGTACACGGTTTTTATTACGCAGAACCCGCTCGCGCAAGAACGCGGCAGTGATTATTATTGGGCGTTGTTGACAGACACGTTCACACCATTGGGATTGCTCGCCGCGTTTGGCGGATTCGTCGCGCTGTTTTTGCGCGCGTGGCGCGAATGGCTTTTACTCGCGTTGGGACTCGCCGCGAATTTGATTTTTGTGTTGACCTATCGCGTCGCGGACATTGACGTTTTTTTCATTCCGACGTTCATGTTCGGCGCGCTGTTGGTCGCGGCGGGTTTGTCCGCCCTGTTGTGGCTGGCGTATTACGCGTTGGCGCCGGGCGCGGCAATGTTGGCGTCGGCGGTTGGCGCGTTGGTCTTGTTATTGATACCGGTCGCGTTGTTCCAAAGCAATTACGCGCGTGTGGACTTGTCGGACAAAAGAGATATCTACAACTATGGGATAAGCATTGTGAGTGACCGAAACTTGCCCGTGTCGGGGTCGCCCGCGCTGATTGGAATCCTCGGCGAAATGTCGCTCGTGCGTTATTTTCAGGAAACGTTCGGGTGGGGTACGCAGTTGGAAACGATTGCGGCGGACAGGGAAGATGCGCGTTTGGCTGCGGTGGAGCGAGTGTTGGGCGAAGGGAGGCGCGTATATCTCACGCGTCCACTTGCCGGAATCGAAAAAAACTATTCGCTCAGTGCGATTGGTCCGCTCATTTTGGTTAGTCCAAAGCCAATCAAACAAGAGCCGCTGCCTTCGTTCACACTCCCGAACGCAAAGTTTGAAGGTGCGACGCTGCTCGGATACCATTTCGAAGCGACCGGCGAGGATGTGGAGGTAATGCTGTCTTGGCGCGCTGACCAGAAAATCAAGACCGATCGTTTGGTTTCGCTCAAACTTTTGAACGCGCAAGGTGAACGCGCGGCGCAAGTGGACAGGCGCCCTGTATTAGATGCGTATCCGACAACGGCGTGGCGCAAAGGCGAATATATTTTTGATACATATCGTCTTCCATATTTTGTGGGCGCCGCGCCGGGTGAATATACCTTGCAGGTGACAATGTACGACTCCGAATCGGGCAAGGTGTACGGGCAACAGGAATTGGAACGCGTCACAGTTCCCGCGTCCACCCATAATGTCGCAAGTGAATTATTGGGCGTGAATGAAATTGTTTTGCGCGATGTCGGCGGGATTCAATTCGCGGGATATGATTTGGATACGAGCGAAGCATTTGCGCCGGGCGCGAACGTGCCGGTGACATGGCTGTGGCGCATTCCGCAAACGGGCGCGACGCGCGAACTTGAATTGGCAGTGACCGACCAACTCGGCAAGGTGATTGCCTCGCAAACCGCGACGGTAGGGGGGGGGGACACGCGCGCGGGGCAATACGTGCGCCAAGAACTTGCCGTCGCGCTGCCGCAAACGATTGCGCCCGGGAAATATCCGATACAAGTGTCGGTGCGCGGCGGAATGAAGTTGCCGTTTGCGTCCGACAAAATGATGCTTGGCATGCTGGAGGTAGCCGCCGAATGAGAATAGATTTAAATTCCGACATTGGTGAAAGTTTCGGTATTTACAAAATCGGGGACGATGAGAATTTGATGTCGTACATTACGTCCGCCAATCTCGCGTGTGGTTTTCACGGCGGCGACCCTGACGTGATGGAACGCACTGTGCGATTGTGTCAAGCAAACGGCGTGGGTATTGGCGCGCATCCGGGCTATCCGGATTTGTCGGGCTTTGGGCGGCGCGTCGTCAAAATGAGCGAGAGCCAGATTGAAAATATGATGTTGTATCAACTCGGCGCGCTCGCGGCATTTACGCGCGCGCAAGGCGCGACGCTGCGGCATGTGAAACCGCATGGCGCGTTATACAATCATGCCGCGCAGGATGTGCCGACCGCGCGCGCGATTGCGCGTGCAATTGCGCGTTTCGATTCTACATTGATTCTGGTCGGGCTGGCGAATTCGTTTTTGATTGCGGCGGCGCAAGAATTTGGAATTCCCTGCGCGCGTGAAGGTTTCATTGACCGCGCGTACAATCGCGATGGAACGTTGGTGCCGCGTTCCGAAGCGGGCGCGGTGGATTCGTCGCCCGAACGCGCGGTGCGTGTGGCGCTGCAATTTGTGCGCGATGGCACGGTCAAATCAATAGATGGGAAAATTGTGCCGCTGCAAGTAGATACGCTGTGCATTCACGGCGACACGCCGGGCGCGGCGCAAATCGCGGCGGCGGTGCATCACGCCTTGCGCGCGGAAGGCGTCGAACTGAAAGCCATGTTGGCGTAAGGAAAAATTCAAGGGGACGCGGCGGATGTTTTGTGAAATCGCTGCGTCTTTTTTTGTGCATGACAAAGTTTCCGAGAATTCGCGCAGTGGGCGACGCGGCGGTGTTGGTCGAGTTGGGCAATGCGCTCGATGCGGCGCTCAACGCACGCGTGCACGCCTTGGCGCGACGCGTCGAAACCTTGCGCGGTGTGAGCGTGACCGTGCCCGGCTACGCGACGCTGTTGGTGGAGTACGAACCCGCGTTGTGCGAATATGACGCGTTGTGTCACGAAATTGTCCAAGCGATGGATACCCAAGACGCGCCTGCCGCGCAAGCAGCGCGCGTCATTGAAATCCCTTCGCGATACGGCGGCGCGGACGGACCCGATTTGGATTTTGTTGCGCGGCACAATGGCATTACGACGGATGAAGTAATTGCACTGCACACGCGTGTTTTGTACCAAGTGTTTATGCTCGGGTTCGCGCCCGGTTTTCCGTATTTGGGAATCGTGGACGAAAAAATTGCTGCGCCGCGTTTGGAGACACCGCGCAGCCGCGTGCCCGCGGGGTCGGTTGGAATTGCGGGACGCCAAACAGGAATTTATCCGCGCGCATCGCCGGGCGGCTGGCGCCTCATCGGACGCACGGATGTGAAAATGTTTGACCCGATGCAAGAACCGCCGACATTGCTGCGCGCGGGAGATAGGGTGCGCTTTGCGCGCGTGTAGCGTTTGAACGTTTCATCGTATGTTGGAAATTCTCGAACCCGGAATACTGACGACGATTCAGGACCCGGGACGCGTCGGGTATCAACACTTGGGCGTGACGCGCGGCGGGGCGATGGACGTGTACGCGCTGCGCGCGGCAAATGCGTTGGTGGGAAACGACGACGCGGACGCGTGCCTCGAAATCGCGTCGAGTGGGATGATGCTGCGCGCGCGCGAAAAATGTATCGTGGCGGTGACGGGCGCGCCATACATCTTGCATGTGCAAGAACGCATTGTGCCGCACAATGCCGCGTTGTTTTTGCGCGCGGGCGAGGCGCTGCGTTTTGACGCGCCCGCGTGGGGACGGTACGCGTATTTGGCAATTGCGGGCGGGTTCGATGTGCCGCGCGTATTGGGCTCGCGTGCGACGGCGCTGCGCGATGGCTTTGGCGGATTCAACGGGCGCGCGCTGCAACACGGCGACGTTCTGCACGCCGCGCGCAATGAATTGCCGATGGAACGCGCGGGGAAAATGTTGGAGGAAAATTTCGCGCGGTATTACACCGACAACGCGCCGCTGCGCGTGTTGTGGGGACCGCACGCGGAATTTTTTGACGATGCTGCGCGCGCCATGTTTTTGCGCGTGACATTTCGGGTCAGTCCATTGTCGGACCGGCAAGGGACGCGCTTGCAGGGGGAAGCGATTCCGCGACGCGCCGGTGAATTGTTGTCGTGCGGGGTCACGCGCGGCGCGATTCAGATTCCGCCGGACGGACAACCGATTGTGCTGCAAGCTGACCATCAGACGGCGGGCGGTTATCCGATTTTGGGGGCGGTCATTCGCGCGGATATTCCGCGTTTGGCGCAAAAGCGCGCGGGCGACGCGGTGCATTTTGCGGAAACAACATTGGCGGACGCGCGGGCGGCGTTGCAAGCGGCATAAAAAACGGTGACAGAAAATTTCTCTGTCACCGTTTGGTTTTAGCTGTCATCCAACGGGTCTTGGGTTGGCGTGGGCGTTGCGTTGGGATTGGGTGTCCGCGTCGGCGCGGTTGTGCGTACCGGACCCGTCACCGGACCGGAGGTTGAGAATTTGATGGTTGCCGATTGGCAGGAACCGGAACTATTTTCGCTGTCTTCGATGCGCTCCGGGTCGGTTTTTACAATCGCGATTTCGGAAATGCGCTGCTGGGTGCCGGGGTCCATGACCCAGAGATACCATGTGCCGCCGTGCGGCGCGCCGATATTGATGTTGTGAAAAAAGTACCCCTTGCGCGGGTCCGTGCCGGTGCGATAATCATCGTTCGGGTCGGGCTGCCCGTCCGGACCTTGCGAAATGCGGATGAGGACATCGTTCTTGGGCTGATTGTTTTCATAGACATAGCCCTCGATATACGTGCGCACATTCGGACCGCAGCGCGATTCTTGAATGCGATATTTGAATTGTGAGGTGGGCGACGCTGGTGGCGGCGGGTCGGTCGGTTTAGGTGCGGGCGGTGCGGCGGGCTTGCGCGTAGCCGGCGCGGCTTTTGGCGGAGTGGTCGGTTGTTCTTGCGGCGGCGGTGGCGCGTCGGTGGGCGGCGGCGGCACATCGGTGATGGCAGTGATTTCGGTGGGAATCGCTTCTTGGGCAGCGACGGGCGGTTTGCTCACGCGCGTTGGCGCGCGCGTGGGGGCGCGGGAAACGCGCGTGCGTGTGACCGCAGGGGTGGCGCGC
>CAZXYP010000058.1:0-19259 GCA_964644955.1 uncultured Anaerolineales bacterium | reverse complement strand
CGGAACGCGCGCGCCAGGTGTCGCCCGTAATCGGTTTGGAACAATAGGTGCATTTGTACGGACAGCCGCGCGAAGTCACTATCGTGTAGGAACGCGCGTGCGGGTCCAGTCCGTCCGTCAACGGCTGCAAATTGGTGTAGCGATCAATTTTGAAAAGATGGTACGCGGGGAACGGCAGCGCGTCGAGGTCAGGCGAAAGCGGGCGGTCCAAATTGTGGCGCACCTTGCCTTGCGCGTCTTTCCATGAAAGTCCGAGAATTTTTTTCCACGCGTCATCGCTTCCGCCGCGTTCGAGCGTTTGCAAAAATTCGACGAGGGTGTATTCCGCCTCGCCGCGCGCGACAAAATCCACTTCCGGTTTTTGCATGGATTCGTCGGGCAGCAGCGTCAGATGCGGACCGCCGAGAATTGTCACGGCGTTGTGTTGTTTTGCGGTGCGCGCATATTGCCACGCTTCGTTAATGAGCGGCGTCGGCGATGAAATGCCCACGACCTCAAAATGCTCCCGCGTCAAACGCGCGTCGAGCGATTCATCTTCCACCGCGCCGTCGTAAATATCCGTTTCGTAACCCGCCGTGAGCAATGCGCCGGCGAGATACCCCAGACCGTTATGAATATGCGTGCGCGAATTCCACACGCGCGCTTCGGGCGAGACCAACAAAATTTTCATGCGTTTGTTATGTTCCTCCGCCCCTATTTTACACTAACCCGCAATCGTCACCCCAATCAGCTTGCCGACGATGTAGGTGACCAATGCCGCGCCCAAACCGATAAGGACCATGCGGATACCGGAATACCACACACTACGTCCGGTCATGAGCGTGATGCCCGCGCCAATCGCAAACAGTCCGAGCGTACTCACAATCACGCTCGCAATAATGGCAGTCATACCCTGAAAAATCAAAAACGGAATCAACGGAATAATCGCGCCGATGGCAAACAACACAAACGACGTAGCCGCCGCCTCGAGCGCCGAGCCGCCAAGTTCGTTCGGGTCAATGCCCAATTCTTCACGCGACAGGGTATCCAACGCGGTGGTTTGGTCGCTCATGACGCGCGCCGCAAATTCCCGCGCTTGTTGTTCGCTCAACCCTTTGGCTTGATAAATCAACGCGAGTTCGGCTTGTTCTTCTTGCGGCGCGTGTTGAATTTCTTGGCGTTCGATTTTGATTTGACGCTCGTACAATTCGCGCGACGACTGCACCGAAATCCATTCGCCCATCGCCATCGAACACGCGCCCGCGAGTAAACCTGCCAGCCCTGCAATCACAATCGCGTTGCCTTCGGGCGCCGCGCCTGCGACGCCCATAATGAGTGAGAGGTTGGACACTAAACCGTCGTTCGCGCCCAGTACCGCCGCGCGCAGCGCATTGCCGCCCGCCGCACGATGGCGTCCTTCATATTGCGCCACCGCGCTGCCTTCGATCCCGCCGCCCGTTTGCGTCGCAATCGCATTCAAGATACGCGCATGTGAATTCTCTTCGGCGGGCAGCGCGGTGTTGGCGGATTCGGGCTGCGCGGCATATCCTTGACTGTCGCCGCGTTCCGCGCCGGTCAGCGTCGGCAACACAAAATTCGCGCCGAACCGATGCGCCAAAAACGCGAGCGTTCGCGCGCGCCACGTCGGATTTATTTTTTCGTCCGGCGCACTTGCCGCGCGCAATTGGTCTTGCCAAAATTGCGCGTGCTGTTCTTCCGTCGCCGCGAGCTTGCGGTACACCTCCGCCAGCGGCGGCGATTTTTCCACGTCCGCCACCGCGCGATATAAATAGGCGCTGTCAATTTCATCCTGAATGTTGGCGCGGTACCGTTTTAGGTCTTGAGCGTTGGGCACATCTGCATCCTCTTTGTGTGTCGCCTTTTTCCTCATTATAGGCAGGGAGTGCGTGCGGCAACGAATGGCAGGTGTCACGCGCGGCGCATGACAATTGCCCTTTGGCGTTTCGCGCTGCTGTACGTATAGTAAAGCGCGCGCCGTGCGGTTTTGACCGCATTCCAACGCGTTTACTACGCAGTTCAGACTCATATCGAGTTAATCTGAATGCGTTACATTACGATTATTCTATAGTGAGGTAAAGTCATGTCGAAAACATCCGCGCGCAAGCGCGCGCAGAAAAAATCCAACAGCAACCTATGGATTATCGGCGGCGTCATTGTCGCCGCAGTCGTGGTGCTGGGTTTGGTCATTGTGAATATCACCGCGCCGCGCACGCCGCGCGCCCCCGCGCAGACCAGCAGTGGACGAATTCTCGGCGCGGCAAATGCGCCGGTCACGATTGATATCTATTCCGACTTTCAATGCCCCGTCTGCCGCCGCGCCGATTTGGTCATCCAACAGCTCGCGCCGCAATACATTGACACGGGCAAAGCCAAAGTGATCTATCACAATTTTGCCTTTATCGGCAGAGAATCCACCCAAGCCGCGCTGGCGGCGGAATGCGCCAATGACCAGGGCAAATTTTGGGCGTACGCCACGCATCTCTTTGACAATCAAACCGGGGAAAATGTCGGCGCGTATTCGGACGCGAATCTGAAACGGTTCGCGCAAGAATTGAACCTTGACACTGCCGCGTTCAACGCCTGTTTTGACAGTAACAAGCACGGCGCGTTGATTCAAAAAGAACTCGAGGATGGGCGTAACCTCGGAATTCAAGCTACGCCTTCATTCTTTGTCAACGGGCAATTCATCGAAGGGCTGCTGCCGCCCGAACAATTCGCCCAGACCATCGAATCGTACCTTCCGAAACAATAATATGAAAATCTCGCGTCCGCTCGTTACCTCTATTCTGTCAGTCGCAGGCATCGCGGTCTCGATCTATCTGTTGACCGTCCATTGGGGTTGGTGGACGGCAGTGTGTCTCGGCGTCGGAAACTGTGAACTCGTGAATATGAGCGTGTATTCCGAATTCTTGGGACTGCCCGTCGCATTGTGGGGCATCGGCGCGTATATCGCCTTGTTGGCATTGAGTCTCGCCGTGCTGTGGAAAAAATTCAGCCCGTGGGCGCAGCGCGGTTTGTTCCTTGTTTCTGCCGCCGGCGTCGCGTTTTCGTTGTATCTCACCTATATCGAGGTTTTTGTCTTGCACGAAATCTGTCCGTGGTGCGTACTCTCGGCAATTATTGTCACGAGCATTGCGGTTCTGAGCGCGTTGGAATTGCGCGCTGCCGAAGCGGAAACGGAAACCGTTTGACCTTCTCAAAGGCAAAGGAAACCCTTTGCCCTTTTTTTTATTTACCATGCTTCAATCCAACACACAACCGCGCCTGACAAAACCGGTTTCGCATCCCAAAGCGGAGGCGCCGTCCGAAGCACAGCAGTATAAATTCAATCGCATTGAAGCGGTCCTCACTGCGCTCTGTTTTATTTTCATGGTCGCGGGCATCATCTCCGACAATCTGGGCGCGCCGCAGTGGCTTCACACCGGACTGTTTGTCCTTGCGTATCTGACCGGCGGTTATGTCGGCACGCGCACCGCGCTGGAGGCGCTGCGCGAAAAACGGCTCGACGTGAATGTGCTAATGATTCTGGCAGCCGTCGGCGCGGCGAGCATTGATTATTGGGCAGAAGGCGCGATGCTGTTGTTTTTGTTTTCCCTGTCCAATACATTGCAAGCGTTTGCGATGGAACGTTCGCGGCACGCGATACGCGCGTTGATGAAACTGCGTCCGAATGAAGCGTTATTGCGCGCGGCGGACGGCACGGAAAAAATTGTGCCGATTGAACAATTGCAAATCGGCGACGTGATTCTGGTGAAACCGGGCGAACGCATCGCGATGGACGGACGCATCGCGCGCGGCGCGAGCGCGATTGACCAATCCGCCATCACCGGCGAAGCAATGCCCGTCGAACGCGTACCCGGCGATGATGTCTTTGCGGGCAGTGTGAACGGACAGGGCGCGTTGGAAATTCAGGTGACGCGACTGGCGCAAGACACGACGCTCGCGCGCGTAATTGAATTGGTGGAACAGGCGCAGGGACGCAAGGCGCAAACGCAGAGATTCCTCGATGAGTTTGAACCGAAATATGCGATAGGCGTGATTGTGTTTTCGCTGTTGACGTTGGTGGGTTCCTATTTTGTGTTGGGCATGTCGTGGGACGCGTCGTTTTATCGCGCCATGACGCTGCTCGTCGTCGCGTCGCCGTGCGCGCTGGTGATTTCTACGCCCGCATCCATTTTGTCCGCGATTGCGAATGCGGCGCGCAACGGTATTTTGTTCAAAGGCGGTTCGTACCTGGAACAAGCCGCGTCGGTGAACAGTATCGCGTTCGACAAAACAGGCACACTCACGCTCGGCAAACCGCGCGTGACCGATGTCGTTGCCGCTGCCGATGTGTTGGGCGATAAATGGTTCGACGCAAATTTTTTCGCGCAGCTCAATCCGGCAGGTCCCAGCACGCCCGAACGCTGCACGGGCGATGAATTGTTGACCTGGGCAGCCAGTGTCGAAAAACGCTCGGAACATCCGCTCGGGGACGCGATTACAGCAGAAGCGCAAAACCGAAACTTGCAACTTGTACAAGTGGATGATTTGGTCGCCGTGCCCGGGCAAGGCGTCACCGGCACGGTCGGCGGCGCACTCATTCAAATCGGCAACAAGCGGATGATGGAAACGGCAAATCAGGTGTGGCCCGAACCGCTGCGCCGCCGCGCGCGCGATTTGGAAAGTCAGGGCAAAACCGTCGTCGGCATCAGTCGCAACAATCATCCCATCGGTTTCATTGCCGTCGCCGATACCGTCCGCCCGCAGGCGCGGGAAGCGTTGGACGCGTTACACGCGCGCGGCATCAAACGCATTATCATGATTACGGGCGATACGCGGCGCGTGGCGCAAGCCGTCGCGCGTCAGGTGGGCGTGGACGAATTTTACGCCGACCTTTTGCCGCAAGACAAGGTGGAATTGGTGGAACGTCTCGCCAAACAGAACGCAACGGCAATGATTGGCGACGGCGTGAACGATGCGCCCGCGTTGGCGGTGAGTCATTTGGGCGTGGCAATGGGCGCGATTGGCAGTGATGTCGCATTGGAAACCGCCGATGTCGTTTTGATGCGTGATGATTTGATGCGCCTGCCGTACTTGATTGATCTGGCGCGTCGCGCGCGTCGCATTGTATGGCAAAACATCGGTTTTTCGCTGACGGTCATTGTCGTGCTGATTTTGTCGGTGTTTGCGGTGACACTGCCGCTCCCGCTCGGCGTGGTCGGACACGAAGGCAGTACGTTGATTGTGGTGTTGAACGGTTTGCGTTTGTTGCGTACCAAATAATCGTTCGGCGTTTGCAGTCCGGGAGCCACAACATGAACCGAGCCGTTGCTTACGGCAACGCGCTCAATCCGTTTGAACCAAGCCGCCAGCCGATTGGTCCGGAGACAAATGTCTTGTCAGCGAGCGAACCTGCGGCTAGCGCGGGGATGAAGCGGCAAGCGGAACGCACAGCGGGAGCCGGAACAATTCAAGGGGAATCGCGTCGATTTGATAGTATGCGCCGTCCGCGCACGCGCGGCAGCGGCGCGCGCCGCCGCGTTCGACAAAACGTTCGTTGATAATGTCTTCGCCGCATTGTTCGCACACGACGCGCAAGCCGTGTTGACTGATTATTTTCTGCAAATCGAGCGTGAGTTTTACATGTTGCGCGTACAACAATTCACACGTCGGCATGATCTGATACGCGTGCAGCTGCGCGTGCCATTTGTCAGGCGCATCGGGCGCGTACGCACAAGCGCGTTGGCGCGCGGTGATTAACGGTGTGATACGCAGCCCGCGCTGCGTGTGCGTGTCAATAAACGTCGCCGCCGTTTTGCCGTAATCCACCAAACGCATCGTGCGGCTGCCCCACCAACACCCTGTTGCGACGGCGATGCCGTCCGTCAAACAACCATCCGTTTCGACAAAACAAAATACGCGTTTGTCCGATTGTGGAAATTCAAGTCCCAACAATTCGCCCGCGTACATGCCCATACGCGCGCCCAACACTTGGCGCGGACACAGATGATTGTGATGACGTTCGGCGGATTGCTGCAATACAGCTTCAAGCGTCGGCATATTATTTCAACAAATCCGTCAACAAGGATTGCGCCTGTTCCGCTTGGGCGCGACAGGTCGGACACAGCGGCGCATTGTTTTCGCCGACAAATTCTGCATTGCAGCGCGCGCAGCGCGTCGCGTTTTGCGTCGGCGGCGTTTCGTACAATTTTGCGCGCGCCGCGCTGAGATTTTCCGCGCGCAGCTGCGCCGCGCGCGCAGGTTTTGGCGCCGTGTCGGGAATGAGGTTCGCGGCAAGTTCAGTCGTCGCGTTTGCCGCGCTGCCGCCAAAGAGTTTGAGAAAATCGCGGCGCGAGTATTTTTGGTTGATGCTCATTTTTCTTTGTTCAAAATATCGTCCACCCACGTCATGGCTGCCATCATGCGCGGAAAGCCGAGCGTGGGCGCGGCGAGCAAGACGACTTGGCGAATGGCTTGGTCGGAGATTCCCAATTCGCGCGCGCGCGCCGCGTGCGTATGCGTCGCGCCTTCCATTTGCGCGCCGACGGCGAGCGCAAGTTTGAGCAGGGCGCGCGTGTTTTCATCCAACGGTCCGGCGGAATGGACTGCCGCGCCGAGTTGGTCATACGCGGACCAAACGGTTGGGTATTCGCTTTGGAAACGCTGATACGCTTTTGGGAGCTGTGGCATTTGACTCCTCCTTGTGCGCTCAATTCTATATCCGCACGTTCGAAATCCTAGTGACACTCTTACCCTACAATCGAGTACCTTTGTCCGACAAAAAACAATCAGAAACCACCGACAAGCGTCCGGGGCGGGATACTCGTCGGTGGTTGGAAAGGAGAGGCAAAGAGTTCCCGGCGTCTCCAAAGAAAGCTCTTTGCCGCGTGTCACTAGACCTTTTCGACCTTGACGCGTGTGTCGTAAAAGACCGCGCTGCCGCCAACGGGGTCAACGAGCGTTGTGTTTTTCAAGTACGGGTCCACGCGCATTGCCGCGTTCGCATGTACGCCGAGCGTGCGGCGCGGGTCGCCCTTGATGACTTGGCCGTCAATCGCAATATCGCGCGCGCCATACGCAAAGTGTCCGAAACCGAGCGCGAACGCAATCACGCCGGGACGGATGCCCTGCATCACTTTGACTTTGCCGATGATGGGCTGCTTTTGTCCGTTCGTCAAATCCCATTCGCCGTTTGGATTGGTTGCCGACACGATACGCACCAGTTCGCCGTTCTTGAGCCCGCGCGCCGCCGCGTCCGCCGCGTTCATTGCGACAAAGTTTTCGGGCAGCAGCGCTTTGAGCCAGTAATTGCCCGGCGTGCGCGATTTCGTTTGCGCGATTTCGCGGTACGTAATCATTTGCAAATCGAATCCTTGTCCTTCATCCGGCAGCGGCTCGCCCGTGACATCGGTCGGCGCGGGAATGTAGGTGGCAAAGCCCGGCAAACTTTTGCCCGTCATGGCGTGTTTGACTTTGGCGGTTTTTTCTTGGTACATGTTGATGAGTTTGCCGTACTTGTTTGCCACCTTTTCGCCGTCGAAAATTTTGGCATACTCTTGGAAGCGTCCGCCGCGATTCAATACGAATACCACTTTGCGCCACAATTCATCGCCGACGATAGATTTCCAACGTTCCGCGTCATACACACTCGCGGGCAAATGTTTGTGCGCTTCCATAAACACGCGCAGTTCTTCGTCGTCCGCATCGGGCACCGCGTCCGCCGCTTCGGGCTTTTCGCCGTACGCGAGATTCGCCACCATCTTCAAGTACAAATCGTCCATGTGCGTCAACGGTTTGCCTTCGCCGAACCCGTTCGGTCCAAAATTCGGCAAGTTCATTTTTTCCGCGATGCCCAGAATCATGGACTCGAGCGAAATCGGCATTTGGCGTCCGTACACCGTGACGGTTTCAATCAACGGCGCAATCGTCGGTTGGCGCAGCGGCTGCTGTTTGACCGTCATGCTCGGATGCGAACCGGCAAATTCCCAGCGTTCGAGATTCGTGAGGTCGGGGAAAATGTAATCCGCATACATGGAGGTTTCGCCGACGACAATATCATTCGCAATGACGAGTGGAATCTTGTTCGGGTCGGAAAGAATTTCAATGTTGGTGTGTCCCGCCGGAAGCGAGTAGATGGGCGAACCCATGTAGATGAACAACGCCTTGATGGGATACGGATGCGCGTCGCCCATCGAAGGAATGAGCTCTTGATAAATATCCGACGCGAGCGGATACCAATTGCGTTTCGCCGGATACCCCGCGAAAATCGTTGACTCTTCGTATTTGGCATCGTGACGAATAATCGAAAGTCCGAACGGATTGTGTTTCTTGGGCACCATCTTGGAGAGATTGAACGGACCATCGGCTTTGGCGCCTGCCACATCATACGTCGAGACTTTGACGAATCCGCCCTTGTAATCGTAATTGCCCAAGAGGAGATTGAGATTGTTCCACGCCAGCACATTGTAGAAACCGTTGGTGTGCTGTGAAACGCCGCGATGAATGTCGGCAACGGCTTTGCGTCCGTGCGAAACAAATTCGCGTCCGATGTCTTCCAAATCGCGCGCGTTGACGCCCGCGATATTTGCCCAATCTTGCAGCGAGTATTTGTTGGCTTCGTCAACCAGTATCGCGAATCCCGTCTTGACGATGAGGTCTTTGCCGTCCTTGTCCTTGACGAATTGATTGACGAGCAAATCGCCAAGCACCGCGTTCTTGTCGTCGTTCGGGTCGAACGGCACGAGCTTGCCGTCTTGCATCACGACGAACGGGTCAAACTCCCATTCCGTTTTGCCGTCCGCGCCCGTGCGTTTTTCTTTGGACGCGATACCGAGTTCCGACGCGCGCACGAACGCGCCCGCGTGTCCCTTGTCATCTATTTTGACAAGCCACGTCGCGTTGCTCCAATTCGGTTCACCGTTTGCGACTGCCGCGCCCTTGTTGGCGTTCCGCAGATATTTTTCGTTATATTTTTTATTGTCAATGACATAGCGAATCAAACCGAGCGCAATCGCGCCTTCGGTGCCCGGTTTGTTCGGCAGCCACTTCCACGCTTTGGACGCGACTTTGGAAAGGCGCGGGTCAATCACCGCGTATCGCATACCGTTGTTCACCATAGGATTGGTAATACGCGGCACGCGATTGGACGGACCGTAATTGCCCTCAAACGGCGACGAGCCGACGAAAATTACGAATTCAGAATTTTCTGTATCACCCTGCCAGTAAAATTTTTCGCCGCCCGTAAACTTGCCTTCGACAAATTGTTCGCTCATTGCTTTACCGGAAAAGTACAGCGAACCTTGACAAACGGTCGTGTGTCCGTGCGTGTTGGTCGAGCCGAGCGCGTCGCGCGTAAAGCGATTGATGAAATCACTGCGCCCGGCTTTCAAGCGTCCCCACATGAACACGAGTTGATTGTTTTTCGGACCCAGGTCAGGATGTTCGGGGTCAATCATCTTGTCGAGGTCGGCGGCGAATTTGGTTTTGAATTCCGCGACCAGCGCTTTCTTTTTCTCGGCGTCTTTTTCCGCGCGAATTTTGGTGACAGCATCGCTCATCTCTTTGGCAACTTTCGGGTCGCGCAGCGCGTAAAGGGCGTTCAATCCTTCCACCGCGCGATTTTCTTCGCCCGGCACATTGGCAAACAGATTGCCGCCGTTGACAATTTCGGAAATGGCTTGGTCGAATGAAATGGTTTGCCATTTGCCTTCGCCGCGTTTGCCCGCGCGTTTCAACACTTTGACAAGGCGATACGGGTCATAGGTCGTTTGGATGCCCGCGTGCCCTTTGGGACAAATCGCGCCGTCAATCGTCGCCGCTTCCGTTATCGGCGTTTTGTACGAGATATGCGGATTCAGTGTGAACGGGTTGAAGGGGCTGCCGTCAATTTTGGCAATGACGCCGTTCAACAATTTGACTTTGATGCCGCAGTTGGTATTGCACTGCTGACAGGTGCTGTAAAGGATGCTCGCGGGGTCAGCGAGCGGATAGCCCGCTTGCTCACCTGCCGCCGCTGCCACTTTGCCGTCCATCAGGTCCCACGCGAAATTGAGTTGTGAGGCGACAGCCGCGCATCCGCCGAGAAACGCCGAGTACTTGAGAAAGTCGCGGCGGCGCAGTGTATAGTCCGGCGCCGTTGCTTCGGTGATTTCAAATTCCTTGTCCATTAGTTCGCCTCCTTCAATTTCAAGAACTTGAGGTGGTCATACGCAATGAAAAATGCGGCAGTCGTCAAACCGATAATGCCGAGCGTCACTGCCCATTCCATCGCGCTCGGGAAATAGTTGAACTGCAAACGCGGGTCGTTGAATGCATTCGCCAGCGCGTCAATTTCGGGAATCGTGAGCGCGGGGAACACGATATTGGCGCGCGCGACGCCGAATCCAAACAACACCATCACCGCTGCCGCGCCTGCCAACCAATATCGTTCGCGCAAACTTGGCACGAGCAAAATGACGAGAGGAATCACGGTGCCGACGCCGATTTGCAGCAGCCAGAATGCCCACCAGTATTGTCCGAACAATACCTCTTCTACGGCGTGAACATTCATCGGCACGCCGCCGTACATGCTCTGTGAAAAATCCGCCCACACGAAATAGGTCTTGACCAATTGCAGAATGACGACGCCGAGCGCGAGCACTTTGATTTGTTGTTTGTAACGCGGGTCATTGCGCGGACCAAAAAATGCCCACACCGCGAGCAAGAGCGCCATTGCCGAGCCGAGACTGAAAATCGGGAATTGGACGGGAAAGAGTCCCACATGCCAAAACGGACGCGCCACTTGCACGCCGAGCAGCGCGCCGACCGCGCCGCTCAAGAAAAGCGACAACCCCAAACCGACAATCATCACCACGCGCAAAAGCCACGTTGGGGTTTTGAACCAATCGAGCGTGAGGACGAGCGCGAACGCGGTGAGCAAACCGAAAATGGTATAGCCCCACACAATCTGTCCCATCACGGAAAAGATGTTGCCTTGCGCATACACTTTCCAAATGCGGTCGAGATGTCCGAGGTCGAGCCAAATGTGAACCAAGCCCGCGCCAAGCGTAATCAATGCCAAAAAGAGCGCGAGTCGTCCCATGCCGCGAAACAATTCGACGCGGAACAAAAGGTCAAGCGTTGCGAGCATAAAGGACCCCGCCGCAATGCCGACAAAGAACAGATACATCGCCACCCACAAACCCCATACCACATAGGAACCGTAATTCGCTTCGACATGCCCGGTGGTCAAGCGCGTAAAAATACCCCACGCGCCGAACGCGACCGCGAGCGCAATGCCGAACCAAATGAGGCGTTTGAACCAAGTCATTGTCGTCCTCCTCTACATCAAGTAATAGACTTTGGGTTGGGTGCCCAATTCTTCTTTCAAGCGCATCACGTTCGGCTGCGCGATGAGTTCATTCACCAACGCGTCCGGGTCGTTCGCGTCGCCAAAATACGTGGCGCGTCCGATGCAGGTCGTGGTGCATGCGGGCAGCATTCCGGCTTCCAGGCGATGGATGCAGAAATGGCATTTCCGCACATTGCCAATCGGAGATTCTTCGTCAATGCGGGGCCACGGGCGTCCATATTCGAAATTGGGCTGGCGTTCCATTGTCTGCGCGGCGTCTTGTCCGAGAATCAAACCCGGCGCTTCCGGCGTTCCTTCCGAATACGTCGCGCCAAAATCGAACGTGCGCGCGCCGTACGGGCACGCGGTCACACAATAGCGGCAGCCGATGCACTGGTTGTAATTGATTTCGACAATCCCATCCGCGCGTTTGTACGTGGCGTTGACGGGACACACCGGAACGCAGGGCGGGTTGTCGCACTGCATACACGGACGCGGCAAAAAGCGGCGCGTCACATTCGGATACGTGCCGATTTCTTCTTCCAGCACCGGGCGATACACGACGCCGGGCGGCAGTTTGTTTTCCGCCACGCAGCCAATCGTACATGCCGAGCAGCCAACGCATTTGCGTAAATCAATCACCATAATCCAGCGTCGCTCGTGCGCGGGTTTTTGCAGCGCGCGTTTCAAATCCGCTTGCATACGCAGCAGCACATCTTGCGGCGCGAGCGCAGCCGCCTGTGATTGAGATGGAGCGGATACTTTTTGTTCACTGGTGACGGGCATGTCACATCCTCCTCTGTTCAGAAAAAGCAAAAGCGCAGAGAACTTGCTTCTCTGCGCCAAACATATCAAAAAAGGATTAAGGGCGATAGCAGGAAAAACCTGTGCATCTTGTCACAATGCAAGGGATTTCCCTATCGCTTTCCAAGCGTGCGAGGGAAAACCTTGCAATTCATTCATTCAACCAGCCCTGCTGCATCGCGTATCGCACCAACGCGGCGCGGCTCGCCAAACCCAACAATTCAATCCCGCGCGCGCGATAGCATTCGACGGTCTTGACACTCAATGCCAATTGGTCGGCGATTTCTTGATTCGTGTGTCCCAACGCGACAAGCCGCAAGACCGCGTGTTCGCGCTCGCTCAATTCCGCGTTCGTCTGAAACGTTGCGGTTGTGTTTGCATCGGGCAGCATCCCATTCAACAACAGCTTGGTGTGCGACGGATGAATATAAACATTGCCGCGCATCACCGCGCGAATCGCGGAAATCAATTCCGCATCCGCCGCGCTTTTGGGGCAATAGCCGGCAGCGCCAGCTTCTAACGCGCGCCGCAAGTACCCTTCCTCTTCGTGCATCGTCAACATCAAGACCTGGATTTGCGGCTGCGCGCGTTTGATTTGACGCAGCGCTTCCAAGCCGTCCATGCCCGGCATTCCCACATCGAGAATCACAAGGTCGGGCCCAAGCGTGCGCGCGGCAGTCAACGCTTCGGGACCGGTGGTTGCTTCGCCAATGACTTGCATGTCGCTCTGCGCGTTCAACAGCAATTTAAGTCCCGCGCGCAAAACGGCATGGTCATCCGCCAATAGAATTCGCACTTTCATAGAGTTGCTCTTGAATCGGAAGCTCTACAAAGACACTGGAACCTTTGCCTTGAGCGGATTCGAATTGTACGCGCCCGCCAACCAATTCGGCGCGTTCGCGCATTCCTGCAAGTCCAAGCCGTCCTTCTTGTCTGCCCTCGACCACCGCGCGCAAATCAAAACCATTCCCATCGTCTTCCACTATCGCAATCAGCGCGGAAGGTTTTCGTTCGACGACAATACTCACATTCTTGGCATGAGCATGTTTTGCCACATTCGTCAACGCTTCTTGAACGATGCGATACACGGTCAATTCGATTTCGGGCGCGAGCCGTTCATCGCCGCGAAAACCGGTCAATTCCAAATCCACATTCAAACCGTGGGTATGGCGATAGGTCGTAACATATCGCTCCAACGCGGCGGCGAGTCCCAAATCATCGAGCAAGGGCGGACGCAGTTCACGCGCGAGCCGCTTGACCGCATCGAGAGCTTGCGCCGCAATCTCGCGCAGCGCTGCAAGCTGTGGACGCGTCGCAGGTTCGCAGGTGTCGCTCACGGCGCGCAAACCCACCATCAGTGATGTAATTGCCTGTCCGGTATCATCATGCAGCTCGCGCGCAATGCGTTTGCGTTCTTGCTCTTGCGCCGTAATCACCTTGTCGAGCAATTGTCCGCGCACGCGCTCTTTATCGCGCAAATCATCCCACAGCCGCGCATTTTCCACCGCGCTGCCCAACTGTTGTCCAATCGCTTCCAGGAGATGCACCTCATCCGCTTGAAACGTATCCGCTTCATCACTCACAACGCCAAAAACGCCCAACACGCGCCCGCGCGCCAGAATGGGCACCGTGACATGTGAAACCACCGCGCGCGCGTTCTGCAAACGCGCGTGGCGGAGCGGGCAATTGAACGGGAGCGGCACAACGATGTGGGCATGATGCTCGCGAATGGCGGTGGTGCATGGACAACCGCGCAATGCGGTGGAAACTTCTTGCGCGGCAAGCTCTTGGGGCAGACCAATCCAGCTGGTCAATTGAATTTCGCTGCCACTGCGGTCAAACAAAAAGACCCAGCCGCCCTTGAGCGCCAACGCATCGAGAACAGCGCGCAGCGCGCGCTCCAGCATCGTATCGAGCGGCGCGGGCGCGTTCACCGCGTTGGCGACGGCATTGAGCGCGGTCAACTCGCGGTGGCGTTGACGCATCGCCGCCTGTCCGATGGCGAGGTCGCCGACCATCTGATTGAACGCGCGCGAAAGTTTGCCCAATTCATCGTCGCCCCATTCGGGCGCGCGCTGCGCAAGGTCGCCTTGCGCGACGGCTTGGGTCGCATTGACGAGCGTGCGGATGGGACGCGTCAAGACCAACGTGAAAACATACGCCGCGCCAATGCCGAGCAGCGAGACAACCAGCGTCGTCAAAAGCATTTGCAATGTTAAATCATTCACCGCGCGCTGTACACTCTTTTCGTCAAGCCCAATGCGCGCGGTCCCGGCGCGTCCTTCAAAGATGGGAACGGCAATGTCGTGAATGATGCCTTCGTCGGTTGTAAATTCAACCGCATGTGCGCGCTCGGTTGGCGCAACTTGATTTTGTTCCAGCAGATTGCGCGGAATGCCATTGGCAAAGGAATGAACCAAAACGCGCCCATTCGCGTCCAAAACAAATACATACCGCAAATCACTGTTGTTGCTCAAGGTGTCCTGTACGAGTTCATGCAGCGCGTACGTGTTGTTAATCAAAATCAAATCGGCGGAACGCGCCGCGAGGTCGCGCGCAATCGAGACGCCGCGTTCGTGCAAGCGCGCGGTGAGCGCGGCGGTCATGCTGATTCGCACCTGCCAAATGATTCCGAACCCCAACAAAAGCACCAAGCCCAAAACAATGCCCATGATTTTGGCGCGCACGCTGGGACGCAGCAGCCACGCGCGCAGTGAAGGGATGAGGGATGAGGAGCGAGGGAAGAGAGAAACCGTTGAGGTACGCATGCCCATTTCAATCTTGACTTTTTATTTTTCCAAGCTTCTCACGGTGCAGGATTCACTTGCAGCTCTATCGCGCGCGCCGAATCGTAAATGTGGTCCGAAACGACCACAAAGCGTTCAATCATCAGGTCTTGAAGAATCGTCCGTCCGTGTTCCTCTTGGTTTGCTTGTATCAAAATTTCGCGCAGCAAGAGCTTGAGCTGCGGGTCGAGATTGGGATTGACGACAACGGGCGGGATGCCAAATGGCGGCGAACGCTGAATGACGCGCGTTTTGGCGCCAATGCTTGGGTCACGCGCCACAAAAAACTCGTACACCAAATTGTCCACATTCGCGCCATCGGCAACGCCATTGGCAACCGCGCGAATCGCGTTATCGTGGCTGTAGGTGAAAAAGGTGCGCTCGAAAAATTCTTCGGGGGTGGTCCCGAATGTGCTCAACACTTGGGTTGGATAGAGCCGTCCGGTGAGCGAAAGCGGGTCGGTAAAGGCAAACGTTTTGCCGCGCAAATCTTGCATCGAACGCGCGGGACTGTCAGAAGGGACAATCAAAAGCGAATAGTACGCCGTTTCGCCGTTCACTTGCGGCGCGACCAACAATTCCATTCCGAACTCGCGCTGTCCGATAAGATACGCGCTCGTGCAAACGAATGCCAGATCCACATCGCCGCGTTCCACCAAATCATTCACTTCGGCGTACGTCATCCGCTGCACGAGTTCAACCGGACGATGCAATTTCGCGCCAATGTATTCCAGCAAGGGGCTGTAACTCTCGACATTGCCTTTGGGAGAAATGACGGCAGCGACGGCAACGCGCAGGGGCTTGACCGCCGTTTGCGCATCGGAATCTGCCACCGGCGTTTGGACGTCGGAAAAAAGGACTTGAGCCGGCGCTGTAGATTGACAGCCCGGGAAAGCCAAAAGGCATGACAAAAGAAACAGGGTGGTTATGATTTTCGAGTGATTCATAGAGGGTGCGCCTCTATCGAGGATACACAGGGTTCACCTCTTGCGCGAATGACAAATGACGGGTCTTGGCGGTGACAGATGTCGCATCCCGCGGATTCTTGCCGAGTCGGGATAGGGCATGAACTCGCCCGTCTCCCGGCAAGACAAGAGCTATCCTCAAATTGTCGGGACATGTGACCCTTGAAACAACGCTGCAGAATCGGTAGAGTGGAGACGGTAAATTTGGATGGTTACGGGTCAGTGCGAGAGGAGATGAGACCATGCGCGTCATCATCAATCGAAATCTGTGTGGGCATCCGCCATTTGCATGCGAAAAATGTTTTGGCGAATTTTTGCGGAAAGGTTCTTATCCCGACCGCGGCTGCATGTTGGATATTATTGACGACGGTTCAGATTTGGTGACTGCGGTCATTACATCCGGACCCTATACGCGGGAATTGGTCATTACCGACGACATTCGCGAAGAAGTGATTTACGACGGGTACATGAAGTTTGCGGGTTTTCCGCCGGACGCGTTCGAGATTCAGCCGCCGCACGGCGAAGACATTCGCCGCATCGAACGCGAGTACAAAGAACAAGAGCGCAAGGCAAACGAATAAACGCGCGCCGCGCCTTTTTCAAACAGAGCATAGCAGAGTTCTATGCTCTGTTTTCTTTTGCCGCGCAGGTCGTTTGCGCCGCAACCCAAAATTGACCGAAACGGCACAGTGTTTTCACTTGGGCGCGAAATAGTAACAAGCGAAAGCAGCCACACCGAAACACACATGGTAAAATTGCGCGGCGTGGTGTATGATAGCGGCACTTACGCAGGAGCTCGTATGGCAAACCAAGAATTTACGCGCATGGTCTGGCGCAACGGAATGACCTTTGACGGCACGACCACCACCGGACATCACATCGTCATTGACGCGCTGCCGCCAACCGGAGCCGATAACGGACCCAAACCGATTGAACTGCTGCTCACGGCGTTGGCGGGCTGTACCGCAATGGATGTCCTTTCGATCTTGCAAAAGAAACGCGAGCCGATTCAAGGACTGGAAGTTTTGGTGCAAGGCGAGCGTTGTCAAGAACACCCGCGCATTTACACCGACATCGAAATCGTTTATTATGTGCGCGGCAATGTAAATCCGGACGCGGTCGCGCGCGCGATTGAACTTTCGGAAACCAAGTACTGCGGCGTCAGCGCAATGTTGGGCGCGCGCGCCAAGATTGAAACGCGTTTTGAAATTGACCCAACGCCGGTCACGTCTGCGCCGATGTCAACCCCTTCGGGGCGCGTGGATGAACCGGAACACATTTCGGAATTATTGCCCTGATTGCATTCTCACAACGGAGTGAAGCATGTTTCAAAAAATTCTACTCGCCTATGATGGCTCCGAACACAGTCAACGCGCCGTAGCCGTCGCCCAGGACATTGCGCTAAAATATCGCGCCGAAATTCGCATCGTGTATGCGTTTCATCCCATCTCAAAAATCATCGGCAGCCCGACGCTGGAAGATTTGATGCAGCGCGAAACCGCAGAAGGCAACGAAATTGCCAAACAAGCTGCCGAGCCGCTGCGCGCGGCGGGACTCGATCCGCATATTGAAATCTTGGAAGGTCCGCCCGCCGATGCGATTTTGCGCGTCGCGCAGATTCGCGAAAGCGATTTGATTGTGATGGGTTCGCGCGGTTTGGGCAATGCGCGCGCCCTATTCATCGGCAGTGTGAGTCACAAGGTTTTGCAAGATGCCACCTGCCCGGTTTTGATTGTCAAATAAAGCGCAGTGGGTATGCCCGTGAAAAAACATCGCAAGCGTCGCGCTTGCGATGTTTGTGTCTCCCGGCTTTACATGCCTTTCATGTACGCGCGAATTGAAATTGCCGCGCTCGCGCCTTCGCCCGTTGCCGCCGCGATTTGATTCGTCGCGCCCGAACGCACATCGCCTGCCGCGAATATTCCGGGACGACATGTCTCCATATCGAACGGATGCCGCTTGCGCCATTCCGGCGCATAGTATTCCAAATCGCGCACGTGCAGTAAATCGTGTCCCGTGCGAATGTAACCGTATTCGTCCAATTCCAAATATCCTTGAAAGATTTGCGAATTGGGTCTTTGTCCGATGAAAATGAACGCGCCCGCCGGATAAATTTCCTCCACCGCGTGAGTCTGTGAGTTTTTGATGACGATGCTCTTGAGCTTGCCGTTCCCGCGAAATTCTTGAACGGACGTATTGAACCGCACCTCCAATTGCGGCGTACTCAATGCCTTGTCCGCCGCGATTTTGTTGGCGCTCAACGCGCCGCCGCGCACGAGCAGCGTGACCTTTTTGGCAAACTTGGTGAGAAACAATCCTTCTTCGACCGCGCTGTTGCCGCCGCCCACGACGACAAGTTCGTCCGCGCCTTTGTAAAACGGACCGTCGCACGTCGCGCAAAAATGAATGCCCGCGCCAATGTATTCGTCTTCGCCCGGCACATTCAGGCGGCGATAGTCCGCGCCCGTCGCCACCAACAGCGCGTTCGCCGAATACATTTCGCCGTCCCCGGTATGCACGTGCCGAAACGGCAGATTCATGCCGATTTCGGTCACATCCTGCGCCTGTAAAATTTCGACCTCATAACGCGTGACTTGTTTGTAGATGCGGTCCACCAATTCCGCGCCGCTGATGCCGTCGGGAAAGCCGGGATAGTTTTCCACTTTTTCGGTGATGCCCGCTTGCCCCCCAATGCCGCTTTTTTCGATAACGAGCGTTTCCATCCCTTCGCGCGCCGCATACAAGGCAGCCGTCAAACCCGTCACTCCCGCGCCAATGATAATGAGGTCATAGTACGGACGCGACGCTTTGGTTTCCAGATTCAGTTTTGCCGCGAGTTCCGCGTTCGTCGGTTCGACCAAAACACTGCCGTCGGGAAACACAATCGTCGGAATAATGCGTTTGCCGTTGTTGACGCGCTCGACATATTCGCGCGCGGCGTTATCCTTTTCGATATCAATCCACGTATAAGGCACGCGCTGCTCGCCCAAAAATTTTTTCGCGCGTTTGCAATCGGGACACCAATACGTGCCATAGACAACAATATGCGAATCCATCAGTACAAAAACTCCGTCATAAATTTATCCTCTGCCCGCGCTGCCAAACAAATACATCCATCTTTCAATTTCCTCTTGCAAGGCAAGCCGCGCCGTCGTCAACACATCCGCATCCAACCCCGAACCCATCACCTCATACGGATTGTATGCTGCGCCAATCGCGCTGCACGCGTTTCTTAAGGTTTCAAAATAGACGCGTTTCAACGCGCTGCCGACATTGATTTTTTGTACGCCGCATTCGATTGCCGCGCGTAAATCGGCTTGCGCCACGGACGTTGCGCCGTGCAAGACCAACGGAATGTCCACCGCCGCGTGTATTTCTTGCAACCGCTTCAAA